>JAGQIK010000310.1 GCA_020431405.1 Myxococcales bacterium
CTTCGCGCAGCAGCTGGCGCGCTATCGCATGCGCGGCAGCTCGGGCAAGGTCAACCTGGCGCTCGATCGGCTGCCGAGCTTTACGTGCCGGCCCGGCGACGGGCCGCACCTTCGCGGCGACATCGCCGTCGGCCCGTCTATCGCGTATCTCGAGCGCGCCTACGACGACGCCAAGTACGGCGCGTTTTCGCGGCGGCCGTATCTCAACGTGGTGATCCCGTCGCTGTCGGACGGCTCGCTGGCGCCGCCGGGCAAGCACGTGATGTCGTGCTTCGTGCAGTACGCGCCCTACAAGCTCAAGGAAGGTCCCGAGGCGTGGGACGCGCAGCGCGAGGCCTTCGGCGACGCGGTGGTCAACACGCTCGAGGAGCTGGCGCCCGGCATCAAAGACAGCATCCTGCACCGCCAGGTGCTCACGCCGCTCGATCTCGAGCGCACCTTCGGGCTCACCGAGGGCAACATCTTTCACGGCGAGCTGTCGGCCGAGCAGCTGTACTTCTTTCGGCCGGCGCCGGGCTGGGCGCGCTACGAGACGCCGATCCGCAAGCTGTGGATGTGCGGCAGCGGCACGCACCCGGGCGGCGGCATCATGGGCGCGCCGGGCCAGCTGGCGGCGCGCACGATGCTCGAGGGGCGGGCGCTATGAGCGGCGGACGCGGCGGCGGCAAGGCGATCGTCATCGGCGGCGGCCACAACGGGCTGACCTGCGCGACGCTGCTCGCGCGCGGCGGCGTTGCCGTGACGCTGGTCGAGGCGCGCGACGTGCTCGGCGGGCTGTGCGCCGGCGAGACGTTCGCCGAGGGCTTCGTCTCGCCAGGATTTCTGCACGAGACGTCGCTGGTGCGGCCGCACGTGGTGCGCGAGCTGTCGCTCGACGTGAGGTGGCGCGACGCGCCGAAGGTGCTGGCGGCAGCGCCGGGCGAAAAGCGCCACGTGATCATCGATCGCGCCGCGGGGCGGCTCGACGGCGACATCAGCGCCGCCGACCAGCGCGCGCACGAGGGCCTGCGGCGCTTCGTCGGGCACGTCACGAAGCTCATCACGCAGGTGATCGACAGCGCGCCGCCGGAGGTCTTTTCGCCGGGGCTGTCTGGGCTTCTGCGCCTCGGGCGGCTGGGGCTGTCGCTTCGGCGGCTCGGCAGCGACATGCTCGAGCTGCTGCGCAGCGCGCCGATGTGCGTGGCCGACCTGCTCGAGGACCGCTTCGAGGACGCGCTGCTCAAGGCGGCGCTGGCCCTGCCGGCGGTAGCGGGCAGCTTCGCCGGGCCGTGGGCGCCCGGCACGGCGACCAACCTGCTGTTCTACGAGGTGCTCGCCGGACGCGAGATCGAAGGCGGCGCGCCGGCGCTGGTGGCGGCGCTCGAGCGGGCGGCGAGCGCGGCGGGCGTGACCATCGAGCGCGGCGCGCGCGTCGAGCGCATCCGCGCGCGCGACGGCCGCGTGCAGGGCGTGACGTTGGCGGACGGCCGCGAGCTCGACGCCGAGGTGGTAGCGGCGAGCTGCGATCCCAAGACGGCGCTGACGCAGCTGCTCGCGCGCGGGCAGCTCTCGCGCAGGATGCACCAGGCGCTCTGCAACGTGCGCACGCGCGGCACCACGGCCAAGGTGTGCTTGGCGCTCTCGGCGCCGCTCGAGGTCGAAGGCGTCAAGGCGCCCGTCGAGGCGCTGCGCGTGGGCGAGACGCTCGACGATATCGAGCGCGCTTTCGACGCGGTCAAGTACGGCGCGTTTTCCGAGCGGCCGGCGCTCGACGTGCGCGTGGTGCCGGTGAGCGGCGGCGAAGGCGGCGGTGGCGGCGACGGCAACAAGCACGTCGCGTCGCTGCTGGTGCACTTCGCGGCGCGCGAGCGCGAGGGCGGCTGGGACGACGACGCGCGCGAGGCGCTCGGCGACGCCGCCGTGGCGCGACTTTGCGAGGTGGCGCCGGGCGTGCGCGACAGCATCGTCGCCCGCGAGGTGCTCGGCCCGGCCGACGTCGAGGCGCGCTACGGTCTCGCCGGCGGACAGATCCACCACGGCGAGCACGCGCTCGACCAGCTGCACCTGATGCGCCCCACGCTGCTCTGCTCGCGCTACGCGACGCCGATCGCCGGGCTCTATCTCGCCGGCAGCGGCAGCCACCCGGGCGGCAACATCACCTGCGGCCCCGGCTACCTGGCGGGCAAGGCGATCCTGTCGCGATAGCCCGGCGCGGCGGTGGCTACGGCGCGATGCAGTCGTGCTGGCCGCTGCCGACGGGAAAGTCGGTCGGGCTGCAGTACAGGCTGTAGGGGCAGCTGTGCTGCACGGCGTCGGTGGTGCGGCACAAGAAGCCGCAGTAGTTGCCGTCGTTAGCCTGGATCACGCACGCGGCGAGCTGGCCGTTGGGCGTCCCCGGGCAGGACTGGCCGAGCACGCCGCAGCGCTGTGTGCAGTAGCCGGTGGGCTTGCCGATGACGAGGATGCAAAAGAGGCTGTTGCCGCAGTCGGCGTCGGTGGCGCAGCCGGCGCCCCAGCCGTTAGCGGGCGGTGGCGGCGGCGGTGGAGGGACATAGGTGTCGACGGTGGCGTCGGGAGTCTGCGTGGGTGGCGGCGGCGGGACGTAGGTGTCGACGGTGAGGTCGGCCTGCGTTTGTGGGCGCGTGCCGTTGAGGCCGTCGAAGGTGGGAACGACGCCGATGTCGAAGTGGGGCGAAGCGGGGTTGCCAGGATAGCCAGGCGGCGGCTCTTCGTTGCGCCCCACGGCACACGCGCCGAGCGCGAGAGCGCACGCGAGCAGCGCGACGAGCCTGGGACTGAAACGCATAGCGAGTGGCGAGTGCAACAGGCGAACCAACCTCGACACGCGCGTAGATGGCGGATCTAGGGCGTCCTGCAGCGGGTGGTGGGGATCGCCTCACCACGCTGGGGATTTCCATGCCCGCCGACCTGTAGGCGCAAGTACGCCCAGTGATTACACGCTCTCGCGTCTGCTGCGGCCGAGGGCTCGCTAGCCGAGCCGCCCGCCGAGCAGCTGCCAGTCGAAAAGGCGCTCGAGCAGCCACAACAGGCCGAAGGCGATCACGATCGCCGAGCCGCCGCGCATCACCACCGCCTCGAACGACCAGCGCCGCAGACACAAGAGCGCCGCCGTGAGCAGCACGGCGCAGAACGCCGGCCAGGCGCGCACCTCGATGCCGAAGGCGACCAGCGCGCCAAAGAAGATCGCCAGCAGCACCATCAACAGCAGCGACGCGGGCAGCGTAATCGGCGGGCGCGAGAGGCGAAAGATGATCGGAAAGAGCAGGCCGATGACCGCGATCTGGCCCAGCTCCACGCCGACGTTGAACGAAAAGAGCGACAGCACGGCGCCTTTGACCGGCAGGCCTGCCTCGGCGAGCACGCCGGCGAAGCCGAAGCCGTGCACCAGGCCGAACGCAAAGACCAGCGCCAGGCGCTTGCGCGCGCCCGGTGCTGCGGGCTGCGCCTCGCCGTCGCTGGCGGGCGCCGCGGCGCGCGCGGCGCGCACGCGCAGGATGTTGGCGATGCCCACGGCGATGATCGACGCGGCGATCACCGGCTCGACGAGCTTCGATGGCAGCGTCACCGCGCCGGTGGCCGCCAGCACCAGCGTGATGCTGTGCGAGACGGTGAACGTGGTGACGATCTTGAGCATGTAGACGAAGGCGCCGCGAAAGCCGGGGCCGGCGCGCGCGTCGCGGCGCGAGTAGAGCGGCGCCGCCAGCAGCAGCGCGACGAGAAACAGCACGTGGTCGTAGCCGC
>JAGQIK010000311.1 GCA_020431405.1 Myxococcales bacterium
CGGGGGCGTCATCTCTGGATGCCTGCTCGGCGTTTTCGACCAGCGAGAGCAGCACGCGACGCATAGCACGCAGTGGCAGCCGCTGCGCGCTGTCGTCTTCGAGCTCGACGACGAGGCGCGGGTGCTCGGCGGCGAGTGGATCGACGATCTCGCGCAAGGTCGTCGGCTGCGGCATCTCGCCGATCACCTCGCCCGAGTCGGCGCCGAGCTGTCCCAGGATCTCGGAGCAGCGTTGCACTTGCTGTCGGATCAGCTCTACGTCCTCGATGACATCTGGGTCGCTGACGATGTGGCGCAGCTCGCCGGCGGCGACGGCGATGGTGTTGAGGGGCGTCGACAGCTCGTGCGCTGCGCCGGCGGCGAGGGTTGTCACCGAGGCGAGGCGTCGCGCGCGGTCGAGGTGCTCGTTCTGCGCGTCGAGCTCGTGGCGGAGTCGATTGACGAAGACGACGATGAAGCCGCCCGCGACGATGAACGCGACCCACATGCCGCGCAGGTGCAGAAGCATCTCGCGGTGGCCGTGGTGCATGTCCACCGGCGCGATGAAAAGGCTCGCCGAGCAGGCGGCGGTGAGCCCCGCGAGGCCCCAGCTCCAGCGCACGGGCAGCGAGGCGGACGCCAGCGAGAGGTAGATCAGGTAGACGAAGCTGAACGGGTTGGAGGCGCCGCCGGTGAGATGCAAGAGGCCCGTGAGCAGGCCGATGTCGAGCGCCATCACGCCGAGCACCACGCGCGGCGACAGCGTCGGCTCGCGCGAGCGCAGCAGCACGTTGCTGAGCGCCTCGATGGCGACGAGCACGCAGATGGCGGCGATGGGCAGCGCGATGCCGAGCGCGAAGTGCACGACCAACGCGATAGCGAGCTTGCTGGCGGCGGCGCCGAGGCGCAGTCGCACCAGCCACCCGCGCGAGATGCTGCGACTTCTCTGCTTCACCGGTCAGCGCTCTAGCACGCGCCGCCCACGGCGAAAAGCGCCACGCCCAGTGCGCGACAAATTGCCGCATTCCATCGCCGCGAGCGACTGGTAGGTAAGCGCTGAGATGAAAGCAGCGAAATACAGGAAGCCTCCATCCGGCCTTGGAAGACCATGGGCCGTCGCCTTCGCCTTTGCCGCCCTGATCGGCTGCGGCGCGGGCGATGGCGGCTCGACGGACATCGAAAGCGGCGACATGCGCCTCACCGTGCAGCTCGCGAGCGTCGTCGTCGGCCAGAACAGAATGATGATCGAGGTCGCCGACCTCGCTGGCGCGATGATCGAGGGCGTCGGGCTCGCCGTCGATCCGCAGATGGCCACGCACGGCCACGGATCGACCGAAGTCCCGCTCGTCAGCGAGCGAGGCGGCGGACACTACGAGGCGTTTCCGGTGACGTTCCAGATGCCCGGCGCGTGGGAGATCACCGTCAGCGCAACGGCGGGCGCGCTGTCGGCGAAGAAGACCATCCACGTCACGGTGCGCTGATGTCCCGCGCGGTGGCGTTCGCGTTAGTGCTGGCGGCTGGGCTGGCGCTGCCGGCCGGCCGAGCGCGTGGAGCCGCTTGCTGCATGTCGGCGACCGCGACCGGGCAGGGCCGTCTGTTGGCCTGGGAGCGCTTCGCGGTTGGGCTGCGTACGTCGGTGATCGGCGGCGTCGGCAGCTGGGACGCGGACGGCAATTGGCACGAGTACTCGCGCGACTACGCCGAGGTCGATTGGCGCTCGGAGGTCTGGACTATCATCGGGCTCGGCCGGCGGCTGTCGCTGTACGGGCGGCTGCCCTGGATCGTTGGCTATCGCCGCGCTGGCAACCTCGGCGACAACGTCAGCGCCAACCTCGCGGACGTGCAGGCGGGGGCGCGCTTTCAGCTGCTCGACATCGGCGAGTACCGCTGGCTGCCGGCGCTCGCGCTGACCTTCGCGACGACCTTTCCCACCGGTCGCACCGTCGATGCGGCCGACATCGGCGGCAGCGGCGTGACCAGCCGCGGCGCGTGGGTCTTCTCCTTTGGCGCCATCGTCGAGAAAACATATATGCCTTGGTTCGTGCGGCTCGCCGCCGGCGTCAGCGTGCCGCTCGCTCGCGAGCGCCCCGACCTCGGCGTGAGCCAGCGCTTCGGTGTCGGGCTGCAGCTGGCGCTGGTCGGCGGGGTCGAGCTCGTCGAGCGGCTGGTGTTGAGCCTCGTCACCCGCTTGACCTACGAGGACGCGATCCGGCGTGACGGCGCGGTGGTGCCCAACTCGACGCGCACCGACTTCGGCTTCGGACCCGCGCTCTCGTGGCGCTTCGACCCGCACTGGACGCTGCAGGCTGGTCTCGATACGGGCCTGTTCGTCAGCGGTCTGGGCGACAACACGTCGGGCCGTGTGACCGGCGTGCTGGGAGCTCGCTATGGCTTTTTCTAGACGCGCGCTGGTGGCGGCGACGGTCGCTTGTCTGGCTGGCGGTTGCGCGGCGATGGGTGGCGCGGTGCCGGCGCGGCTATCGCCCGACAGGCTTCCGACGCTCGCGCGTGTAGTCGACGGCGCGCCGGTGTCTCTCGCCGAGATCGTTCGCGCGCACGACGCGACGGTGCTGGTCTGGTGGGCGAGCCGCTGCCCGTGCGTCAAACGCTACCAGCGCCGCATCGACGATCTGGCGCGGCGCTTCGGCGGCCGACGGACAGCGGTGCTGATGGTCGCGAGCAACGCCGACGACGATCGCGCGACGTTGCGGCGCGCGCTCGTGGCGCGTCGCGTGGCCGTGCCGTTGCTGTTCGATCGGGGTGGCCGCCTCGCGCGTGCGCTGGGCGTGGAGACCACGCCGACGACCGTGGCGCTCGACAAGCACGGTCGCGTCGCGTTCCATGGCTGGATCGACAACGAGCGTACGCTCGGCGCGTCGGGTCGAAAGGCCTACGCGGTGGGCGCCGTCAGCGCGCTGCTGGCCGGGCTGCCTGTGGGTACGCCCCGCACACCGGTCTACGGCTGCCGTATCACGCGCGCGCTGGGCGAGCCGCAGCGCTGCCATCACGCTGTCGATCATCGGGAAACGGGCACCGCGTGCACCGAGCGCCGCTGACGTCTACAATGAGTGGCTATGACCGCGGGGGCCAAGGACACCGCGCAGAGCCTCGCGCGCGGCGACGAGGCCGAGATCGCGCGACTCGAGAAGATGGCGCGGGCGATGATCGCGCGCGACGAGCTCTCGGCGGCCTGCGGCGCGCTGCGCGAGCTTTGCGTGCTCGCCCCGCAGCGTGTCTCGGCGCGCGAGATGCTCGTCAGCGCGTTGGTGCGGCGCGGCAACTTCAGCGAGGCGCGCGAGATCGCCGACGAGGCGGCGATGCTGGGGCTCTCGAGCCCGCGGCTTTCGCAGCTTCGCGCCGACCTCGAGGCGATGGCGCAGTCGCCCGACGCCACGCTGCAGGGCTGGCACGCCGACGATCCCTACGACAGCTCGGTCGAGCTGGTCGAAGCGTCGGCGGTCTACGAGGAGGTCTCGAGCGCCGACGCGGATTCGACGATCCACGAGCTGCGCTCGGGGGCGCGCGAGAACGACTCGGTGGCGAACATGCTGCTGGGGCCGGCGGCGCGCGTCGACGAGAGCGAGCCGACCTGGACGGCGAGCTTCGACGTGGAGGCGGAGGCCGAGCCGCGCGCGGTGGGACGCGCAAAGGGGCCGTACAACGCCGGCGGGCGGCTGGGGCGCATCATCGCTTGGTCGCTGCTGCTGGCGCTGCTCGGCGCCGGCGGGCTCGGCGCGTACTACTACCTCGAGCAGCGTGACGTCGGCGAGAGCACGCTGAAGAAGGCGGCGCGCGCGGCGCGCTCGCTGGAGCCGTCGGGTATCAAGGCCGCCATCGCGGGCATCGACGCGGTCAAGCTGAGCTTCGGCGCGCAGCGCGATCGGCTGCGCGCGCAGCGCATGCTGCTGGTGGCGCTGGCCGAGCTTTCCAGTGGCGCGCAGCTTTCGCGCATGCAGGACAACATCGACGCCGACGCCGACGCCGAGGCGCGCGCGACCAAGCGCGTGGCGCAGGCGGTGCGAGCGATCATCGAGGGCCAGTCTCCTGGGGACGTCGAGCAGCGGCTCGCCAAGGCCAAGTCCAAGCAGCACGGCGCGCTGATCAGCGCGCTCGGAGCGTGGCAGGCGTGGCTGCGCGGCCGCTCCAAGGCGGCGCGCGCGGCGGTCAAGCAGGCGCTGGGCGAAGACGGCAAGAGCGGGCTGGCGCTGCTCCTGCGCGGCCATCTGGCGGCGGACGCGGGTGACGTGGAAGCGGCGCGCGAGAGCTACGCGCAGCTCATTTCGCTCTATCCGCAGCATGAGCTGGGCAGCTGGTCGCAGGCGGCGCTGGCGCTGCTCGATCCCGCGGCGCGAGTGGTGGTCAGCGATGCCAAGCGCGTCAAGGCGACGACGCCGCTGGCGCGTGGCCTCGAGAAAGTGCTCGCCGCCTTCGCAGCGGGCAAGCGTGACGCCGCGGCGCTGGCGGCGACGCGTCGTGCGCTGCAGCAGCTGTCGGGCAACCTGCGCGCGCACCGCGTGCTGGTGGCGGCGCTGGGGCGCGCCTTGGTGGCGAGCTGCGCGTTTGCCACGGCGCACGAGATGGC
>JAGQIK010000312.1 GCA_020431405.1 Myxococcales bacterium
AGGGCCCACCCGAGCCGTCGCCCGCCGGACCGCCCACGCCCGCGCCATCGCCCGCACCGACGGCACCCGCGGCACCCGCCGCGCCGGTACCGGTGCCCGTGCCGGCCGCGCAGTCGGCGCTCGTGGCGCCGCCAGAGCACCCGCAGCCGATGTCGCTGCGCGACGACTTCGTCGCCGGCCGACCGGCGGGACCGCCCCCTTCGGCGCCACCGTCGCCCACGCCGCCCAAGGCCCGCGAGGCGATCGCCATCGAGGCGCCGAGCGACGCCGCGCTGCGGCTCGCCGACGAGGACTCGCTGCGCTTTTTCTTGCGCGAGGCCGAGGCGTGCGGCCTGCGTCAACCCGAGCGGGCCGCCGCCATGCGCGTGGAGGCCGCCGGCGCGCTCGAGCGCTCGGGGGCTACGGCCGCCGACGTCTTCGCCGAGCTCGAGGCCGCGGTCGCGGCTTGCCGAGAGACGCCGCTGCTGCCGAGCATCCGCCGCATCACGCAGCGACTGGGCAACGTCGATCGCGCGCTCGAGCTGGGCGAGGCCGAGCTTTCGCTGGGCGGCGAGAACGCCACGCGCACCGCGGTGCTGATCGAGATGGCCGCGGCGCAGGCGATAGGCCGCGGCAAGGCCGTCGACGCGCTCGACCTGCTGGCCAAGGCGCTCGAGCTTCAGCCGGGCAACGTGACGGCGCTGGTGCTGTCGGCGGCGCTGCAGCGCCGACTGCAACGCTTCGCCGCGCTGGCGCAGACGCTGACGCACCTCGTCGACGCGATCACCGTGCCCATCGAGCGAGCGCGCTATCTCTACGCCCTCGGCGCGCTCTACGAGTCGTCGCTGCGCGACGAGGAGAGCGCGATCGACGCCTACTCGCGCGCCGTCGACGCGGACAACGAGCAGCTGCCGGCGCTGCTCGCGCTTTGCACGTTGCTCGAGCGCGGCGGCCGGCACCCCGAGCTGGCGCGACGTCTCGAACAGTGGGCGAGCCTCGCCACGGATCCGGCGTGGCAGGCGCGGCTGCTCTCGCGCGCGGGCGTATTGCACCTCGAGGCCAGCGGCGATCTCGAGGCGGCGGCGCGCTGCTTCAGCGGCGCCGTGCGCGCCGCGCCGGCGGACTCGGCGGCGCTCGCGCGGCTCGCCGAGGTGCACGCGGCGGCCGACCAGCCCGGCGAGACGGTCTCGGTGCTGCAGCAGCTGCTCGGTCATGTGGAGGACCAGCGCGGGCGTGCGGCGCTCTCGTCGCGCATCGGCTGGCTCTATCGCGCGCGCATCGGCGACGACGACGCGGCCATCGGCGCCTATCTGCAGGCGCTCGAGACGCGCCCCGGCTACGTGCCGGCGATGCAGGCGCTGGGCACGATGTATCAACAGCGCGGCGACCTCGAGGCGCTGCTGACGATCCACGGCCCCGAGATCGAAGGGTCGGCAAACCCGCGCGAGCGTGCGGCGCGCTGCATCGAGGTGGGCGCGATCCACGAGCGGCTGGACAACGCGCAGCCCGCCATCGACGCCTACCGGCGCGCGCTCGAGATCGCCGCCGGTGGACAGCTCGCGTTCTGGCGCTTGACGCGACTTCTGCGCGCGCAGAAACGCTACGCCGAGCTGGCCGACGCGCTCGCCGCGCAGATCGAGCGCACCTCCGACATCAAGACGCGTCACGCGCTGCTCGTCGAGCTCGCGCAGCTGCAGGCCGAGCGGCTGCAGCAGCCCGACCAGGCGATCGAGACGCTGTCGGTGGCGCGCTCGGTGGATCAGACGCGCTCGGCGTCGCTAGCCCTCGAGCGGCAGCTGACGGCGCGCGGACGCTACCCCGAGCTGGTCGAGCTTTTGCTCGACGAGGCCAAGGACACCACGGCGCCCGAAGAGGCGCAGGCGCGCCGGCTGCAGGCGGCCGAGATCCTCGACGACGTGCTCGGCGAGCACGACCGCGCGCTCGAGATCTATCACGAGGTGCTGCGCCGCGACGGGCGCTGCGTCGAGGCCGTGCGCGCTGCGGGGCGCGTCTATCATCGCCTCGGACGCTGGAGCGAGCTGGTCGAGCTTCACCGCCACGAGATCGGCATGCTCGACCGCGGCGCCGGCAATACGCGGCTGCTGACGCCGAAGGCCGGCGGCAGCGAGGCCGACGACGCGGAGCGCGGGCGCTCGCTGGCGGCGCTCTATTGCCGCATCGGGCGCGTGCAAGACGAGCAGCTCGGCGACACGTCGGCGGCCATCGAGGCCTATCTCGATGCGCTCGACGCCGACTCGCGCTCGGCGCCGGCCATCGCGGCGCTCGAGCGGCTGCTGCGGCGCGCCGAGCGCTGGGGCGAGCTGGTCTCGATCCTCGAGCGGCTCGCCGACTCGCGCACGGCGCCGCAGACGCGGGCCGACGCCCTTTGCCGCGCCGCCGAGATCGCGGAGCTGCGGCTGAGCGACATGACCCAGTCGGCGCGGCTCTATCGCGCGGCCGCCGAGGCGTGTCCCGACATGCTCGAGCCGCTGTTCGGGCTGCTGCGCGTGCAGGTGCGCGAGCGTGACGACACGGCGCAGCTCGAGACGCTGACGCAGATGGCGACGCTCTGCGAGAACGTCGCCACGCGCGCGGTGCTCGATCTGTGGCGCGCGCGGGTGGCCGAGCTTCAGCTCGACCGCGCGACGGTGCCCGACATCTACGAGCGCATCATCGCCAGCTCGCCCTACGGTCCACGGCTCGAGATCGAGCACACGCGGGCGCTGCGCACGACGTTCGATCGCGCCAAGGGCGACGAGCACGCGCCGGCGGCGCGCGCACTGGGCGTGTGGCTGGTCGACCGCGGGTCGCGCTGTCAGGACCTCGGGCTGGCCACAGCCTGCTTCATGGAGGCGCTCTACATCAGCGAGCTCGGCGGCGACGGCGGCGCGCGCATCGGCGGCATCGATACGATGCGCGCCGCGATCAGCGCGCACGAGCTGCGACCGCAAGATCCGGCGGTGGTGTGGGCGCTCGAGCGGGCGCTGCTGCGCGCCGGCGAGCACGGCGCGCTGGCGGGGCTCTACGAGCAGTCGGCGCGGCTCGAGATCGACGCTTCGGGCAGGGCGTTCGCGCTGTCGCGGGCGGCGCTGAGCTGGGCGGCGGCCGGCGACGCGGAGGGCGCGTCGCGTTCGGCGCGCGCCTGTCTCAACATCGACTCGCAGAATCTGGCAGCGCTGATGGTGCTGTCGCGTATCGCCGAGGACAAGCGCGAGTTCTCGGGCGTCGCGGCGCTCTGCGATCAGATCGCGGTGGCGGCTCAGCACAAGCAAAGCCGCCTCGAGTCGGCGGTGCGCGCGGCGGACCTGTGGGCCGACGCGGTGGGCGACGAGGCGCGCGCGCTGGTGAGCTTGAAGCTGGCGCTCGGTGACGATCCCACCGAGGCGCAGGCCTTCGACCGTGCCGAGGATCTGATGCGGCGGCGCAAGCAGTTCGCCGAGGTCTCGCAGCTCTTCTCGCAGCGCATCAAGGCAACTAGCGATCGCAAGCAGAAGGCCGATCTGCTGCGGCGTCACGCGACGCTGCTGCGCAAGGACCTCGATGACACGGGGCGCGCCATCGCCGAGCTCAACGAGCTGCTGGCGCTCGAGCCCAACGACGTCGACACCCTCGCCGACCTGGCCGAGCTGTACTGTCAGAAGCAGCGCTGGAGCGACGCGACGGCGACGCTGAGCCTGCTCGTCGAGCGATCGGACGACGAAGAGGTCAACCGCAGGGCGCGGCTTTTCCTCGCCGAGCTCTACGCCGACCAGCTGCACGAGCCGCGGCGCGCGCGCGAGGTGCTCGACGGGCTGCTCGAGGTCGACCCGCGCGATATCAAGGCCAAGCGACTGCTCGTCAAGCTCGCCATCGGCGAGGGCGAGTGGCAGATCGCGCATCAGCGGCTGCAGGAGATCGCCGCCGAGAAGGACGAAGAGCACGGCGTGTGGGCGCTCTCGCAGCTCGCCGAGGTGGCGCGCATCGGTCTGCGTGATCCGGAGCTGCGCGTGCAGTACGAGCGCGAGGCGCTCGCCGAGGCGGCGGGCAACGACAAGGCGCTGATGGGGCTCGTCTCGTTCTACCAGCAGCGCGGCGAGCTGACGCGGCTTCTGTCGCTCGGCCAGCAGGTGCTCGAGTCGACGAGCCGTGCCGACGTGGTGCTGCCGCTGCGCGTGGCGGTGACGCGTCTTCTGCTCGATCACCGCCAGGACGCGGCGCGGGCGCTCGAGTACGCGCGGGCGAACCTGCTGGCGCGACCCAACGAGGTCGACGTGCAGCTGCTGTTCGCGCGCGCGCTCGAGGTCAACAACCAACGCGACGCCGCGGTGGGCGGCTACCGCAAGGTGCTCGGCGCCGACGCGACCAACGTCGACGCCTATCGCGGTCTAGTGCGCATCTTCGGACGCGCGCAGCGCCCGCAGCTTGCCGCGTGCGCCTCGTCGGCGCTCGACCTGCTCGGCGCGGCCGACACCGAGGAGCGGATGCTCGCGCGCACGCTCGAGGAGGAAGTCGTGCCGCCGGGTGCGATCCGGCTCGCGGCGATCCCGCTGCCTGCTGACCTGCGCGCTGTCGCGGCGCTGTTCGAGCAAGCCACGCCATACCTCGGCGCACTGCACGAGGTCGAGCGCGGGCGTATGCTGCCGCCCGAGCATCCGGCCAGCGTCACCGCGTCGCGCATCGCCGCGGCGCTCGGTGTGGGCGAGGTCAGCGTGCAGGTGGGCAACGTGTCGCGGGTCAGCTCCACGCCGGGCGAGCCGATCCAGCTCGTGATGTCCGACAGCTTCGTGCAGCGCGCGCGCGAGGGGGCCTTCCGCTTCTGGACGGCGCACGCGATCTGCAGCGCGGCGACGGCGGGCACGCTGCTGCGCGAGCTCGACGACCGCACGCTGCAGCGCCTGGTGATCGCGCTCTGCAACCCGCGCCCCGACGACCCGATGGTGCAGCCGCTGCGCAAGAAGGTGGCGCGCGCGCTGCCGCGCAAGGTGCGCAAGCAGCTCGAGGGCGAGGTCACGCCGCCGACGCCGCCAGACATCTGGAATCGCTATCGCGCCGCGGAGCGCGAGCGCGCTGACCGCGCGGCGCTGCTGATCTGTCGCAGCCCGCGCATCGCCGCGCACGAGCTGCTGTCGGAGGCTAACATCGGTTTCGACAGCATCGGCGCCCACGATGGGGTGACGGCGCTGCTGCGCTATTCGGTCTCCGACGAGCACGCGCGCCTGATGCACAGCGTGTGGCTTCGCCCCGACGAGACGCGCCTGTCATAGTCGGGCTTCAGGCCTCGGGCCTCGGGCTTCAGGTCGCGCTTTGCCGCGCCGGCGAGTCGCTGGGATACTGCCTTTCGCGATGAGATGGCTCGTGCTCGCAGCAATGTGCTCCGCGGTGTCGTGCAAGACGCCGGCGGGCAGCGGCGCGTCCGATCGCGCGGCGCCGAGGGCGCTGATCGCGAGGCGTGCCTGCCCGCGCGACCTGGCGGCGCCGCCGATCCTGCCCTACGCGCGGCCGATGCACTCGGTGCTGGAATACTGGCTCGACCGCATGGGTGCGCAGGCGGACGCGGTGCTGCTCGAAGGCGCAGAGCTGCGCGCGCACAACGAGCGCGTGCGTGCGCTGCGCCAAGAGGGCTGGCTCGCCGGGCGTTGGAGCTTGCTCGAGCGCCAGGTCGACCAGAAAGCCATCGGCGCGCACTTCGAGGTCAACATCAAGAAGCTGCGCGAGGCGATCGGCAAGGGCAAGCGCATGCACCTCGACGGACGCCGCCCGTGGGACGTGGCCAAGCAGGTCGAGGAGGCGATGCGCGGCAGTGAACCGCGCGACGCGCTGCGCTTGGCCTTCCGCGGTACGCCGATCCGCTGCTACCCGACGGCAACGCCGCTCTACGACGAGCCGTGGCGCAAGTCGTTCGACATGATGCAGTGCGCGCGGCTGCGGCCCGGCGAAGCGGTGCGCGTGCTGCGACGCAGTCGCGCGATCGCTGGACAAGGCGAGTGGGTCTACATCTGGACCGACTACACCGAGGGCTGGGTCGATCCCGCCGCGCTCGCGCCGGCTATCGACGCCAAAGCGATGGCTGCCTATCTCGGCGCCGAGCGCGTGGCGGTGGTAACGCGCGACCGGCGGCCGCTTTTCGACGCGCGCGGGGCGCTGGTCGGTGCGGCGCGGCTCGGCGCGCGCTTTCCGCTGCTCGGGCGCGACGGAAAGCAGCTGCGCGTCCAAGTGCCGACCAAGGCCGGCCTCGCCGAGCTGAGGCTCGCCGCCGGCCGCGGCGTGCGCGAAGGCTACGCCGCGCTCACGCGCCGAGCGTTTCTCGAACGCGCCTTCGCGCACCTCGACGCGCCCTATGGCTGGGGCGGCAGCGGCGGACATCGCGACTGCTCGCGGCTGCTGATGGACCTCTTCGACACCTTCGGGCTGCACATCCCGCGCAACTCGTGGATGCAGTCGCGTGCCGGTGTGACCAGCGTCGACGTCGCAAAGCTGGGCGACGTCGCCAAGGCGCACGCCATCGAGGCCGCCGCAAAACGCGGCCTCGTGCTGCTCTACATGCCAGGCCACATCATGCTGTTTGTCGGACGCGAAGGCGATCACCTCTTCGCCCTGCACCAGTTCTCCGGCTACCTAGTCCCCTGCAGCCCCGCCGAGACCCGCGCCGCCGGCGGCCGCGGCGACGGCAAAGACGGCAAAGCCGAGACGATGTATCGCGTCAACCGCACCGCCGTCACCTCCCTCGAGCTCGGCCGCGGCAGCTCCCGCAAGGCCTACATCGAACGCATCACCAAGCTCGCCATCATCGGCCCGCCGATCGCGCCCGCCGCCGCCTCTCAGCCCACGTCAACGCCGAAGAGGTAGGGCGCCGTTCAGCGTCCTAGTAAACCACTGCACGGAGATGGAAGCTGGTGACGGGCACCGGGGCTGCCCACTTTCCCACAGGCGCGGAGGGCTGTTTCGAAAGCCCATTCGCCTGTGGACAAGTGGACAGCCCCTCCCTTTGCACGTTTAGGGCATAGCCCTTCGGCGGCGCCTGTCCGAGGCGCGCCGCGCGGGTATCTCGTCGACGGCAACGAGGCCATGGTGGCGCCATCCTCGTTGTAACGGCCATGCCTGTGCCGCGGTCACGGGCGCCTCGACGTTGGCGAGGCGCCCGGGAAGACGGTCACGCGGTCCGTCGGCGAAGCCGTCGAAGTACCAGCCCGACGAAAACGGGTCGACAAAGTCGCGGCGTACGGTCCAGCCGCCGTGCTCGTAGAGGTGGCGGCGGCGGTTGTTGATGACATAGGCGATGGCCGCACGCAGCTGGCGCAGGCTCTCGAGCACGCGCACGTGGTAGCGGTCGGCGATGACACGCCCGCTGCGTCCGAGGGCCTTGTTGAGCTGCCGCGCCACGCGCACTGAAAGGCCCTTCATGCCGCGCATGAGGGCCTCTCGGTCATCGACCTCGCAGATGAGGTGGATGTGGTTGCGCTGCACGGCGTAGTGGCAGAGCCGAAAGCCGTCGCGTTCTTTTCCCTTGGCGAAGGCAAACCACAGCGCGCGCATGCAGCGCGACGTGCGCAGGTTCGAGATGTCGTCGACAAATCGCATCGTGACGTGCACGGCGCCCTTGGTCGCGAGCGAGGGAACGTCACGCCGGCGATGGGGCACGCCAGCTCTACCGTCGGCGGCAGTAGAGCGTCTGCCTGCGCCCTTTCGTGCGCCGCCCCAGCCGTTTGGAAACGCGATTGAAAGCTGCTTGCTGCTGCGAGCCATCTTGAATAGGCTAACATATGCCGAGGGCAAAGCAAGCATTGTCCGCGCGCCCGAATGCGCCGCGGACGACCGCTCCGCGGCCGGCGAATCGCGCAGATGCTACCGACGCGGGCCCGCCACGCTCGACGCCTGCAACTCGGCCCGCAGTCCAAGACGACAGTCCATCAGCGCCGCGCCCGCCAACGCACTCGCACGCACAACGCCCCGAGGCGTCTCGCCACGGCCCGCGAA
>JAGQIK010000313.1 GCA_020431405.1 Myxococcales bacterium
CGCGCGGCGCGACGCCACCGGGCACCGTGCGCAACGTGCTGCGCCTGTCCGTGCCCGCCGGCATGCAGAACCTCTTCATGTCCGCCGGCTTTGTCGCGCTCTACCGCATCGCGCAGCTGCTCGGCACGCGCGAGCTGGCAGCAGCCAACGTGCTGATCAACCTCTCGTTGACCTGCTTGCTGCCGGCGATGGGCTTCGGCCTCGCTGCGGCAACCCTCGTCGGCCAAGCGCTCGGCCGCCGCGCCCCCGACGAGGCGAAACGTTGGGGCTGGACCACGATGTTCATCAGCTGCGCGACGCTGGTCGTGCTCGGCGTGGTGCTCGCGGCCCCCGCCCGCACCTGGCTCGGCTTGCTGATGAAAGACGTACACGCGGTCGAGCTCGCCACCGCGCCCTTGATCCTGCTCGGCATCGCGCAGCCCTTCGATTCGGTGGGCCTGGTGCTGATGCAAGCGCTGATCGGCGCCGGCTACGTCCGCGTGGTGACCTTCTGGAGCATCGCGCTGCAGTGGGCGCTGTTCTTGCCGGCGGCCTACATCATCGGCGTGCGCTACGGCGCCGGGCTGATGGGCGTCTGGATCTGCCTCGCGATATACCGCGGCCTGTTTTCGGGCGTCATGGCGCTGACCTTCGCTCGCGACAACTGGGTAAAAACACGCATCTAACTCCGAAGCCGGCGACGCGCTGCGGACCACTGCTCCGCGGCGAGAAATTCGGTAGAGTGGCCGACGAAGGTGGCGCTGCATTTCGCGGCGAAACGGTCGATGGTGATGGACGAGTTGCCGGCAGGGATGGCCACGTCAGACGTATCGCGAACGGTGCTCGACAACCTGCTCGAGGGCTGCCAGGTCATCAGCCCCGAGTTCGTCTACCTGTACGTCAATCACGCCGCCGCCGCGCACGGTCGCAGCACCCCCGAGGCGCTGGTCGGCAAGACCATGATGCAGGCGTACCCAGGCATCGATCAGACGGAGATGTTCGGCGTGCTGCGCCGCTGCATGCGCGAGCGCGTGCCGGCGTCGATGGAAAACGAGTTCGTGCACCTCGACGGCAGCGTCGGCTGGTTCGAGCTGCGCTTCGAGCCCGTGCCCGACGGCGTGGCGATCCTCTCGGTGGACATCACCGATCGCAAGCACGGCGAGACGCAGCTTCGGCGCACCATGCGCGCACTGCAGATCACCAGCCGCTGCAGCCAGCTCGCCGCGCACGCCACCACCAAGCCCGAGCTGGCGCGTGACGTCTGCCAGCTGCTGGTCGGCGATGGCGGCTTCGCCGCAGTCGAGCTGCGCGTCGAGGGCGAGCAGCCGATCGTCGAGCGCGCCGGCGAGCCGCCCTCCGACGGCGCCACGCTCGCGCTCCCCATACGCGGCGCCACCAACGACGAAGCCCTCGGCGAGCTCGTGCTCCACGCCGGGCAAAGCAACGCCTTCGACGACGACGAACGGCGCGTGCTCGAAGAGGTCGTCTCCGACATCGCCTTCGGCGTCCAGATCCTACGCGAGCGCCGCACCCGCCTGCTCGCCGAGGAAGCCCAGCGGCTGGCCGAACGGCGCGCCGCCGCGGCCGAGCGCCTCGAAGCCATCGGCCGCCTCGCTGGCGGCGTAGCCCACGACTTCAACAACCTGCTCACGGTGGTGCTCAGCTCGGCTTCGCTGGCGCGGCTGCAGCTCGGCGACAACAGCACGCTCGAGGAGGACCTCGACGCGATCGAAAAAGCCGGCCAGCGCGCCGCGGCGCTGACGCAGCAGCTGGTCGCCTTCAGCCGCACGCAGCGCTTCGAGCTGCGCGACATCGACTTCAACAGCATCGTCGTCGCGCTGCAGCCGCTGCTCGAGCGCACGCTCGGCGACGACGTCCGCCTCTCGGTCGACATCGGCGACGACCTCGGCTTCGTGCGCGCCGATCGCACGCAGCTCGAGCAGGTGCTGCTCAACCTGGTCGTCAACGCGCGCGACGCCATGCCCCACGGCGGCGCCGTGACCATCGAGACCCAAAGCGTCACACTCGACGCCAGCTACGCCGAGCAGCACGAGTCCATCGACCCCGGCCGCTACGTGCTGCTCTCCGTCAGCGACAACGGCGAGGGCATGACCGCCGAGACGCGGCAGCACATCTTCGAGCCGTTCTTCAGCACCAAGGGCCCCGGGCAGACCTCGGGGCTCGGCCTCGCCACCGTTTACGGCATCGTCAAACAGAGCGGCGGCACGATCTGGTGCTACAGCGAGCCCGGCTTCGGCACGACGATGAAGATCTACCTGCCGCGCGTCGACGGCCAGCAGGAGGTCTTCGAGCAGCGTCCGGCAAGCGCCGTCGCCGCCGGCGGCGAAACGATCCTGCTGGTGGAAGACGACGAGCACGTGCGCCGCGTGGCCGAGCGCATCCTGCGCGACACCGGCTACTCGGTGCACTCCGCTGCCAACGCAGACGCCGCGCTAGCGCTCGCCGAGTCGCAGCTTCTGGCCATCGACCTGCTGCTCACCGACGTGATCATGCCTGGCGCCAGCGGCCCCGAGCTCGCGCGCAAGCTCGCCGCCAAGGTCGCCAACCTCACGGTGCTCTTCACCTCGGGCTACTCGCACCTCGTCGCCCAGCGGCGCGGCATGCTCGAGCCGGGCGTCAACTATCTCGGCAAGCCCTACTCGGTGCGCGACCTGACCGCCAAGGTGCGCGCCGTGCTCGACGCGCGCACGCTAGCTCTCTAGAAGCACTAGCCGCAGACGCAGTTGCGGCCGCGGTGCTTGGCTTCGTAGAGGCGCTCGTCGGCGAGCTTGATGAAGTGCGTCGGGTCGGTGACCTCCGACGCCGTCGACGCCACACCCACGCTGACCGTCACGGGGATCTTGGTGTCTTCGAACTTGAAGGTCGTGCGCTCGACGATGCGCCGGATCTTCTCGGCGAATTGGCGCGCGTTGTAGTTGTCGATCTCGGGCAGCACGATGGCGAACTCTTCGCCGCCGTAGCGCGCCATGATGTCTTCGCGGCGGATGCGCTCTTTGATCACCGACGCGAGGTGCTTGAGCACGTAGTCGCCGGCGAGGTGGCCGAACGTGTCGTTGATCTGCTTGAAGTGATCGATGTCGAACATGATCAACGACAGCTCGCGCCCGTAGCGGTGCCCGCGGCTTATCTCGCGCTCGAGCACTTCGAGGAAGTAGCGCTTGTTGTAGACCTGCGTCAGGCCATCCACCGTGGTGAGGCGGTAGATCTCCTCGTGGTAGGCGTTCTCGATGTTGCCGCCGGTGAGGAACTTGAAGATCGTGCGACCGATCTTGATCAGGTCGCCGTCGCGCAAGACATGCTCGTCGACCAGCTCGTCGTTGACGTAGGTGCCGTTGGTGCTGCCTAGGTCACGCAGGATGATCGACTTACCGGTGTTGATCAGCTTGCAGTGGTTGCGGCTCACCGACTCCTGGTCGATCTGGATCTCGGTCTTCGAGGAGCGGCCGACGATGATCGAGGGGGCCTCGAGGTTGTACTTCTTGCCCAGCTCGTCGCCGTAGATGACGACCATGCAGGCTTCCTTGGCGACCGGTCGCTCGGTGATGCGACTGATCACCGTCACGACAGTCTTGTTCTTCAGATCGCTGGAGCCCACCGTTTTCTCACGTTATTGCAGCTAGGCCTGGAAGGCAACTCGCAGCGCTTTCGCGCGGCCATTGTCAGCGGCTTGGCGCGACCAGTTTTTTGACACATGTGCCGAGCGCACCTACACTGGCGCCAATGGCACAATCCAAAGGAATTACTGCCGTTTTTGGCAGGCGCAGGGGCCTCTTCGTCATCACCGCGGTGCTCGTGACCACCACGGGCGTGCTGCTCGCCTGGGGCGCGGACAACCGCGAACGACCGGCGCTTCCGGCGCTGTCGTTGCGGGCCACCAAGCCCAAGCCGCAGGCGCCGCTCGACCCGTGGCGCGACAAGCTCGACGTCGATCGCACCGTCCGCCAGGGCGACCTCACGGTGCAGAAGCTCCCCGACGGTACGCGCGTTACCTACACGCTCGACCCCGTCATGCAGAAGCGCATGCGCGAGTACCTCGCCCGCTTCGAGCTGCCCTACGGCGCGGCGGTGCTCTACGACATCAAGAGCGGCGACGTGCTGACCATGACCGGCTACGCCCACGGCCGCCCCGAGGTCGACATCGAGCAGCTCACGCTGACGCCCTGGGCGCCGGCGGCCTCCGTGTTCAAGGTCATCACCGGCTCGGCGCTCGTGCAGCGCGGCGTGCCCGCGAGCACCTCGGTCTGCTACCACGGCGGACACCGCGGCCTGCGCAAGCACCACCTGCGCGAGATCCCCAAGCTCGACACCACCTGCCGCACGCTCTCGGACGCCATCGCGCGCTCGATCAACCCGATCATGGCCAAGCTCAGCGACCGCTATCTCGACCGCGCCACCCTCGCTGGCTGGTCGAACCGCTTCGGCTTCAACGCGCCGATCCCCTTCGACCTGCCGGTGACGCCAAGCCGCGCGGATATCCCCGAAAACCGCCTCGAGCGCGCGCGCGTCGCGGCCGGCTTCTGGCACACCGAGATCAGCGTGCTTCACGGCGCGATGATCGCCGCCGCCGTCGCGGGTCGCGGCACCATGCCGGCGCCGCGCCTGATCCGACAGGTTGTGCTGCCCGGCGGCCGCACCATCGAGCCCGCGCAGCGCGAGAGCCGTCACGTGATGCGCAGCAGCACCGCGCGCACGATGGCGCAGATGATGGCGCGCACCACGACCAGCGGCTCGGGACGGCGCGGCTTCTTCTCGCGCCGCGGCAAGCAGTACCTAGGCGTCGACGTGGCTGGCAAGACCGGCTCGCTGTCGCGCAAGAGCCCATTTCTCGCCTACAGCTGGTTCGTCGGCTTCGCGCCGGTGGACAAGCCGCGCCTGGCCTTCGCCGTGCTGCTCGGCAATCCGGCGCGCTGGCGTATCAAGGCCAGCATCGCCGCGCGCAAGCTGCTGTCGTTCTACTACGAGCGCCAGCAGGAGCTGCGCGACCGCGTCGAGGGCAAGCGCGCCAGCAAGCCCGTTCGCAAGGTCGCCGTCGCCAAGGTCCGCGCGGCAAAACGCGACAAGCACGCGCGTCGTAGCAAGCGCCGCCGCCGCCGCCGTCGCCGCGCGCGTTAGTCTCGCCGCCGCCGCAACGCTAGCAGGGCGGCGAACGCCAACAGCAGCGCCCCTCCTCCACCGAGCCCGCGCGAAGCGCCACCCACGGCGCAGCCACCCTCGATGCGATCGATATCCACACCGCCGCCGCCGCTTGCGCCCGGCTGGGCCGGAGCGCTGCCTCCGCTTCCCGGCGTAGCGCCGGGCGCGGGTTGCGCCGGCTCGGGCGGGTCGGGCGGCTGCGGCGGGTCGGGCGGCGTCGCCGGCGGGCTCGGTGGCGTGGGCGTCGGCGGCGTCGGCGGCGTGGGCGGCGGCTTGTTGCTCGCGCACTGCGCGTTGTTGCCGACCATCACGCACGACTCGTCGGCGGCGCAGCTCTTAGGCTGCCCCGACAGCGTGCCCTCGCCATCGCAGTGCACGAGGCTTCCGTCGGGCAGACAAACATCGTGCGCCGCGGGAACGTCCGCCGCGCTCGCCACGCAGAACACCGACACGCAGCGCGCCTCGCTCGCGCCAGCCTCCGAGCAGTAGGCGCCGTACACGCCGCAGTCGCCCACGCTGACCTTGCCGTCGCTGCAGGTGCCGATCTGCCGGCTGTCGAGGCAAACGCGTTTTTTGCCGACCGCCGGGCAGTAGGCGAATACGCAGCGCACGCCGAGCGCGTCGTCCACGCACCCCGAGCCAAACGCCGCACAGTCGCCCACGCCGCAGTTCTCGTCGACGATCTTGCTGCCCTCGCAGTGCCGCTTGCAGCAGCCCGTGATGCCGTTGAGGCGATAGGCCGCGTAACCGTTGGACTGCGCGTAGGCCACGGTCCAGGTCTGGATCTGCGCCGTGGTGCCCCACGTCGCCTCGGCGTAGACCTTCATCGAGACGCCAGGCACCGCCCACGCTTTGAACAGCACCACGTGACAGCACGTCTTGTTGAGCGCGTCGCCAGGCTGCAGGTCCTGCAGCGAGCCGAGCTTGTGCGAGACCTGCGGCAGCGTCGACGTGACGTAGGAGCTCGAGAGCGCCCACGCCATCGAGACGTAGCCCGAACAGTCTTGCCGATAGGAGCCGTAGCTGTTGCCGTACCAGCTCGACTGCGAGTACGGCACGTGGGCGTCGACCCAGCTCTGCGCGCGCGCGAGCACCTGGCAGCGCGAGATCGCCAGCGCCGGGCGCGGCGCAGCGCAGATCAGCAGAGCGACGAGCAACGACCACCAGCGCGAAGGCATACGCTCGGCCAAAGCAACGCGCGCGCCAGCAGCGCGACCGTGTCACTTCGTGGCCTTGCACAGCTCGCGCGCGCGGAGCCTGCCCGATGCGCACACGACCGTTTGCGCACTGCGGGGCGCCGAGCCCCGCCCACAGCCCTGCTACTTGGTCAGCGCCTTGATACGCCGGCGCGCCACCTTGGCCAGCCGCGTGCCCGGCTGCGCTTTGATGTACTCCTTGTAGGTGCGCACCGCCTGCGTGCGTCGATCGAGCTGCTCGTAGACGCCGGCGAGGTAGAAGCGCAGCTCGCGCGAGACCAGCTTGTGCGCCTTGTTCTCGATGGCCTTCTCGAGCGCGCGCGCGGCGTCCTGGTAGCTGCCGAGCTTCATCTGCGCCACGCCGAGGTAGTACCAGAGCGAGGCCGCGTAGGCCGGCGTCTTGTCCATGCGCAGCGAGCGGCGAAAGTCCTGCGCAGCGCGTTTGAATTGTTTCTCGCCGACGGCGCGCATGCCCGCGGCGTAGGCCTTGTAGGCCAGCCGATCCTGATTGCGATCAACCCAGCGTCGAAACAGCTGCGTCTCCACCTTCGAGAGCGGAAGGCGCGCGATCGCCGGGTAGCGCTTGATCGCCTCGGCGGCCCTTCCCTGCCTGAGCAGCCCGTAGAACGCCAGCGCCTTGGTCTCGGCGTCGCGCCGCTGCGTGGCCTTCTTCGACAGGTCGGCCAGCTTGCGCTTGGCGATGGCGTGCTCGCGCGCGAGCGCCTCCTTCTCGTTTTCGACGTGCTCGAGCCGGCTGCGGTAGACGAAGAAGAAGCCGGCGCCGACCACGGCGACGATCACCAGGTAGCTCGCCACCGACGCCGCGGCGCGCCCGCGCCCCTGCTGCGCCAGCTGGCGGCTGACCTCTTTGACCTCGCCGGCGAGGTTGCTCACCGCGTTGGCGGTCTTGATCATCTGGTTGCGCGTGTCGATGACCTGCCGCTCGAGATCGGCGCTGCCGCCCACCGCCGCACGCGCGGCGCTCGCGCCTCTGGCTTCGTCGTCGCTCACTGCTGCAGCACCATGAAGTAGTAGTAGGCGGCGGCCGCCCCGCCGAGCACGAGCAGCATCGCGAGCGTGATCCACAGGCCGCGGCGCCCGCCCTTGCGGCCGTCGTCGAGCCGCGCGTCGCCGACCTTGACCTCCATGCTGGTGCTCGTCGTGGTGCGCTTGCGCTTGCGCGGCGAGCGCAGGTGCACCTCGTACGACGAGCGCGGCCGCGGCGCGCGCACCTCGTGCTCGAAGAGCGCCGCCAGCGCCGTGGCCAGCTGCGAGCGCCCGCCGCGCAGGCCGTTGTGGTGCATGTAGTCGTGGATCGCGTCGCGGAATTCGCCTGCCGACGCGTAGCGCTCGGACGGCGCCGGCGAGAGCGCCCTCAGCACCACGGGGTCGAGCGTCGGCGGCACCTCGCCGTTGAGGCGCGACGGCGGCACCACCGGCGTCTTGGCGGGGTTTTTGTTCTTGAAGAGGCGCCGGTGCGTGAGCAGCTCGTAGAGCATCACGGCCACCGAGAAGATGTCCGCGCGCGCGTCGACGGCCATGCCCACCGCCTGCTCGGGCGCCATGTAGCCCGGCTTGCCGCGGCCCTTGACCAGCTGCGCGCCGCCCGCCTCGCCGATGGCGGCGATGCCGAAGTCGAGGATCTTCACCTCGCCTTCCACCGAGCCCATCACGTTGCCGGGCGTCATGTCGCGGTGAACGATGCCGAGGCTGCGCTCGTCGTTGTCACGCTTGCGATGCGCGTAATCGAGCCCTTCGAGCGCCTCGCTGATGACGTGCAGCGCCAGCGCGGTGGGCAGCCATTTCCGCTGCCGCGCCGACTGCATCATGATGTCGCGGATCGTGTAGCCGTCGACGAACTCCATCGACAGGAAGTAGTACTCGTCGACGATGCCGAACTCGAAGACCGGCACGATGTTGGCGTGCGAGAGCGACACGGCGATGCGCGCCTCCTGCACGAACATGTCGCGCAGCAGCTGATCGTCGGCCATCGGCGGCAGGATGCGCTTGACGCAGACCTCTTTGGCCACGCCTTCGACCCACGCCGTGCGCGCGCGGAACACCTCGGCCATGCCGCCCTCGCCCACCTTCTCGGTGAGCAGGAACTTGCCGAAGCGCTCCGCTTCGAAGCTGTTGTTGTCCTCTGACGTCATCCCGCGAATACACCACCACGACCGCCGCTGACTGAACGTCAGCGCCGTGCGGCGTATTTTTGCAGGATCTACGTGGCTTAGCGCAAGAGCAAGTGGGGAATGCCCCTACCTACTTGCGCACGCCCTGGAAGGAGCCCTCGAAGTTGCCCTTACCGAAGCTGCCGCCGAGCACGCCGTACCAGCGGCCGTTGCTCATGCTGTTGTTGTTGATGATGTTGACCTTCGCTCGCAGGCTCATGTAGGTCAGCTTCGCGCTCAGGTCATCGATCTCCTGGATGATCTTCTTGATGAAGTTCTGCTTCTCGGCCGTGCAGGCCGCCTCCACCAGCGAGCTCAGCCCAGGGATCGTCGAGTCGGCGCTCTGCACCGCGTTGCCGAAGGCGCGGCAGTCGATGAGCGTCTGGAACATGTCGTTGAGGTTGGTGTAGCACTGGCCGTTGCTGCAGCTGATCGCCGTCAGCATCGCCTCGATGGCCCAGCGGTAGATCTGACCGAACTTGGCCTTGAGGCTGTGCTTGTCGATGAAGAACACGCCGCACACTTCGCGCGCGGTCCACGGCTCGGTGGTGATCTGACCGAGGCCCGGCACGTTGGTCCCGCTCGTCGAGACCTTCTTGCCCTGGTACTCGAACTCGACCAGGTGCCAGGTGGACGCGCCCTTGTACTGGTCGTTGCCCACCGACTGGATCGACTCGGTGCTGATCACGCGCCACTCGTCGAGCACGTCGTTGACGTTGGCGAGCCACTGGATCACCTGCAGCCCCCACGGCGGGACGTACTGCTTGATCAGGTCTTTGACCAGCGCGGCGACGATCGACGAGAGGAAGCTCGGCACGCCCTTGATGTTGAACTTGCCGTCGATGATGTCCTGCAGCGCGCCACCCAGCGAGAGCAGCCCCTTGGTCAGCCCCTTGAGGCCGTCGCGCACCTTGAGCGTGCTGTCGAGCTGCCACACACCAGCCATGCGGTTGGGCGCGTGCGGCACGTTGCAGACAGCCTGCGGCACGCACGAGCCGCCGACGCAGCCCTGGCCGGTGGGGCACTGGCTGTTGTCTTTGCAGCCGCTGCCGCCGTTGCCGCCGTCGACCGTGCACACGCCCTGCTGGCAGATGAAGGCGCCTGGGCAGTCGTCATTGCTCTGACAGGTGGTGGGCGGGTTCATGCAGATACCGCCGATGCACTGCTCGCCGGACTTGCAGCCGATGCCCTCGATGGGATCGCAGAGCCCGCCGTTCTTCGCGGTAGGCGGCACGCACTGGCTCGCGGCGGTGTTGCAGACGAAGGGCGACGTGCAGTCGGAGTCTTGGCTGCACGTGGTCGGATTGGGCGGCGTGGGGGTGCTGACGGGCCCGCCGGGGTTTGACGGGTTGGTCGGCGAGGTCGGGTTGGTCGGCGAGGTGGGCGTGGTCGGCTGCTGGCAGTTGCTGCCCGCGACGCACGCGCCCTGCTCCCCACCGATGACCCCGCCGACGCAGCCGCTGGTGATCAGCATCACGGCGGCGCTGCTCAAAAAGGCACGAGAGACTCGATTCATAGCCGCGGATGTAGCGAGATGCGTGCCACCCGTAGCGCCCATGCAACGGCACGACATTGCTGCTCGTAGGTTGCACGGCGGCTACTCGACCTTCGGATTGCTCAGGTCATCTGTCCCCGCGAAAAGCTGGGACGACTTGCACGGCGCGAATCCGGACTGACTCGCTGGTCAGCGAGTGGTACTGTGCGCCCGCCTCTCGGAGGAGGCCTTTTCTCTGGCCGCGGAGCGGTCGTCCGCGGCGAGATCATAGGAGGTACCCTTATGAAGCGCTTAGCTTTGCAGCTGCTGTTCGCGCTGCTGCTGACGATCTGCCTGCCAGATCGATCCTTCGCCGGCCCCGCGACGGCGTCCCCCGTCGTCGTGCTGCGTGCGCAGGCACGCACCGCTCTCGACGACCTTCGCCGCGCCAACGGCAGCAGCCTCTCGGTGCACTGGCCCGTCTATCGCGCCACGCCGACGATGGTGCGGGGCCTCGCGCTCGCGCTGCCGGGCAAGGACCTCGCCGCGCGCGCGCGCAGTTTCTTCGCGCGCTACCCCGCGCTCGTCGCTTCGAGCGCCGAGCTCGCGCTCGCCTCGCCGCGCGGCACGCGCACACGCCGCGTGCTGCGCTTCCGCCAGACCTATCGCGGCCTGCCAGTGCTCGGCGCGCAGGTCAGCGTCTCGTTCGACAGCGCCGGCCGCATCCGCGCGCTGCACTCCAAGGCCGCGCGCGTCTCGCTCGCCTCGACCACGCCAGCGCTCACGGCCGCGCAGGCGCTCGCGCTGGTCTATCGCAAGATCGGCGCGGCGCCGCCGAGCGCGCGCGTGATCGCGCGCGTGGTGCCCACGCTCGCCGTGCTCCCGCAGCCCGGCGGCAAGGCACGGCTGGTCTACGCGGTGACGCCGCCGATGGAGGTCAACCCGCTCGGCCTCGCGCACACCGTCGACGCGCGCAGCGGCGCGCACCTCGGTGCCCACCGCGCCGTGCTCTTTCACGCCGCTCGCCACCGTCAGGGGGTGCGCCGATGAAAGCCATCAAGACGCTGCTCGTCCTGACGTTCGTGGCGTGGTTCGGCGTCGCCTGCGACAGCGAATCGCCGCAGAGCGACAGCGGCCCTGCGCCCGACACCACCAGCGCGCCCGACGCGGCGAAGAACGTCGGCCCGCTGGCCAACGTCTTTCTGCGCAGCCCCACCGAGGACAACAACAAGACCACGCAGGTCACCCTCAAACATCTCACCGACAAGGACGGGCTGCTCACCGGCAAGTACGCCAACGTCTACAACTGCACCAACAAGACCGGCGGCGACAAGTTCAACGTCAACCTCGGCGCGCTGCAGCTGAGCGGCACGCTGTGCGTCGTCGAAAAGACGGTCAAGCCCGGTGACGACGGCAGCTACTTGCACGTCGAGCCAGCCAAGGCCACCGACGGCTCGGACGCCTTCGCCGAGCTGATGATGTATCACCACGTCACGACCATTCACGACTACTTCAAAGACACGCTCGGCGTGACGCATCGCGATGACTCGCTGCGCTCGGTCGTCAACATCCAGGCCTACATCGATCTGCTCGGCCGCTGGATGGGCTTCCTCAACGCCGCCTACGTGCCCAAGGAGCAGGGCACGTTCCTCTCGAGCTTCGGCATCGACATCAACAAGGGCGAAGACGCGATCATCTTCTTTCAGGCCGACAACGTCGACACGGCCTACGACGCGACGGTCATCTACCACGAGTACACGCACGCCGTGACGAGCGCGCTGGTCACCGGCACCGCGCCCGACGCCTACGGCCTCGACCCCACGCCCATCGGCTTCAACGAGGGCATGGCCGACTACTTCGCCGCGTCGTTTCTCGACACCTCGCGCATCGGCAAGCACGCGCTCGGCGCGCTCGGGCGCGACCTCGCCAACCAGAACAAGTGCCCCGCCGACATCATCGGCGAGTCGCATCAGGATGGCCTCATCGCCGGCGGCGCGCTGTGGGAGGTGCGCAGCAAGCTCGGGCGCGAGATCGTCGACCAGGCCGTGCTCAGCGCCGCGGTGGCGTTTTCCAACGACACCACCTTCGAGCAGGCCGCCAAGGCCATCGTCGACGAGATCAAGAGCCTCGCCCCCGGCAAGGAGGTCGACGCGCAGAAGATCTTCGAGGACCGCGGGCTGCTCGGCTGCAACCGCCTGCAGGACTACAAAGAGATCGTCGCCGCGCCGGGCCAGCTGTCGCCGTTCATCCCCTCGGCGCAGCAGCTGGCGCCGCAGGTCTCCCCGCTCTTCATCACCGGCAGCACCATCGCCATCCCGGGCTTCATGCAGCGCCGCGTCGCCATCGCCGAGACCACCAAGGAGATCACCATCGAATGGGCCGCCAGCGCGGGCGGCGGCGCCTTCGGCCCCCTCGGCGGTCCCGCCGGCGACGTCACGCTCAGCGTGGCGCTCAAGAAGGGCAGCGACGCGATCACCTACGACTACGCCTCCGGCAAAGCCGTCTCCGACGCCCACGTGGTGTTGCCCGGCGTCAAGGACGGCAACAGCTACAAGGTCGTGATCTCGGGCGCCTGCGTGGCCAAGGGCGACCTCGTGTTCCAGCTCATCAACACCGGCCAGGCCGGTGGTCAGCTGGCGCGGCTCAAGGTCACACAGAGCGACACGGTGACCAACACGGCGAGCAACTTCGACAGCTGCCAGTAGTATCTACAGGCGGCTCCCGCTTGTTTTCTCCGGAAGTTGCGCCGCCGGTGCAGTAGTATTCCACCGTGAGCGCGCGCGGTAGAGGATGAGCGACAGCGGCGATGCCTGAGAAGCGCAGCACGGCCGACTCCGACGCCAAGCCGGGGCTCGATGGCTCCGAGCTGGCGGAGGATTCCCTCGCGCCCGACGGTCCTACCGAGGATCTCGGCGCCGCCGCGGGCTCCGGCAACAACAACGCGGCCGCCTCTCCTGCCGCCGCCGCTGCCGCTGCTGCCGCTGCTGCCGCTGCTGCGGCCGGCGACGACGATGACGAGGCCTACACCGCCGCGCGCGGCCCCAACGCCCGCGTCGGCGCTGGCTCGAGCCCGCGCCCCGTCGAGGCCACCGACGTGCTAGCCCCCAAGCAGCGTCTGCTCGGCGGCAAGTACAAGCTCGGTCGCATGCTCGGCGAGGGCGGCATGGGCTCGGTCTACGAGGCCGAGCACACTGGCCTCGGCGTCAACGTCGCGATCAAGCTGCTCAACGAGGTCTTCGCCAGCGACCCCAGCGCGCTGACGCGCTTTCGCCGCGAAGCGCGCGCGGCGGCGGCGATCCGCCACGAGAACATCGTCAACGTCACCGACACGGGCACCGACGAGGACGGCGTCCCCTACCTCGTGATGGAGCTGCTCGAAGGCGAGAGCCTCAGCGCGCTGCTCCGGCGCGAGCGCATGCTCGATCCGCGCGAGGCCGCGGCGCTGACGGTGCAGATCCTGGCCGGCCTCTCGGCGGCGCACCAGAAGGGCGTCGTGCATCGAGACCTCAAGCCGGGCAACGTGCTGGTGCGCTTGCTCGGCGACGGCCGGCGCCACGTCAAGATCCTCGACTTCGGCATCTCCAAGTTCTTCGCCGACGCCGCGCAGAACGTCACAGCCACCGGCGCGGTGGTCGGCACGCCGCGCTTCATGGCCCCCGAGCAGGCGCGCGGCCAGAGCGACGTCGACAACCGCGTCGACCTGCATGCCGTCGGCGTGCTGCTCTACCGCATGGTCACCGGCAAGCTGCCGTTTTCGGCGCGCACGCAGGAGGCGGTGATCGATCAGATCCTCTCCGGTGATCCCAAACCGCCGAGCGTCTGGCGCCCCGATCTGCCGCTGGCCTTCGAAAACGTGATCATGCGCGCGATGGATCCGGAGCGCGAGACGCGCTTTCAGACCGCCGACGAGATGATCGACGCGCTGCACGACGCCGTACCAGACATCCCGCCGCCGCCGATCCTCGGCGAGTCGGGCATGGTGCACTCGGCGCGCAAGAGCGAGCCGTCGCTGCCCTCGTTCAACTCGGGCGTGAGCGCCGAGTCGCTCAGCCGCGCGCGCACCGAGCCGCGCAGCGGCGACCTGCTCGACCAGCCGACCGCCGACGAGCCGTCACCAACGCGCGCCGGCACACCGCAGTCGATGCGCCACACGCCGATGCAGACGCCCGCCCCACGCGCCGGCGGCTCGCTCGCCGTGTTGTGGGTCGCGCTCGGCCTCGGCGTCGTTGGCGTCGGCGCGGGCATGCTCTACTACCGCAGCCTGCGCGGCGCCAACGCGGGCTCGGGCCACGCTGTCGCTGGCAGCGGCAGCAGCGCCAATGCTGGCAGCGCTGGCTCTGGCAGCGGCGGCCAAGCGGTGACGCCGCCGCTCGCGCCCGTCGGCGATCTCGTCGCCGGCGCGCACTTCAAGGCGCCCGAGGTGCGCTTCGGCGTGACGATGCACCTGCCCAAGGCGCAGGTGCGCAAAGCGCGCGCGAGCCTGGTGCGCTACCTCGCGCGCCGCCTGCAGCGCCCGGTGCGGCTCAAGATCTACGACAACTGGGTCAACGTCGCGGAGCGCATGCGCACGCGCAAGCTCGAGCTCGTCGCGCTCTCGTCCTACGCCTACGTGCGCGCCAAGCGCGAAAACCCCGACCTCAAGCTGCTCGCCACGCACCAGGCGCGCAGCGGGCGCACCTACCAGGGACACATCCTCACGCGCGCCGACAGTGGGCTAACGCAGCTTTCACACCTCAAGGGCAAGGTCTTCTGCTACGTCGACGCGCGCTCGACCTCGGGCTATCTCTATCCGCGCGCGATCTTTCGCCAGCACGGGATCCATCCCGACCGCGCGTTTCGCGCGACACGCTTCACCAGCGATCACCTCGGGGCGCTGCGCGCGCTGCACTCGGGCGCTTGCGACGGCGCCGCGGTCTTCGCCGGCATCTTCGATCGCTCCGAGCGGCACGGCCTGCTGCGCGAGCAGTTTCACGTGGTGGCGAGCACCGAGCGCATTCCCTACGACGCCTACTGCGTGCCGGGCGGCCTCGACAAGGAGCTGACGCACTCGCTGCGCGAGGCGCTGCTCGCGCTCAAGCCCGGCAGCAAGACCACCCGCGACGCGCTCGGTCCCGACGCGCGCATCGTCGGCTTCGTGCCCGTCGCCGACTCGGCCTACGACACGGTGCGGCGCATCGAGCGTCTGCTGCGCGAGGACGACAAGGCGCACACCGGCGGCAAGCACCACAGGGGCAGCAAGTAGGTCTCGGTCGCGGTCGCGGTCGCGGTCGCGTCGCGCTAGCTGGCGCCCGGGATGCTGCCCTTGGCGCGCCACACGCGCGCCGAGAGCGAGGCCAGCCGCGTCGCGTAGCGCTTGGCGTCGTAGCGCTGGGCCTCGAGCGTGCTGAGCAGCTCGTCGGCAACCACCGAGCAGATCGCGTGCACGGCGTCGTGGCGCTCGAGCCCCTCGCCGATCAGGCGCTCGAGGGTCTCGCGCGTCTGAGGTGGATCGCCGCTTTCGATCTGCGTCTCGACCACCACGTGCATCGTGACGTGCAGCCGCAAGCGCGCGTCGCTGAGCCCCGGGTGCGGATCGGCGACGTGCTCGGCGAGGAGGCGCTCGAAGAGCGCTTGCTGCGGGTCGGCCATACCCTGCGCTTCTAGCACCCGAGCGGCAACCAGGCATCCTTGCTCGGTTTTTTGCGCTGAGCTATAGTGCCGACGGGTACGTATACCTAGTTGATCACCCACGTCCCTCAAGAGGATCATGCTGCTCTACGGTTGGCTAGAACGTGCGGTCAAGGAAAAGGGTGGCACCAAAGCCCTGATCTATCGCGACACGTACCTCAGCTGGCGCGGTCTGATGCATCGGGTGAAGCGACGCGCCACCGAGTTCAAGACCGCGGGGGTGCGCTCGGGTGATCTCGTCGGGTTGATGCTCGGCAACGTCCCCGACTTCGTCATCCTCTCGCTCGCCCTCAGCAAGCTCGAGGCGATCCCGCTGCCGCTGGACCCCACCACCAGCACGCGCGAGCTCGAGATGCTGATGTCGCTCGCGCCGCTGCGCGCCGTGATCACGCGCCCGCGCGGCGGCGACGCGCCGCTGCCCGACGCGCCGACAAAGCCAGGCGGCGCCACCAAGAACCCGCCCGAGAGCCGCAAGCGCTTGCAGGGCACGCTGCTCAGCTGCTCGGTCTACACCACCGAGCAACGCAAGCTGCCGCGCAAGAAAGAAGAGCGCATCGCCGTGGTGCTTGTCACCGGCGACTCCGCCGGCGACCCCAAGCCGGTAGAGCGCACCTGCGCCAACCTGCAGGCCGAGGCTGACCAGGTCTGCGAGGCGCTCTCGCTCGACGGCGAGGACCGCGTGCTGCTGACGGTGCCGCTGTTTCAGTCGTTCGGCTTCGACGTGGGCATGGTCTCGGCCCTCGCTGCCGGCGCGACGATCTATCTCGAAGACGAGATCGCGCCCAGCCGCATCATCAAGCTCGTACGCGAGCAGAAGGTCACGCTGCTGCCCGGCGGCCGCCCGCTGTTCAATCAGCTCAGCCGCCTGCCGGCCAACCGCCCGCTGGCGCACAAGCCGGCGCGCATGCTCTCGCTCAACGGCGGCCTCAAGAGCAGCGCGCTCGACACGTTCAAGGACAAGTACGGCGTGGGCACCCTCGCCTGCTTTCATACCACCGAGACGTCGACGGTCTCCATCGACAGCAAGGGCCGCGCGCCGAGCAGCGTGGGCAAGCCTCTCGGCACCACCGAGGTGCGCGTGACCAACGCCAAGACGGGCAAGCCCGCGGGCACCGGTCGCAAAGGCATCCTCTGGATCCGCGGGCCGGCGGTTTCGCCGCTCGCGATGGTGCACCGCCCAGCGCAGGAAGGCAGCGTGCCCGTCGGCACGCTCGACGACGAAGGCTGGTACCACAGCGGCGACTTCGCCACCGTCGATCGCACCGGCAAGATCACGCTGCAGGGGCGCGAGGACGATCTGGTGGGCATCGACGGCAAACGCGTGGCGCTCGGCGAGGTCGAGGGCTGCATCGAGATGTACCCCAACGTAAGCCGGGCTCAGGCGCGCGTGATCACTGATCCGCTGGGCGGCCCGATGGTGGTGGCCAAGGTCGTGGTGAAGGCCAAGAGCAAAAAGAAAATCGACCCCGAGGCGATCATCGACCACTGCGCGCGCAACCTCGCGCCGTACAAGGTCCCGCGGCGCGTCGAGATCGTCGCTGCTCTCTCCTAGAGGATCACATCCTCTTCGACGACGCGCCGGCCGTGCCACAGCTTGAGGCGGCTGTGCCAGCGCCCATTCTCCTGCTCGATGAAGACGTACGTCTGCTGCAGGCTGTAGCCGAGCCCCGCGATGTGCAGGTTCGACGTCGGGATCCAGGCGCCCGAGTTGACGTACACGCGCCCTGGCAGCACGTGCCGGATCATCGGGATGTGCGAGTGGCCAAAGACCACGGTGTGCACCGTGTCGTCGCCTTTGAAGACCTTGCGCGCGGCGCCCTCGAGGGTGGGATACACCGACATGCCGAAGATCATGCGCAGCGAGCGCCATAGCGTGATGCGCATGGCCTTGTAGCGGCGAAAACGCGCGCGGAAGATCGCGGCGATCATGCGGCCGATGCCGCGCATCACCACGCGAAAGTCGTGCACCAGCGACCACATCATCGCCATCTTGAACGGCCGCACGCGGTTGACGTAGGGGCGCAGCCGCTTGAGCTGCAGCATGCACATCAAGTACATGTCGCTGCCCCATGGCAGATTGAGCACCGGCTCGGGCAAACCGCGCGTGAGGAAGATCTGCCGCGGCTCCCAGCGGTTGTGCTTGTCGTGCTGGTTTCCGTGCTCGATGTGAACGCCGCCGAAGCGGTAGATGTCCTCGACGATGCGAACGCTGGGGTGAATGCGCGCCTGCAGCAGCGACTGCACCTCTTTCCAGAGCAGGTCCTGGTCGTGGTTTCCAACCATGAACGTGACCTGTCGCCGGTCGCCGGCGGCGAAGACGCGCAGCGCGGTGAACAGCTCCTTGTGCCCCTCCAGAATGCTCTCGACGGTGGAGATCGACTTGCGCGCCGTGATGACGTTGGGCTCGGGGTCTGACGGATCGGCGAGCGCGAGGCACTCGAACGTGTCGCCGTTGAGGATCAGCTCGACCTCGGCGTCGACGAACTCACCGGTGCGGTAGTACTCCATCAGGTCGATGAACGCCTGGTCGCTGACGAAGTCGTCCGCCTCGTTGACCACGCCATCAGGGCCGCGGCGCCCGCTGCCCATGTGGAAGTCCGAGACGACGATCTTGATGCGTCGCGGCGCGGCGCTCATCCGGCGCGCTCGTCGCCCGCCTTCGGCGGGGGTGGCGGCCAGGGCGGCCCTTCGAGCACATCCTCGGGCTCGCCGGGCGGCGCGTCAGGCGGCTTCTCTAACGGCACGTCGCTCTGCTGGTAGAAGCGCGACTCGCGATAGGCCGAAAGCCCTCGGCGCAGGATCACCACCAGCGCGGCGGCGGTGGGCACGGCGAGCAGCACGCCGACGAAGCCAAACACCTTGCCGCCGATCATCAACGCCAAGAGCACACCCACAGGGCCGAGGCCGACCTTGTCGCCCACGAGAAACGGCGTCAGCACCATGCCCTCGAGCGCCTGCACGACGCCGAAGACAGCGAGCACGCCGAAGATCTGGCCCGGTCCGCTGTAGTCGATAAGACATACCAGCAGCGCCACCGTCACACCGATCGCGACGCCGACGTAGGGGATGAACGCCATCATGGCCGTCATCGTCCCGATCAGCACCGCCATCTTGACCTTCATCAACAGCAGGCCCGTGGAGTACAGCACGGCGAGGATCGCGATCACCGTCAGCTGGCCGCGCAGCCACGCCGAGAGGTTGGCGTCGATCTCGCACGCCGTGTCGCTGACCCAGCCGATGTAGCGGCGCGGGATCAGCTCGCTGGCGCCGCGCACGATGGCGGGGAACTTGGGCAGAAAGTAGAACGTGAAGACGGGCACCAGCACCAGCGTGCCCACCGCGGACAGCGCGCCGGCGGTGCCCTGCGCGACCTTGCCCGCCACACCGCCGAGCGGCTTGGCGATCCTGCTCAGCAGCGCCTTGGCGTCGGCGCCGAAGCGATCGGAGAGCTGACCGAAGTTGTCCGGCACGTCGATGCCGAAGGTGCGCTCGATCCACGGCACCGCGGCTACGCGCGCCTTGCGGATCCAAACCTCGATGCCCGCGGCGAAGTGGCCGATCTCGCGCACGATGCGCGGCACCACGAGCACGAACACGACCACCACCACCAACAGCCCGAGCAGAAAGAGCACGAGCGTGCCCGCCCAGCGCGGCAGCCGTGCCCGGCGCTCGAGCCAGCCGACGATCGGATCGAGCAGATACGACAGCACCAGCGCGGCCACCACCGGCGCGAGCACCGCGCCCAATCCGCGGATCACGGCGAAGACCGCGAGCAGGATCAGCGCGCCGAACAGCAGATGGAAATAACGGTGGCTGCGGCGAGCCATCGCTTTGTGCTTGAGGTCCGTCATCGGTAAGCGCCGCTGAGCTACTGGCTAGCCGCGGAGCAGTTGTCCGCGGGGATCCATCTTCGAGCTAGAACGGCTGGCGACGCAATTTTATCTGAAGCTTCTGGCGCACGCCCTTGACGACGCGCACCTCGGCGAAGTGATCGAAGTAGCCATCGCGGCTCAGCTGCAGCCGCCGCAGCCCTACGCGCAGTCGGATCGCGCGTCCCCTGAAGTGCTTGATCACGCCGACGTAGCGGTCGTCGACGTAAAGCTCGGCGTCCTTGGGCTGACAGTCGAGCAACACGCCGCCGACGGCGCGCACGGTCGTCGGCCTGCGCGGCGGACAGGCCGTGCAGACGATACAAAGCGCCGCGCAGAGCAGCGCGCAGAGCAGCACGCGCCTCACCCGCTGCCCCCTTGCTTGGCGCGCATGGAGATCACGCCCGACTCGACGCGCTCGAGCTCGAGTCGATAGCTGCCGAAGCTCGCGCGTGCCAGCGCCGCCGCCAGATCGCGCGCCGACAGGGCTGTGGTCAGCGTGAACCACGCCTCGCCGCGTGCGAGCCGCGCCGCGTGACAGTTGGCCACGCCGGCGACGCCGCGCTGTGCGCCGCGGCAGAAGCCCAGATACTGCGCGGCCGTCTTGAGACCGCGAAGCTTGACCGTCGCGCGACCGCCGCCGGCGAGCCCGCGCGGCCAGCGCTGCTCGAGCGCCTGCGCCACGGGCGCCAGCGCCGGCAGCAGCGCCA
>JAGQIK010000314.1 GCA_020431405.1 Myxococcales bacterium
ATATACACTCTCCCTCCCCGCCGGCCTCCCTCGCTATCTCACTCTCCCTCCACACCCCTCACGCGGCGCGCTGTCTGGACGCGCGCGCGGCCGCGCGCGGGCTCGAGACGCAGTCGCCCGAGGCCTTCGAGGCGCTGGCAGGGCGCGGGATCACCGCGACGGTCGGCGGCCGCTCGCTGCTCGTCGGCAGCGCGCGCCTGATGCAAGAGCGCGGCGTCGACCTCGCCGCGCTCGACGAGGCCGTGGCGCCGCACATCGCGCGCGGGGCGACCTTGATGTTTGTCGCCGCCGATGGTCGCGCGCTCGGCGCCATCGCCGTCGGGGACGCGCTGCGCCCCAGCGCCAGCGCGGCGATCCGGCGCCTGCGCGACGTCGGTGTCGAGGCGGTGATGCTCAGCGGAGACAGCCGCGCGGCGGCCGAGGCCGTCGGCGCAGAGCTCGGCATCGAGCGTGTCATCGCCGAGGTGCTGCCCGCGCAGAAGGCCGAGCACGTCGAGTCGCTGCGCGCCGAAGGGCACGTCGTGGCGATGGTCGGCGACGGCGTCAACGACGCGCCAGCGCTCGCCGCGGCCGACGTCGGATTTGCCATGGGCGGCGGCACCGACGTCGCGGTGCAGACCGCCGCCGTGACGCTGATGCGCTCCGAGCCGGCGCTCGTCGCCGCCGCGATCGCCGTCTCGCGCGCCACGGCGCGCAAGATCCGCCAGAACCTGTTCTGGGCGTTTTTCTACAACAGCATCGGCGTGCCGCTGGCTGCCCTGGGCCTGCTCTCGCCGATGATGGCCGGCGCAGCGATGGCGCTCTCGAGCGTCAGCGTGGTGACCAACGCGCTACTCTTGCGCCGCGCCGTGCCGCGCCGCGCACCCGCGGAGCGAGCCCCATGAAGATCGGTGCCCTCGCCGATGCCACAGGCGTCTCGGCCAAGACCATCCGCTACTACGAGCAGAGCGGGCTGATCAAAAAGCCCACGCGCGAGCACAACGGCTATCGCGTCTACAGCCAGCGCGACGTCGAGATCCTGCGCTTCGTGCACCGCGCGCGCGAGCTCGGCTTCTCGGTGGCCGACGTCTCGGAGTTGCTCGATCTTTGGCGCAACCGGCGGCGCGCCAGCGGCGACGTCAAAGCGCTCGCCCAGAAGCACCTCGACGAGATCGAGGCGCGTATCGCCAAGCTCGAGAGCATCCGTTCGACGCTCGAGCACCTCGTGCATTGCTGCCACGGCGACGCGCGTCCCGACTGTCCGATCCTCGACAAGCTCGCCGGCATCGGCGACCAAGGAGACTCGTGATGACAAAGACCTACCGAGTGGACGGCATGACCTGCCAGCACTGCGCGGCGTCGGTGACCAAGGCGATCAAGGCGATTCGCCCGGCCGACGACGTGTCCGTGGAGGTCGACCTCGAGGCAAAGACCGTCGTCGTGCAGGGCCTCGACGACGACCGCGCCGTGAGCGAGGCCGTCGAAGCGGCGGGGTTCGACTTTGTAGGCTAGGCGCGCGTACGCGCGGTGCGCGCGTGGTCAGGCGCTGGCGACCGCGCGCTTCAGGCAGTCGATGACCCAGTCCTGATCGTCTTCGCTCATGTCGGGGAACATCGGCAGCGTGATCAGCTCTTCGGCGAGCCGCTCGGCCACGGGGAACATGCCCGGGCGGCCGCCGCGCTCGGCGTAGAGCGGCTGCAGGTGCACCACCGGCGCGAAGTGCACGCTCGCGCCGACGCCTTGCTCGCGCAGCTTGGCGAGCACGCCGTCGCGGATCGCGGCGTCGACCTCCACCGTGTACATCTGGTAGGCGTGCGTCGCGCCGTCGACGACCACCGGCGTGCGCACCTGCGGCAGGTCGGCGAGCGCGTCGTCGTAGCGCTTTGCCAGCGCCACGCGGCGCGTGTTGAAGTCGTCGACGCGCAGCATCTGCTCGTAGCCGAGGGCCGCCAACGGGTTGGGCATGCGGAAGTTGTAGCCGGCGAAGGTCGCCGCGCGCAGCCACGGCCGCGAGCGCTTCTCGCGCGCGAACGTGCTGCTGCTGATGCCGTGTGCGATCAGCGCGCGCACGTTGTCGGCGGTGCGCTGATCTTTGCACGTCAGCATGCCGCCTTCGCCGGTGGTGATGTTCTTGGTGGGGAAGAACGAAAAACACCCGAGGCCGAAGGCGCCAGCTTGCACGCCGCGCCAGCTGCCGCCGAGCGTCTCGGCGCTGTCTTCGATCAGCAGCAGCCCGTGGCGCTCGCAGAGCGCGACGATCTCGGTCATGTTGCAGGGCTGACCGCCGTAGTGCACGGGCATCACCGCTTCGGTGCGCGGCGTGATGTGCGCGGCGAGCAGCTCGGCGGTGGTGTTGCGGGTCGGGCCGTCGACGTCGCAGAACACGGGCGTACCGCCGGTGGTCACAACCGAGTTCGCGCTGGCGACCCAGGTGAACGTCGGCACGATGACCTCGCCGCGGATGTCGTTGGCGAGCAGCGCGACCTGCAGCGCCGCCGTGCACGAGCTCATCGCCACAGCGTGCTCGACGCCGATGTACTCGGCGAAGGTGCGCTCCATCTTCTGGTTGTACTCGCCGTGCGTGAGCCAGCCGCTGCGCAGCACTTCGACGACGCGCTCGATCTCGGCCTCGCCAATGCTCGGCCGGCACAGCGGCACTTCGCGACGTTCGGTGCTCACGTTATCCTCGCGGCGCTGCGTCGGAGGCAGCGGATTGGGTCGGCAGCCAGTGTTCGCGCTTGAACGCGACGTACTCGGCGACGCCGCTCTGCAGGTCATAGTCGGGCGCGTAGCCGAGCAGCCTCGCCGCCTTGTCGATGGAGAGCGTCCCGCGCTGTGGGCGCGTGCCGTCGCGCGGCACGATCTCGTATTGGATGTCGGGGATGTGCTTGGCGAGCGCCTGCACGTACTCGAGCAGCGTGTGGGCGTGCCCGCTGGTGATGTTGAATGTCTCGCCGATGCCCTCGGGCTTCGTCGCCGCGAGGATGAAGCCCTTGGCGATGTCGCGAATGTACGTGAAGTCGAGCGCTTCGTTTTCGCCCTGCACGGTGAGCTTCTTACCGAGCAGCGCGCGCTCGAGGAAGATCTGCGTCACGCGCTGGTTCATGTCGGTGGGCCCGTAGACGGCCGACGGGCGCACGATGGTGGCGGGCAGGCCGAAACGCCGCGCGAGCCCGCGCGTGGTGATCTCGCCGGCGAGCTTGGCGGTGCCGTAGATCTCGATCGGCTCTTTGGGATGGTCCTCGTCAGCCGGCGTGTACTTGAAGGTGCCGTAGGTCATCGACGACGAGCAGTAGACGATGCGGTCGACGACATGGCCTTCGTCGCGCATCGCTGCCAGCGACTCGAACAAATAGCCGGTGGAGATCACGGTGCCCTCGAGGGCTTCCTGCACGTTGAGGTTCTCGAGGGACGCGAGCGGCAGCGCGGCGAGGTGAAAGACGATGTTGGGGCGATGGCGCCTCAGCACGCGATCGATCACCGTCGCGTAGTGCACCTGCCCGCGCTCGACGACGACGCGGTCCTCGATGCCGACCAAGCGCACGCGACGATAGTCGGCGTGCCCGCTGCGGAGCGGCGAGATGTATGCCCCGTAGTGGTCGAGCAAGACGACGCGCTCGACGACGTTGTCCTCGAGGAGCCGGCGTGCGATCTGCGCGCCGATAAATCCAAGGCCGCCGGTAATAAGTGCTGTTTTCATCGGACTCCGCTTCCTGGCGCTTCTTGCACCTGGGTCGCTGGTAGGTCGAACTCACCGCGCCACAAGCGCGCCGTGAAGCGCGTGATCTCGGGAACTGCCTTGAGCACCTTCCAGCGCGAGTAGTGCGTCGCGCCGGCGGTGCGAGCCGAGTGTGACACGCCCACCTCCTTGATGCTCGCGCCGCGGCGGCGCAGCACCGCGAGGATGTAGCGGTGATCGTTGTGCAGCAGCGGCAGGTTCTTGAGCAGATCGCCGCGCGCCGCGAAGAAGCTGCTCGAGGCGTCGTTGGCCGTCACGTCGAAGGCGAGGCGCATGAACGTCGTCAGCACGCGCGTGGCGGCCCAGAAGAAGAGGCCGTCTTTGCGGTCGGTGCGCGCGCAGGTGCCGACGTCGTAGCCTTCTTTCCAGACCACGTCGAGCGCGCGGGGAATGTCTTCGGGATGCGACTGCAGGTCGGCGGCGATCATCACCACCACCTCGCCCTCGGCCGCGTCGAACGCGGTCTTCCAGGCGGCGCGCTCGCCCTGATTGACCTCGTGCTGAAGCAGCCGCAGCGTCCCCGGGCGGTGCTGCGCCTGTTCGCGCACCAGCTCGGCCGTGCGATCCGACGAGCCGTCGTCGACGATGATGTGCTCCCAGTTGTCACCGCAGAGAGGCGTCATCACGGCATCGACTCGTTGGGCGAGCTCGACGACGTTGCCTTCTTCGTTGTGCGCGGGAGTACACACGCTGACGCGCAGGCTCATCGTGCTGCCCCTGGCTTTCGCGCGACGCAGAGGAAGTGGTAGCTGCTCTCGACCGTCATCTCCTCGCGCGCCGTTTCGAACGCCTGCTTGGCGGCCGCGACGCACGCGGGGTCGTCGCTGTTGCTGCCCTCGACCACGGCGCTCGTGACAAACGGGCAGAACGGCGACAGCTCGGCGATCTCGTAGCCCGCGGCGGTGACCGCGCGGACGAGCTCGCGCGGCGGCAGCTCGGCTGCGTCGGCGGCGCTCTTGCGGTGTGGTCCCACCGTGGGATAGGTCGCGACGAGCAGACCGTCGTCGGCGAGCAGCTCGGCGATGCCGCCCAGCACGCCGGCGAGGTCGTCGGGCATGACGTACATCAGCGCCAGCGAGCAGACGACGGTGTCGAAGCTGCCCGCGGGAAGCGCGAGCTCCGAGAGCGTGCGAAGGTCGCCGACGAGCAGCTGGTCGTAGCGCCCCGGCGAGAGCTTTGCAGCGAGCGCGATCGCTTCGGGCGAGCAGTCGACACCGACGAGGCCATCCGATGGCGGGCTCTCGAGATAGTCGACGAGGCAGCCCTCGCCGCAGCCGATGTCGAGGATGCGTTTGGCGCCGCGACAGTGTTTGACGATCGCCCGATAGTTGGCCTCGAGAAACCAGGCCGAAAACCCTCGCGCGTCGCGGTGGTAGGCACCACGCGTCGCGTAGATCGTCTCGAAATCCTTGAATCGAACGGCCTCGGGCATGTCTCACCTCGACGAAAGTGTGACAATCCGGCTCGCGAGGGCGTCGTGTCAATGGTTAATGGGCGACGTGTCGGCGGCAGGTTCTGCTGAGGAATCAACGGCGTGCCGGCCGAAGCGGTAGTACAGCAGAGGCAGCAGCAGCAGGTTCATCGCCAGCGAGCTGAGCAGCCCGCCGAGGATCACGATCGCCATCGGGTGCTCGATCTCGTGGCCCGGTTTGTCGCCGCTTACCACCAGCGGCACCAGCGCCAGCGCGGTGGTCAGGGCGGTCATCAGGATCGGGGCCAGGCGCTCGACGGCGCCGCGCACGATCAACGGCACGCCGAAGGTCATGCCTTCCTCGTCCTCGAGGTGCTGATAGTGGCTGACGAGCATGATGCCGTTGCGCGCGGCGATGCCGAGCACGGTGACGAAACCGACGAGCGCGCCCAGCGAGAGCGTGGCGCCGCCGCCGACGAGCACCGCGATGACGCCGCCGGCGAGCGCGGCGGGCAGCACCGAGAGCAGCAGCAGCGCCGGGCGCCAGCGGCGAAAGGCCGCTTGCAGCAGCAGCACCACGCCGAGCAGGCTCAGCGCGACCATCCACAGAAGCTGCGAGCGTGCCTGCTGCCGGGCGCGATGCTCGCCGATGAGCTCGGCGTGGTAGCCGCGCGGAAAGCGCAAGGCGCGTAGATTGTGAGCGATGTCGCGCGTCACCGCGCCGAGGTCGCGGCCCGCGACGTTGCACGCGATGTCGATGCGCCGCGAGGCGCCTTCGCGTTTGATCGCGTTGGGCGCGGCGACGATGCGCACCGAGGCGATATCGCGCAGCCGCACCTGGCCGCCCGAGGGCGCGTCGAGCCGCACGTTGGCGAGCGCTGACAGCGACGCGCGCACGCGGGCCTTGCCGCGCACGACCACGTTGAAGACCTTCTGCGCCTGGTAGATCTCGCCGACCTTGAGCCCCTGCACCAGCGTGGTGACCGTGCGCCGCAGCGCGCCGGGCGTGAAGCCGAAGGCGGCGAGCAGGTCGAGGCGCGGCTCGATCTCGATCTGCGGGATCAGCACCTGCGGCTCGACGTGCAGATCGGAGACGCCCTGCACCGACGCGATCGCCGCGCGCACGCGCTGCGCTTCGCGGCGCAGCACCGCAAGCTCGTCGCCGTAGAGGCGCACGACGATGGCGGCGCTGGTCCCGGTGAGCACCTCTTTGACGCGCTCGCGCAGGTAGGTGAGCACGTCGCGATGAAGCCCCGGTGTGCCTTCGACGATGGCGCGCACGCGCTGCAGCGTGCGTGCGTAGTCGGCGTCCTCGGCGATGCTGATCCAAAGCTCGGCGAAGTCGATGCCGACCACCTCGTCGGCGGCGAGCGCGCGTCCGATGTGCGCGCCGAAGCTGCGCACGCCGGGCACCGCGCCGAGCTCTTTGCTCGCGCGCAGGGTGATGCGTCGCATCTCCGGCAGCGACGTGCTGGGCTTGGCGACCCAGTGCATCAGAAAGTCGTGCTCCTTGAACTCGGGAAGAAACGACTCGCCGAGCAGCGGCAGCGTGCCCACGGCGAGCAGCGCCAACAGCACCGCGCCAGCGATGACGGCGCGCGGTTTGTCGACGAGGCGTGGCAGCCACGCTTCGTAGCGGCGTCGCAGCGCGCGCGCGAGGGGGGATTCGCGCGGCGTTTCGCGCGGGGCGCGGTCGCGGCCGAGCAGCAGCAGCGCGAGCACCGGCGTGATCGTCATCGCCACCAGCATCGATGCGAGCACCGCGAGCACGTACGACAGCGCCAGCGGGCGGAAGAAGGCGCCCGAGAGCCCCTTCAGCATCAGCACCGGCGCCAGCGTGAGCACGACGATCAACGTGGCGTAGACGATCGCGCTGCGCACTTCGAGCGACGCGCTGAACACCACGGCGAGCGGAGAACGCGGCGCGGGCGCGAGCCTCTCGAGCTGCAGCCGGCGCACGATGTTTTCCACGTCGATGATCGCGTCGTCGACGACCTCGCCGAGGGCGATGGCGAGCCCCGCGACGACCATCGTGTTGATGGTCTGCCCGAAGGCGGTCAGTACCAACACCGCGCCGACGAGCGAGAGCGGGATCGCGATCGTCGAGATCAGCGCCGTGCGCCACTGCCACAGAAACAGCGCGAGCACGACGACCACGAGCACGCAGCCGACGAGCAGCGCGCTGGTGAGGTTGCTGATGGCCCGCTCGATGAAGGTTGCCGGCCGAAAGATCGCGGGGTCGACCGTCACGCCTCGCAGCGCGGGCGCCAGCGCTTGCAGCGCGCGCTCGACGCCGCGGGTGACCTGCAGCGTGTTGGCCCACGGCTGCTTCTCGACGATCAGCAGCAGGCCGAGCTGTCCGTTGATCACGCCCTCGCCGATGAGCGGCGGGTGGCCGTCTTTGACCGCGGCGACGCTGGCGATGGTGCGCGGCGCCCCGTTGGTGCTGCCCACGCGCACGCGGCCGAGCTTTGCCGCGCTGGTGATCGCGGCGCGGTGCGCGACGCCGAGCCGTTGGTTGGGTGTGTCGATGAAGCCGCCGGGCTGAGGGGCGACCGCGTCGGTGGCTGCCGCGATGACCTGGTCGAGCGATACGCCGGCTGCGCGCAGCTCGTCGGGGTCGACGCGCACCTGCAGCTCGCGGTCGCGCTGGCCCCAGACGGCGATGTTGGCTACGCCGGGCACCGCCATCAAGCGCGGGCGCAGCGTCCAGCGCACCAGCGTCGATAGCTGCACGAGCGAGAGGCGCTTCGAGGTGAGGCCGATCTTCATGATGCGGCTGGTGGACGAGAGCGGCGGCAGCATCTGCGGTGCGCGGGCCACCTGCGGCAGCTGCGGTGCGACGGCGGCGAGACGCTCCTGGGCGAGCTGGCGCGCGCGCAGGGGGTCGGCGTCGCGGCGAAACAGCAGCACCACCGACGACAGCCCGGGCACCGACTTCGAGCGCAGCGTGGCGAGCCAGGGCAGCCCGCCGAGCGCGCCCTCGAGCGGGACAGTGACGAGCGCTTCGACCTGCTGCGAGGTCAAGCCGGGGCACTCGGTCTGGATCTCGACCAGCGGCGGCGCGAACTCGGGGAACACGTCGACCTGCGCGCGCGGCAGCATCTGCAGCGCCACGCCGAGCAGCACCGCCGCGGCGGCGATGACGAGGTAGGGCAGGCGCAGGCTAGCGCCGACGAGCCAGCGCATGGCTACTTGCCGACGCCCAGCTCGGCGCCGTAGAGCTGCATCACGCCGCGCGTGACGACGCGCGCTCCTGGCGGCGGTCCGCGCTCGAGCACGGCGCGGCTGCCGACGACGGCGGCGACCTCGACGCGGCGGCGCTCGAAGGCGCGCGCGCCGACGGCGACGTAGACCCACGCCGAGCCGAGCGCGTCGTGAAAGACCGCCGTCCACGGCACGACGAGCACCGGGCGCGCGCCGCGCTGCAGCGCGAGCTGCACCATCACGCGAGCGCCGGGCACGAGGTGCTTGCTGACGCCGACGACGTAGGTCAGCTCGGCGGTGGTGCCGTCGGCCGAGGGCACCGGCGGCACGGCCGCGCGGTTAGCCTCGATCCACTTGCGGCCGCCGAGCGGCGTGATGACGGCGGCGGCGCCGGCGTCGAGCTGAGCGAGCAGGCCGACGTAGACCGGCACGCGCACCCACAGCCGCTGCAGGTTGGTGATCTCGAGCAGCAGCTGACCCGCCGAAACGACCTGTCCGGCGGCGACGTTCAGCCGCAGCACCACGCCGTCTTGCGGGGCGCGGATCGGCAGGCTGGTGTCCGAGTGCAGTGGATCGCGGCGAAGCTGGGCGAGGGCGCGTCGCGCGGCGTCGCGCGCGGCCCTGGCGACGCGCAGCTGTTCGAGCGCACGCTCGACGCCGGCCTGGTCGCCGGCGCCGTCCTCGAGCAGCTGCTTGGCGCGTGCCGCGGCCTTGCTGGCGCGTTCGTGCTGCGCGCTCGCCTGGGCCACCGCGCGACGCGCTTCGACCAGCAGGCTGCGCCCTGGGGCGACCAGCGGCCGCAGCCGCAAGAGCGTCTGTCCTCTGCGGATCGACGTCCCTGGCAGCGGCGGGGCCGCTTTGGCCGCCACGACGGTGCCCGGCACGGGCGCCGAGATCACGGCCGCCGACCCCGGCCGCGATATCACCTGGCCGGCGAGCCGCACCGTGCGCGGCACGGGCTCGCGCTTGACGGCGGCCAGCGCCACGCCCAGGCGCTTGATCGCCTCGGCCGAGAGCTCGATGCGATTGATGCGCGCGTCGGTGCTCGGCTTGACGGTGGCGGGCTTGGCGCTCGCCGCGTGCCACAGGCCCGCGCAAGCGAGCAGCAGCGCCAGCACGGCGAGCGCGCGTGTGGGCTTGGCGCCGCTCATAGCCGCCGCCCCACGGCGCGGCACAGCGCGTGAAACGACAGCTGCTGCTCGAGCTGCAGCTGCAGCCGTCGCAGGCGCGCGTCGACGAGCTTGCGCGTGGCGTCGAGCACCTGCAGATACGAGGCGGCGCCCGCCTTGTAGGCTTTGGTGCCGCGCACGAGGTTGAGCTCGAGCGGCTGCAGCACGCTCAGCCGCCAGGCGACGATGGCTGCGCGTGCCGCCTCGAAGCGGTGGGCCGCGACGGCGACCTCGCGCCGCACCTGGCGCGCGATCGCTGCGTAGGTCCAGGTCGCCTGTCGCAGCTCGCTGCGCGCGCGCTGCCGCCCGGCCTGGTTCTGGTTGAAGATCGGCAGCGTGATGTCGGCGGCGGGACCGAGCTCGAAGCCCTCGCGGCCCTGCGCGTTGCTGTCGAGGCCGCCGACGATGGTGAAGATCTGCGCCACGGCCAGCCGCGCAGCCTTGCCGGCGCGCACGATGGCGACCTTGGCGGCCAGCACCTCGGGGCGCGACGAGAGAGCGCGCCGCGTTAGCGCCGCGATGTCCACCGAGCGGTCGGCGGGCGCGCGCGGTGCGAGCACGGCCGGCAGCTTTCGGCGCGCTGCGCCGCGCGGCAGATTGATCACCTCGCGCAGCTCGGCGCGTCGCATCGCCACCGTGCGCGCGTGCTGCGACGCGGTGACGGCGGCCACGCGCGCGTCGCTCTGAGCGGCGGTGACCTCGAAGAGGCTCGCCGCGCCGGCACGAAGGCGCGACGCGACGAGGTCAGCGACGGACTGCCATGTCTTTGCCGAGACCTCGAGCAGCTTCTGCCGCTGCTCGGCGAAGGCGGCCTGCGCGTGGGCGTCACGCGCCTGGCGCACGGTGTCGAGGCCGGCCGCGACGAGCGTGTGCGCGACGCGCTCGACGTCGAGCTTGGCGGCGGCGACACGAAACGGACGGCGCCACAGCCAGTCCAGCGACCAGCGCGCGGTCCACTCGAGCTGCTTGGGACCGACGGGAAAGAAGATCGAGACCACCGGGTTGGGGATCTCGCCGGCGCGAAAGAGGTCGGCCTTGGAGAGGCCCAGCTGTGCCAGCGTGGCCTGCAGCCGCGCGTTGTTCCAGAGCGCCAGCGCCACGGTCTCCTCGGCGCTGAGACCATCGGCCAGCGTCACGCCGGCGGGGATCGACGCCTTGTCGCGGTAGGCGCCGACCGAGTAGCCCGAGCGCTCGCGCAGCGCGTCGGCGATGTCGCTGCGGTTTCGTGGCGAGCTCGGAACGCACGCCGCGGCGCTGGCCGCGAGCGCGGCCGCGAAACAGGCTCGACGAAGACCGCTCACCACGGCCAAACGGTAAGGCCCGGTCGCGGATGGCGCTATCGGGCAAAGGTCCGGCAGCTAACCGGGTGGCTGCCGTACTTTGCCCCGCGGGCGGGGCCCGAGCGGCTGGGCTCAGCCTTCGCCGGCGTCGTCGTCGGCGTCGTGCTCGGCGCTCAGCAGGCCAGCGTCGAGCGCGTAGCGTACGAGCTCCGAGCGTCGCGAGAGCCCCAGCTTGTGCTGCAGGCGCTCTCGGTAGGAGTCGATGCTCTTTTTGCCGACGCCGAGGGCCTCGGCCGCCTCGAGGTTGGTGTAGCCGTAGGCGATCAGCCGCAGCACCTGTCGCTCGCGCTGGCTGAGCGTGGCCTTGGGCACGCCGCGCAGACGTGGTGCGGTGGCTGTGGCGACCGCGCCGCCGAGCGCGCCGCCGGCGAGGCTGACGCGCACGAACGCCTCGCCGCGGTGCACGGCGCGGATCGCATCGAGCACCTCGCGCGCCGCGAGGGCTTTGACGACGTAGCCTGCCGCGCCGGCGGCGAGCGCCGAGCGCAGGTAGCGCGGGTTGTCGTGCATGGTCAACACCAGGGCGCGCGTGCGCGGTGCTTGCTGCGCGAGCTTCTCGACGACCTCGAGGCCGCCTACGCCGGGCATCGTCAAGTCGACGATCAGCACGTCGGGGCTGAGCTCGCGGCAGCTGGTGAGCGCGGCCGCGCCATCGTCGAGCTGCGCGAGCACGGTCATGTCGGGCTGAGCGTCGATCAGCGCGGCGAGACCTTCGCGCAGCACCGCGTGATCGTCGGCCAGCACGACGCCGATGGAGGCGCTCATGGTGTGGCTTCCGCGGCCGGCGAGCTCGAATCGAGCGCCAGGTCCATGGCGATGGTCGTTCCGGCGCCGGGCTGCGATTCGACGGCGAGCGTTGCACCGAGCGCCGCGGCGCGCTCGCGCATGCCGGGAAGTCCGAGGCCGCCTTGGGTCGCGGCCACGCCGGCGTCGAAGCCGCAGCCGTCGTCCTCGACGGTCAAGCGCAGCGCCCCTGCGCGCCGCACGAGACAAATGTCGATCTGCGTCGCCTTGCCGTGGCGCACGGCGTTGGTCAGCGCCTCCTGCGCGACGCGATAGAAGGCCAGCGCTCGGCCCGCATCGAGCGCCACACCCGCCGCGCCGGCGACCTCGAGATCGACCTGCACGCCGTGCGCGCGCTGCGTCTTGTCGGCGAGGTGGCCGAGCGCGGCGGCCAAGCCCTGGTCCTCGATAAGCTGCGGATGAAGGCCATCGACCAGGCGTCCGATGCCGTCCACCAAGTCCTCGGCGATCGCCTGCAGTCGCGCCGCCGCCTGGTGCGTCTCGTCGGGCGCTTCGGGGCCCGCGAGCTGGCGCAAGCCGACGGCGAGGGCGGAGAGCGCCTGGCCAGTCTCGTCGTGCAGCTCGCGGGCGATGCGGCGCCGCTCGTCGTCTTGCACGCGCAGGCTGCCCTCGACGAAGCGATCGCGCAGCCGGCGCTGCTCGGCCAGCGCTGCGTTGGCGCGGCCGAGGGCGCGCTGCAGCATCACCGCGGTGCCGAGCACCAGCAGCAGCACCGCCGCGGCGACGCCCCAGATGCTCAGGCGCGCCTCGCCGAGCGCTCCCCGCAGCAGCCGGTCGACCTGCTTGACCTCGCGGTGCTCGTGGGCGACGAGGGTATCGAGAGCTTTCAGCGCGCGGTCGACGAGCGCCTGGTAGCCCGAGAGCGCGCCGGCGCGATCGGGCGTGGGCAAGCGCGTGCTGCGCGAGAGCGCTGCGGCTCGACGCTCGAGCTCGCCGAGGAGCTTGCCGATGCGACCGAGCAGGGCGCGCTCGGTCTCCTCGCCGGGCTGCTCGGCGCGAGCGGTTCGCGCGTACGCGACGAACTGCCGTCGAGCGCGAGCGAGAGAGGTCCTGAACGCGGCTCGCTGCCGCGGGTCGCCGGTGAGCTGGTGGGCGTAGCCGCTCTGCACCGCGTGCGAGAGCAGACCCTTGAGCGAGAGCGCGGCGGCGAGGGCGGGCGAGTGCAGCGTCTGGATCTCGGCCGCCGTGCTCGAGACGCGGTGCACCAACAGCGCGCTGACGGCCACCGAGCCGAGGCCGACGGCGAACAGGGCAAAGATGATCAGACGGCTCTGGCGCACACGGGCAGCATAGCGTCAGAAGACGTAGCTGGCCGAGAAGTTGAAGCCCCACGTCATCACCGCGCCGGCGTCGAAGTCGGTGGTGAAGCGAAACGTCGGCAGGTTGGCTTCGACCAGCACGTGGCCGAGCTTGTAGCCGAGGCCGATCAGATCGGCGCGCGCCTGAAAGAGCGCGTCGGCGCGCGCGGTGTTGACGGCGAGAAAGCCGACGCCGAAGCGCAGCGGCCAGTAGAGGTTCTGCGTGAGCGGCACGAGGTAGCCGACGTGGCCGTTGAGCGTGAAGTTGGCGCGCGCGTCGAAGTCGACGACGGTCGCCACGGGAGAGATCTCGATGCCGAGCTCGGTGCGGCCGAAGAGCGCGCCGAAGCGAAAGGCAAAGGCGAAGCCGCCGGCGCTGTCGCTGGTCGCGCCCGAGTCGTAGTCGAGGCCCATCGAGACGCCTGGGGCGAGGCTGATGCCCGCGTAGAGGTGCGTGCCCTCGAGCTGGAAGCTCATCCAGCGATCCATCGCGGCGCTCTGCTGTATGCCCTGTGCTGGCGCTGGAGAGATGTCGGCTGGGTTGGCGCTCGCAGGCGTGGCTGCGAGCAACACGATCGCGGCGAGGATCGTGGCGGCGATCACCAGTGGGGCTCTTCGGTTGTCGTGCAGTGTTGATCTAGCTCTCATCGATAAGCTGTGCCTCCTTGCGACCGTGCAAGAGCAACGGCCGCGCCACAGCCACGCGATGCGACGCAAGTGGGCAGGCTCGCTCGATAGTGATCGGCGTCGCGGGGACAGCCGACCGAGGCTGACGGTGTGTCCGTTGCCCCCGATCGGTGCGACAGCTCACGTACGACCAACCACTCTCGACTTCGACTTCGACTCCGACTCCGACTTCGACTTCGACTTCGGCTTCGGCTTCGACTTGGCCTTGGCCTTGGCCTTGGCCTTGGCCTCAATCCTAGGCTTCCGCTTCGGCTCTGGCTCTGATCGAGGCAGGGAGGATGGAGGAGTCGAAACGGAGCCCGAGGGTTAGGGCCAAGACCAAGTGGAAAGTGGAAGTCGAAGTTCGAAGTTCAAAGTTCGAAGTCGAGGAAGGCACTGCGTTACTTACGTCCCCAACGGGATTTGAACCCGTGTCGCCGGCGTGAAAGGCCGGTGTCCTTGGCCAGGCTAGACGATGGGGACTGGTTGTACTGATTCGTGCTGTCTTGAGCCCAGTAGGATTTGAACCTACGGCCAATAGATTAAAAGTCTACTGCTCTACCAGGCTGAGCTATGGGCCCTTACCTGACGCCGAATAGCACCCGCTTGCAGAGGGGTCAAGTGCGCAACGCCTCGCAACGTCGAGAGAGTTCGGTCTATGCTCGGCAGCTGCGGAGGGGCGATGACTGCCAGCAAGAAGGAACTTCTCGAGCACGTGGGGCGCTGGATCGCGCGTGATCCTGACCAGGGCACGCGAGACGAGCTACAGGCGCTCGTGACGCGCGTCGAGCGCGATGACGAACGAGCGCTCGACGACTTGAGGCGACGCTTTGGGGCGCGGCTCGATTTTGGCACCGCGGGGTTGCGCGGCGTGCTGGGTGGCGGCCCGTCGCGCATGAACCGACTGGTGGTGCGCGAGACGAGCGCGGGGCTGGGGCGCTACTTGTTGGCGCAGATCCCCGAGGCGGCGCAGCGTGGCATCGTGCTCGGATATGACGGCCGGCGCATGTCGGACGTGTTCGCCGCCGACGCCGCGACTGTCTTCGCCGCGCTGGGGCTGCGCGTGTTTCTCGGCGATCGCCCGCTGCCAACGCCGATCTGCGCCTACGCGCTGGCTCACGAGCGGGCCGCCGCGGCGGTGGTGATCACCGCCAGCCACAACCCGCCCGAGTACAACGGCTACAAGGTCTACTGGGAAAACGGCGCGCAGATCATCCCGCCACACGACGCGGGTATCGCCGCCTCCATCGACGAGGCCGCCTCGGCGGCCGAGATCCCGTGGACCGATCTCGAGCAGGCACGCGCCGAGGGCCGCGTGGTGCCGCTCGGCGACGAGATCATCGAGCGCTATCTGGGGGCGATCAGCGAGCTGTCGGTGCACCCGCGCGAAGAAGGCGAGCGCGCCAAGCTGCGCATCGCCTACACGCCGCTGCACGGCGTGGGCGCGCTCTACACGGAGGCGGCGCTCGCACGCGCCGGCTTCGACGCCGTGCACACCGTAGCCAGCCAACGCGAGCCTGACGGCACGTTCCCGACGGTGCGCTTCCCCAACCCCGAGGAAGCCGGCGCCATGGACTCGGTGCTGGCACTGGCGCGCGAGGTCGACGCGCCGCTGGCCATCGCCAACGACCCCGACGCCGACCGGCTCGCGGTAGCGGCGCGTGACGCGCACGGCGAGTACCGCATGCTCAGCGGTGATCAGCTCGGCGTGCTGCTCGGCGCCGATCGCATCGACGCGGCGGTGCGGCGCGGCGAAGCCGAGGGCGCGGTGGTGGGCTGCTCGATCGTGTCGTCGCAGATGCTGGCGGCGCTGGCGAGCGCGCGCGGCGTGGCGAGCTACGAGTCGCTGACGGGCTTCAAGTGGATCACCAACGTCGCCATGCAGCGCGAGCGCGAGCGCGGCGAGCGCTTCATCTTCGGCTACGAGGAAGCGCTCGGCTACACGGTCGGGCGCGTGGTGCGTGACAAGGACGGCATCTCCGCCGCGCTTTGTTTCGCCGAGATGGCCGCCGCGCTGCACGCCGCGGGCTCGACGGTGCTGGAGCGGCTCGAGGCGCTCTATCGCGAGTTAGGCCTGTTTCTGACGGTGCAGAAGTCCCTCGCGCTGGACGCGGCAGCGGCCGAAGGGCCGAGCGCAGGCGAGAAGCTGCGCGCCGCGCGCCCGAGCCACATCGCAGGCCGCGCCGTGGAGCGCTGGGCCGACGTGGCGGCGGGCGAGCGCTATGACGCCAAGGGGGCGTCGTCGCCGCTCGAGCTGCCCCCGAGCGATGTGCTGATCTACTGGCTCGCGGGAGGTGCGCGCGTGATCGTGCGGCCCTCCGGCACCGAGCCCAAGCTCAAGTGCTACTACGAGCTGCGCGGTGAGATCGGCGCAGACGAGGCCTTCGATGCGGCGCAGGTGCGCGTGCGCGCCGAGCTCGACGCGCTGGTCGAGGCGCACCAAGCCGAGCTGGCGGCGCTCTGAGCGACGATCCGCCAGCGAGCGACTTCGACGGCGTGCTGCTGCGCATGTGCCGCGGGCCCAACTGCGGCAAGACGAGCCTGCCGATCATCGAGCGCGCCGAGCGTCGCGCCGCCGAGCTCGGCGACGCGCGGCTGCGCGTCGAGCAGGCGAGCTGCTTCGCGCATTGTCCGCTCGGACCCAACATTCTTGTCGAGCGCTGGCGACATGGGCGCCGCGACGAACGCGCGGTGCACGATGTGCTCGGCGGCCGCAAGGCTGGCGACGCGATCCTCGTGCACTTCGCCAACCTCGACGAGATCGACGCGATGATCGACTACTTGCTGTCGACGTGGCTCGCTGAGCGTTAGCTCGCGTCGTTGGCCGACGGTGCCTGGTGCACCACGACCTGGTTGAAGGGGATCTCGATGCCGGCTTCGTTGAGGCTGTCGTAGCAGGCCTGGCGCATCGCGGCGACCATGGTGAGGAAGTCGTCGGTCTTGCACCAGCCGTAGACCGTGAAGTCGACGGAGCTGGCGCCGAGGTTCGAGAGGGCGACCGATGGCTCGGGATCGTCGAGCAGGATGTCGATCTTCTTGACCGCCTCGAGCAGCACCTGTTGCGTCTTGACGATGTCGCAGCCGTAGAAGGCGCCGACGGTGACGCTGCCGCGCCGCGTGCCGGAGACGGTGAAGTTGGTGATGACGTCGCCGGTGATCTTGCCGTTGGGGATGATGATCGTCTCGTTGCCCGGCGTCGCCAGCGTGGTGGCGAAGAGGCCGATGTCCTTGACCGTGCCCAGCTTGCCGGCGAGCTCGCAGAAGTGCTCGATGGTGAACGGGCGGAAGAGCAGGATCATCACGCCGCTGGCAAAGTGTCCTAGGTTGCCTTGCAGCGCGAGGCCCACGGCGAGGCCGGCTGAGGCGAAGACCGCGACAAAGCTCGTGGTCTTGACGCCGACGGCGCCGAGGGCGGTCAGCACAGTGGCGACGACGACGGTGTATCGCGCGAACGAGCTGAGGAAGCGCACGAGCGCTTCGTCGAACTTGCGATTGCGGCCGAGCTTGAGCACGGCGGCGTGCGCCCACTTGGAGAGCATCCAACCGATGATGAAGATGCCGATGGCGAGGGCGGTGCCTTGGATCAGATCGGCGTAGGGCTTGAGGAATTCAGGTAGCAGAGCTTTCACAGTGCAGCCTCCGGTCGAGAACAGTCGGTCGTGTTGGAGCGCGAAGAACATACCAACCGCTGGACATCAGGCCATCCCCAGTTTTGTGGCGCGCTTCGGGGTGCGTTTCGGCGTGGACGGAGGTTGTTTGGCGCGCGCGATGACCTCGACGGTTGACAGGTGCAGAGGCCGAGGGTATAGGCTTCGCCATTCCAACGTGGTTGTATCGTTGGAGGCGAAGACGCCGCTGGTCCCGTAGCTCAATTGGTAGAGCAGTGGATTCTTAATCCATTGGTTGAAGGTTCGAGTCCTTCCGGGATCACACCGAGCGCCGCGCGAGCCCGCGCGGCGCTTTCGTTCATGCGCCCGTAGCTCAGTTGGATAGAGCGCCGGACTTCGAATCCGTAGGTCGCAGGTTCAAGTCCTGCCGGGCGCGTTAGGCAGCGCTAACGCGCTGCCGAACGGCCCGTCAGGACTTGGGGCGGCGCGCTCCGCGATGCGCGCGTTCGCGCGCCTCGCGGGCGCTGGCAGCAAGTCCTGCCGGGCGCGTTAGGCACTGCCGCTCGGATTCGGAGCTATTCGGTCGGGAGCGGGCGTGTCGCTTCGAAGCTCACCGAAAACGCTACCGTCGCCTCGGGGCTGACCGCGCCGCCGCCGAGCGACACGCAGCTTCCGCTGTAGACGAGCGTGATGCGGCCCTCGATGCGCTCGGCGAACGAGTCGTCGGAGGCAGCGGCGTGGACCGTGGCGGTCAGCTCGGAGCCGGTTAGCGGCGCGCAGTAGCCTTGGCCGAAGAGAAGCGGCACGACGAGCGCGTCGCCTTGCAGCGCGCCGCCGAAGGTGGACTCGGCGGGGAACGCCGCGAGTGGGCCGCGGCGATTGAAGCCCATCAGCACCAAGCCGCCGGACTGTCCGATGGGAAGCTCCGCGGGCAGCACGTTCTGCGGACAGATCACGTCGCTGCGAAAACACATGGCCGAGGGCTCGACGGTCTGGCCGAGCAGCGTCACGGGCGTGCGCCCGTCGCTCTCTCCGCTACCGGCCTGGCCTCTGCTGTCGACGATGGTGATCGTCATCTGCGAGCCGCTGGTCGACTGCCACATAGCGCCCGCCGAGCCGCCGACATCGATGGCGCCGCCGTTGCCGCCGCCGCCACCACCGCCACCACCACCGCCGCCGCCGCCACCGCCGGCACTGTCGCCGGTGCCCACGGCGATGGGGCACTTGGAGCCCATCAGGGCGGGCGCCAGCGCGAGCATCGAGATCAGCAGCAACGGTGAGACGCGCACGCGAAGCTTGGTCGACATGCGCATACGCTAAGACGCCACGCGCCCGTGGGCCAAAAACTTGCCCACATGGACGCACGGAGTACTACTGGTCCTCCACCTCCGCGGAAGACTTCTTCGCGGTTTGAGAGCTCGGAGGCCGCGTTGTCTGACACCGTGTTCAAATGCGAGGCGTGCGGCGCTCGCGCCAACTTCCTGCGGCGAGGCCGTTGTTCCATCTGCTACCTGCGCTGGGCCGAGACGCGCCCCGTTGGCGTCGGTGCCGCCTGCAGCGTCTGCGGCGACCGGCGGCGCCACAACCTCAAGCTCGTCGAGTTCCAAACGCGCTGGGTGCCCATGTGCCACAACCACGCGGCACGTGCCTTCCAACTGCAGCCGATGCCCACCACCATCGACGGCCTACGCCAGCGTCTGGCGCGGGACCGACGCTGGCGCGACCGCCGCAACAAACAGCCCGACGCGCGCCTGATAAAGAAGGAGCGCCGCGTCGGCGAGCGGCGCGTGCCGCCCGGCTACGACGACAGCTGGATGGACGCCGAAGAGCTGATCATCGAGATCATCGACGCCGGCGAGCCACCGCCGTCGCCTGCTGACGCGACGCGCATTCACCTCGCCGAGCGCACCGAAGTCACGCGCTAGGCGCCCGTCTCCCGCTATTCGCTACCTCATCCCGCGCGCTTCGAGGTACTTGATGATCTCGCGCTTGACGCTGGCGCGCACGCGACCCGTGCGCGCCATGCGCCGCAGGTCGTCGAGAGGCACGCTGCGCATCACCTTCACCACCTGCTGCTGAGTCAGCTTTGGGTTGGAGATCAGCGCACGCGCCACCGAGGTGTGTCGCAGCCACTCGGGCGATCCGATCACGCGCTTGATCATCGAAGGGTCGGCGTTGGGCGCGCCGATCAACACCGCCACCTCGTCGCCGCCGATCTTCGGGTTCATCAGCAGGAAGGTGTGCAGCATCTTGTCCTGCGTGCGCGCGATCAGCATGCGCGCCGGGCGCTTGCCGTAGCGCGCGAGGCGGATCTTGTCCGGCTGCGAGAGGTTGCCGAACTCCGACTGCAGCTTCTCGATCGGCCACGACAGCACACCAGGGGAGGGGCGCCCGCTCTTGCGCTGTTGCCCCGCCTCTTCGTCGCCCCCGTCTTCGTCTTCGTGGTCGGCTTCTTCTGGCGCCACGGAGACGTCTACCGCAGGCGCCGTCGCCGGCGGCGTCGCGCCCTGCGCGAGCTCTTCGAGCGGCGCGAGGTCGGGCACGCGCACGACCAGCCCCGCGCCGGGGATAGCCTGCACCAGCTCGCACTCGAGCTCCGAGACGCTCTCGCCCACCACGCACACCACGGTCAGCGGCGCGTACTGCGCGAGCTGCGGCTGCTCGCCGAGCGGGAGCATCATCACGCCCTGCGCGCGTGCCTCCTCGACCTTCGCCGCGGCGTCCTCGGCGCCGGCGAAGCGCGCCACGAGCTTGGTGCTCACGGCGTCCAGCGCACCTTCTTCGAGGCCTCGAGATCGAACACCAGCGACAGCTCGCGCGACTCGCGCGGGCCGAGAGAAAGACCGAAGCGCACGTGCCCGTCGCGGTCGACGTCGTAGCCCGAGCTGCTCTCGGCGGCGACGATCTCCACGCGCACGGCCTCGATCTCGGAGACGGGCACCCGCTCGGTGAGCGTGAAGCTGCGCGGCTCGGGGGCCGTGTTCGAGACGTAGACGCGCACGCGGAAGCGATGCCGCATGCGCCGCGAAAAGCCGGTCTCCTCGCTGTGGCGGCTGGTCAGCCGCACCACCTGCACCGCGTCGTCCGATCCCCAGCCCACCGCGAAGCGCTCGCCAGCGCCGACGAAGTCGATGCTCGAGCGCCCCATGAAGCCGCCGTCACGCACCAGCCGCACCGGTCCGGCGAGCAGCGGGCTCTTGCCCGCGTTGTCCTGCTCGCTGCGCAGCGAGACCAGCGGCTCGATCTCGGGGAAGCACACGCGCGAGAGGTCACATCGCGTTTGAAACTGTCCGATACGCACCAGATGGGCGCTGCCGTCCGACGGCACGCTGACCGCGTCAGCAAGCCTGAACGCGCGCGTCTCGCCGCCGTCATCGACGCCCGGCACCGTGTCGACGGTGCGCGCCTCGACAGCGGGGCCGACGTTGGCGATGGTCTCGTCGCGCAGGGTGACCTCGACCTCGTCGCGCTCGGCACCTGTCTTGGGGCGCAGGAACAGCTGGTCCTCCGCGAGCGTCGGCAGCTCGGCGCCCAGCGCCGGCCGCGCCGTCGAGAGCACCAGCTCGACGGCGGTCCACGGCTCGCCTGTACGCTGCCAGACGGTGCCGTAGGTCGACCAAGACAGCTTGCCGTCGCCTTCGAGCTGCGCCTCGTGCGAGGGGCGCCACATGGTGCACGGGACGAGATACTCCCAATAGACCTCGAACGCGCCAGCGCGCTCGACCTCGACCACTGCCTCGAGATCGGCCCAGTAGACCGACGTCGGCTGCAGCGCCAGCCAGCGCCGGTGGTTGAGCTGCTGCATACGGCGCACGAGCTGCTCGCTTCGTTCGAGGATCTGTGCCGCCTCTTCCTCGAGCGCGCGCGAACGCTCGGCGATGGCGCTCAGGCCGCTTCGCCAGCTGTCGGCGTGGTCGTTGCCGCGGCCCGCCTCGTCGGCGATGACCGAAAGGAGATCGGTGAGCGCCCGCCGCGTGGCTTGCTGCTCGGCATCCACCGCGCGCCCGTGGTCGCGCTCGCGCGCGTGCTCGACGCCGAGCGCTTCGATCTGCTCGCTGAGCTCGCGCTCCTGCTGCGGCGCGCTGGCGCGCACCGTCGCCTCGCGGCGGATGCGCACGTCGAGCAAGCGCCCGCTGCCGTCGGGTCCCAAGCCCGCGCGCAGCGTGCGGTCGACCACCAGCGGCGTGGCGCGCTCCACGCGCAGCAAGTGTTGGCCAGCCTCGAGCTCGATCTTGCCGACGCGCCGCACCTGCGCGCGGTCCTCCATCACGGTCACGCGCCGAACAGGTGCGTTTACCAGCCGTGCGTCGCTCATCCGGCCCTCCGTCCGCCGCCGACGATCTCGCTGCCCGACGGCAGCGTGACCTTGTAGCGCAGCGAGCAGCGCGCGCGCGCGCCGGCGTCCACCGAGAAGCTGAAGCAGCGACCGCCGCGGATCGGCTGTTGCTGGTCAAAGGGCCGACCCGGCGGCGACTCGTCACTGATCTCGATGTCGATCTTGCGGTCGTCGCTGACCGGCACGCGCTCGATGACGTCGATGACGATCTCGCGCGCCAGCGACGACGCGACCTCGATCTCGATGTGGTCCTCGTAGACGGTGCGGCCGCCGAGCAGCCCCTTCTCGCTCTGGGCGTGGCGCACGTTGCGCGCCACCTTGACCGCCGGCTCCACGCCGAGGCTGGCCTCGATGCGCGCGCCTGGCGCCGTCGTGTCGAGCCGGCTGGTGACCAGGAAATCCGAGCCCCAGAAGACGTCGAGCGGCCCGGCGAGCAGCGGCGCTTCGAGCGGGTTTTCGAGCATGGCGAGGCGAAACACCGACGGATCGATGAGCGGAACGGTGCGGTAGCTGACGCGCGCTGGCAGCTCGCAGCGCGTGACCGAGACGCGGTGCAGCGCGCCATCCGACGGCACGTCGCAGGTGCGACCCTCGTAGCGGTAGGCGAAGTGTCCGCTGCTCTGCTCGACGGGCACCGCGCCGTTGGGCGGCGTCAGGGCCGCGAGCGCCTGTCGCTCGCGCTCGCGCGCGAAGCGGCCGAGCTGCACGATGGACTCGGCCTCGGAGCGCTGAGACATGTTGCCGGGCAGCAGCTCGTCGGGGCGCCGCGGTCGCAGCGTGCCGCGCCTCGACTCGTGCGCCGCCGCCACGACCAGCTCGTCGTAGGTCAGCAGCCTGGCGTCGGGCGCGATGGGGCGCGAGGAGCTCGACGCCGGCGCCGGGGCGGACTGCGGCGCAGCGGCTGGCGCGTCGTTGGCCGCGACGGCCGCGGAGCCGAGTGGTGGCGCATCTACAACCATCGCCGCCGCGCGCTCGACCGCCGTGGTGACACGCTCGCGGCGGCGCGCGTCGCTGCGCTGCGAGACGGTCTGCTCCTCGTCGAAGCTCGCCCCCGACTCGTCGAGAAACTCGAACTCGTCGATGGTCGCCGCCACCGGCTCGGGCTCGTAGGCCGCCTCGAGCTCGCCGGTGACGAGGTCGCGCATGGCCTGATGCGACGGCGCGGGCGGCGGTTCGAGGTCGCCTTCGAGCATCAGCTCGCCGGTGTCGCCGTCGCGCAGGTCCTCGTGCTCGGTGAGCGACGTCGGCGTGGGCGAGTCGGGGATGAAGCCGGCCACCGTGGGCCGCGCCAGCGCCGGGCTGTCGCCGGCCAGCGGCGCGCGCGACAGCGCCCCCGCGATGCCGCCGGGCAGCACCAGCGGCGGCACGGGCACCGACGACGGCGTCGGCGGCTGGTAGCGGTCGAAGTCGGTGAACAGCTCTTCGAGGCCCGGCGGCAGCGGGCGCCAGCCGGGTGCCGGCCGTTCGCGGCGCGCGCGTCCGATGCGCCACGCGCCCAGTCGCGGCAGCCGCCCGCTGCGCGTGATGTCAGCGGTGGAAAGCGCTAGCGGCGCGCCCTCCCAGTCCTCGCCGGTGCACTGCGCGATCAGCGCGCTCATCACCAGCTCGGCGCGCTCGCCGCGCTGGTCGACGCGCAGCTCGTAGCTGGGAAACCAGCGCGCGCCGGGCACCTGATAGTCGAGCGTCAGCGCGATCTTGCCGCGCGCGCCTTTGATCGCGACGCGCGCGCACTTGCGCACTTCGCGCGACGCGCGCTGCTCGGACGAGATCCTGGCGAGCGCTTCTTCGGCCTTGGCCAGCTGCTCGGTGAGATCGGTGAGCTGCTGGTCGAGCGCCTGCACCTGGCTCTGGCGCGACTCGGCTTCCGCGCGCACGCAGGTCGAAAGCGACAGCCAGGCCGGCACGGGATCGGCGGAGAAGCGCGCCTCGTCGGGGCGCCGCGGCGCCTTGGGCAGCTGCGGGCGCACGGCGAGCAGGTGGCCGGTCTCGATGGTCAGGCGGCTGCGCCGCTCGTCGAGCCGCGCGATCTGCTGGCGCAGCGCGTCGAGCTCGGCCTCCTCGGGGATCGGCTCTTCGTCGGGCAGCTCGAGCTGCAGCGCGACATGCACGTCGACCACGCGCGGATCGCCGGCGCCTTTGGCCGAGACGCGCAGCGACGCGTCGACCAGCGCCAGCGGCAGGTCGCGCACCTCGATGGTGGCGTCGCCGTCGATCTCGACCTCGCCGTGGCGCGTGATCAGCGCCGCCGAGCGGAACACCTCGACGAAGGTGATCGGCAGCTCCGCTCGCGTGTCGGTCTCGCGATCGTGCTCGGGCGTGTCCGGCTCCTCGCTGCCGATGCACAGCGGGGTCGGCCGCGGCGTGGCGAAGGCGGGCTCGATGGCGCTGACCCGGCGCGCCGGCGGCAGCTCGCTGGCGTCGCTGAAGCGCAGCACGAAGTTGCCGAGGCCGATCACATCGGACCAGTGGATCACCTGCGGCGAGGCGAGCCGACGTCCGTTGACGTAGGTGCCGTTGGTCGAGTTGAGGTCGACCAGGATCATGCGCCCGTCTTTGACGACGATGCGGGCGTGGCGCTTGGAGACGCTGGCGTCGGCGAGGTGTACTTCGTTGCCCGGCGCTCGTCCGAGGTTGATCTCCGGACCGGTTAGGCTGAGCTCCTGGCTCTCGCCATCAGGCCCCTCGACGCGCAGGTAGAGCATGGCGAGAGCATACCGCGTGCAGTCGCAGCTCGGATACCCACCAGGGCGTACGAAATACGCCCGCCACCTGCGGCGCCTAGCGTTGCCAACCTTTCGAGATCACGCGCGGCGCTGGCGGCACGTGCGTTGCTCTCTGGTCGCGCCGTGGACCGTCCGAGAGTCAGCTCGAATCCCAGCGCCAGCGAGTCGCCGTGGCCGGCGCGCGGCCGTCCGCGCGAGCGTCTGCTCGAGCTCGGCGCCGCGGCGCTGTCGGACGCCGAGCTGCTCGCGTTGGTGCTCGGCGGCGGCGGGGCGCTGCCGCTCGCCGAGCGCCTGCTGCGCGATGTCGGCGGCGTGGCGGGGCTGCTGCG
>JAGQIK010000315.1 GCA_020431405.1 Myxococcales bacterium
AGCAGACCGACGCAGAAGATCACGGCCACCACCGGCGTGGCCTTGGCCAGGATCTTGGGCGTCGTCTCGAGCATGCGGTCCCAGTAGACGTCGTGGCCCTGGTGCAGCTTGTAGATGTACTCCCAGAACCAGCCGCGGCTGAGCGCCTCGAGCAGCAGCGTGGAGCCGCCGGCCACGGCGCCGACGATCAGCACGTGCACCGGCAGGCGCCGCCAGCAAAGCGCCATCACCGCAAAGCCGGAGAAGACGATGAACAGCGCGGTGGTCTGCTTGGTCAAAAAGCCGAGCCCGAGCAGCATCGAGGCGGCGATGAGGTGCGGCCACGACTTGTGGCGATAGAACAGCAGCACCACGCCGGCGATGACGAGCAGCAGATACAGCGAGTCGTTGCGCACCAGGTCGTACCAGGCGCCGGTGTGTTGAAACGAGGCGCAGAGCAGCCCCACCACGCCGATGGCCCAGAAGCGCGCTTCCCAGCGCGGCCCGCTGAGGCTGCGCTCGACGTGGTAGGCGACGACGCGGTAGGCCAGCGCGCAGACACCAGCGAAGGCGGCGACGCTGATCAGCCGCCCGAGCGTGTACGAGACGCCGAAGAGCTTGCCGAAGGCCGCCACCAGCGCGGGGTAGCCCGGCGTATAGAGATACGAGATGAACTCGCTCGACGGCTGCACGTAGACGCCTTCGCCGTGCATGATGCGCAGCGCGTGCGTGAGCATGCCGCCTTCCATCCACTCGAGGTCGAAGGGCGCGGTGAGGCGCGTGGCGAAGATGTAGGCGAGCAGACCGATGTGCACCAGGCCGGCGGCGGCGAAGGCGACGGCGCCGAGCCAGCGCAGCGTGGCGGCCGCGTCGCGCCCCAGCGGCGCGCGCTTGGCTCCGAGCGGCGGCGGCGGCGCTTTCGATCTCTCCGGCAGGCGCGCGGGGCGCGATGGCGAAGAGGCAGGCCTCACGGGTTGGCCTCGATCAGATACGGCCCCAGATCGCGGTCGATGCGCTTGAGACAGCAGTAGTAGCGCGGGCGCACGTTGGGCGGGTTGAGGCAGACCCAGCGGTAGCCCTTGCGCCGCCAGCTCTGCACCTCCCAACGCCGCGGGCGGTAGAGGTAGTCGACGTGCTTGCCGATGTGGCACAAGAGGTCGGGCTTGCGTCGCATCACGTAGTGCTCGGGGGCGAACTTGCTGTGGCCTGGACGCGAGCTGCCGGCGGGCACGTGGTGCGCGATCCACTCGTCGCTGAGGCCGAAGGCGTCGAGCGCCTTGAGGCGCGAAGCGTAGACGCTGGCGCCCGCGCCACCCACCGAGTAGTAGGTGTCCTTGGGCAGGTGCTTGCGCATGTAGTTGCCGATGATGACGCGGTCATCGGCGAACTTTTTGAGGTAGGCGATGGTGTCGAGGCCCCAGCGGTGGTAGCGCAGCTTCTTGTTGGCGCGGTAGAGGCCGGCGCTGTTGACGATGCCGAGGCCCACCAGCAGCAGGGCGACGACGGCGAAGCGCGGCGCGTGAAAGCCGGCGCGCTCGCGGCTCCACGGGCGCGGGAAGCGCTCCACCACCTCGCGCAGGGCCTCCTGCGCGAAGAACGCGAGCAGCGGCATGATCGGCAGGAAGAAGCGCCCCATGGCCATGAAGTCGCCGCCCATCCAGGCCACGTAGCCGACGTAGGGCAACACCAGCAGCGCGACGTAGCTCCAGACAAACGCCGGGCGCACGCCTTGGTGCTCGCCGGCGCCGAGCTCGCTGTCGTCGCGCGTGCGGTCGTAGTCGGTGCGTGGGCGAAAGACGAACAGCAGCGGCGCCAGCACGTAGAGGCGGTTCTGATTGACGAAGTCCCACAGGTACGGCAGCCCCCAACGCTTGAGGATCGCCAGCCCGCCGCCGGACTTGACGTAGTACGTGTTGGGCAGCGGCCAGCCGTAGTAGCTGTAGCGCCACGCGAAGAAGATGCCGAAGGGCACGAGGAAGCCGAGCACCCAGAAGATCTCGGCCTTGGTCGGAAGCAGTCGCCGCTCGCCGATCAAGTTGGTGGCGAGGCGATGCATCCCCGTCAGGCCGAACAGCATCATGCCCTCGGGACGGGTCATGGCGGCCAGCGCGAAGAGCAGCCCCGACCAGCGGCGTTTGGTGCGGCCGGCGTGCTCGGCGACGTAGAGCGTCACGCCGCCCATGGCGAGCGCGCAGAACATCTGCGTCTCGAGCCCGCCCGAGCACCACACCGCGTAGGTGCCCCAGGTCGGCAGCAGCAGCGCCGCGAGGAAATCCCAGCCGTTCTGTCGGCCGCCGCGGTAGACGCGCGTGAGCACGACGACCAGCACCATCGCCGCGGCGCCGAAAACCGCGCCGAAGACGAGCGACATCACCTCCGGCTTGAGCCCGACCTTGAGCAGCAGACCGAGCAGCAGGGTCCAAAGGAAGTTGGTGTAGCCCTCGACGCGCTCGCCGAGGTTGAAGACCATCTCGTTGTGGAAGGCGAAGTTCCACGAGTAGCGAAACGAGATGTAGGCGTCGTCGCAGACGAAGTTGTAGAGCAGCGCGTGGATGACGAGCCCGGCGCTGGCGGCGGCGAGCAGCGAGATCGCCACCACGCGGCGCAGCTTGTCATTGCCTTGCGGCGTGGACGGCGCCGGCGCGGCGGACGTGGTGCCGGCCTCTTGGCGAGGCAGCGGCCCCGTGATCGTCTCTTGCCTTCCCAGGCCAGGCGCAGCCTTGCTCACTTGGCGATCTCGGCGGCGAAGCAATAGTGCCGCCCGCCGGCGCGCGTGGTGCTGATCGTGAACGTCACGTCGGCGCGCTTGCCGGCGAGCTTCG
>JAGQIK010000316.1 GCA_020431405.1 Myxococcales bacterium
CCGCCGTGGCCCCCGGCGCGGCCTGCGACGCGTCGACCTTCTGCCCCAACGGCTACCTCTGCGCCTCGTTCAACAACGGCGCGTATGCCTGCCGCAAGACGTGCACGAACCCGGGCGGCGCCTGCGGTGGCGGACAATGCCTCGCGACGCCCAAGGCGGGCTGCTCCTTCTGCACCCAGTAGCGGCGGCAGACGGCCGCTCAAACTCCGCAAAACTAAGAGCGCTTTGTCGTCGGCGCGAGGTCTGTTATAGGCGTAGGGCGTAGCGGCGGAGGGAGACGTATGGCGCGCAAAAACGTGCTCGACATACCGGTCAGCGAGCTCAGCGAAGACGACATCATCTACGACTGGAACGAGCTCTCGCCGACGCCTCCGCCCAAGCGCATCAGCTTCTTCGACGAGACGCTGCGCGACGGCATCCAGTCGCCGTCGGTGGTCGACCCGCCCATCGAGGAGAAGCTGCGCATCGTGCACCTGATGGACGACGTCGGCATCCAATACGCCGACATCGGCCTGCCGGGCGCCGGTCCGCGCGCCTACGAAGACACGCGCGCGGTGATCAAAGAGATCCGCGACAGCAAGCTGGCGCTCGAGCCGGCTGCCGCCGGGCGCACCGTGCTCGCCGACATCCAGCCCATCGTCGATATCTCGCAGGAGCTCGGCGTCCCCATCGAGGTGATGGCCTTCATCGGCTCGAGCACGATCCGGCTCTACGCAGAGCACTGGGACCTCGGGCGCATGCTGAAGCTGTCGGCGGACGCCATCAAGCTCTGCAAGCAGTACAACCTGCCGGCCTGCTACGTCACCGAGGACACCACGCGCTCGCACCCCGAGGTGCTGCGCGCGCTGTTTCTCAACGCCATCGAGCACGGCGCCGACAGGCTCTGTCTGTGCGACACCGTCGGCCACGCCACGCCCGACGGCGTGCGCTCGCTGATCCAATGGACGCAGGCGCTGCTCGACGAGGTCGGCGCCAAGGACGTGCTCATCGACTGGCACGGCCACGACGACCGCGGCCTCGGCGTGGTCAACGCCATCTTCGCCGCCGAGTACGGCGCCGAGCGCGTGCACGGCACCTGCCTCGGCATCGGCGAGCGCGTGGGCAACGCGGCGCTCGACCAGGTGCTGCTCAACATGAAGCTCCTGGGCTGGATCGACAACGACCTCTCCAAGCTCGTGCAGTACGGCCTGACCGTTTCGGCAGCTACGCGCGTGCCCATTCCATGCAACTATCCGCTCGTCGGCACCGATGCATTCCGCACCGGTACCGGCGTGCACGCCGCGGCCGTGATCAAAGCAGAGCGCCGCGGCGACGCATTCCTAGCAGACCGCATCTACTCGGGTGTCCCGGCCTCGATGTTCGGCAAGCAGCAAGAGATCGAGATCGGCCACATGAGCGGCGAATCAAACGTGATCTACTGGCTCGACAAGCGCGGCATCGCCGCCGACGACAAGCTGGTGGCCCGCATTTTCGCCGAAGCGAAGGCTACGAATCGCGTTCTTCGAGACGATGAGATATGGCAGGTGATCAATGAGCACAGAAAAGAAGAACAGCTTTAACGGCGTCAAGGTCTTCTCGGCCACCATGGCGCAGGAGCGCGATCGCCTCGGAGACCGCATCACCGAGTGGATCCGAGAGCATCGCGACTACGAGATCGTCGACACGATCGTGACGCAGTCTTCCGACGAGGCGTTCCACTGTCTCGTCATCACGCTCTTCTACATCGACCCAAAAGCGAGCTAACGCGGCCGCGACACGTCGAGCTGGGCTCGCAGCTCGTAGAACTCACCCGACAGCGCGAAGAGCAGCAGATCGCGGCGTGTGACCTCGTCGGCGGCGATGAGGCGCAGCGCCGCCGGATCGCCGCCCACCATCAGGCCCACGCGCGCCGCGCTGCGCCGCAGCGCACGCATCCACTCCGAGAGGTTGATGCGGCCGCCGCGCTCGAGCAGCGCTTCCACCGACTGGCGCAGCACGTCGAGATCGACGCCGCTCGCGCCGCCGTCGAGCGCGGCGCGCAGCGCGCTGATGTCGGCGTCGTCTGGGAGGTTGAGGTCGGGGCGCACGAGACCGAGCGCCGCCAGGAAGGCGCTCTTGAGGTTGCTGGCGCGTCGCTCGAAGACGTGGCGGCGCCCCGGCGCCAGGCAGCTCAGCGCGCGCCCCGCGGCGAAGGCCACGTCGGCGCCTTCGCGCGCCTCGAGCGCGCGCGGCCCGACGAGCAGCGCCGACGTCTGAGACGGAAGCGGCACGATGCCGTCGACGGCGCTCGAGCGATAGAGCGGCGGTAGCTCGACCTCGAGCAGCCGCGCGGCGAGCTCGAGCGCGGCACGCAACGGTGCGGAGGCGTCGTCGAGCGCGAGCGTCGCGGCGGCCGACGCGCCGAGGTCGTCGAGCTCGAGCGGGAAGTGCTTGCAGTAGAGCGGCGCCAGGCAGGCGACGATCTCCTCGAGCAGCGGATTTTCGTGCTCGTCACGCAGCGCGTCGAGGTGCGCCACGAGCGAGGCGCCGGCGCGCGCGTCGGGCCGGTCGGGCCGCAGTCGATTGTAGAGCGCGCGCTCGGCGACGGAGGCGTCTTCGAGGCCGACGAGCAGCGCCACCGCGCAGAAGAGGCGATCCTTTTGGCCGCTGCGGCGATGCAGCGCCACGAGCTCGCGCAACGCCTCGGTGGGCGCCTCGGGGTGCGACACGACGCGCTGGCGCTGCCCCTCGGCGGCGTCCTGCCAAGGCACGACGGCGGCCGCGGCGAGCGCAGCGCGTGCCGCCTGCACCGTAGGGTCATCGGGCGCCAGCTTGGCGGCGACCTCGAGCGCTTGCTTGGCCAGCTGCCGCTCGCCGAGCTTGTCGCGATAGAGGTAGCAAAGCTCGACCCACAGCGAGACGGTGCGCGCGGCGTCGTGGCTGCGCAGCCGGAAGATCATCGTGCGGTAGTGCTCTTCGAGCTCGCGGTAGGCCTCGCGGCGCGCCAGCACGTCACGCAGGCGGCGAAAGATCTCGAGGCGCGGCGGCTCGGAGACTTTGAGCGCGGCGGCGAGGTGTTTGGCCGCCTGCTCCTCGTTGCGCACCTCGAGCTCGACGGTAGCCGCGAGATCGAGCGCCTTGAGCGAGTCGGGGGCGATCTCGAGCGCGCGCTCGAAGCACGGCCGCGCAGCGCGCGCGCCCGCCTCGCCCTTGCCGCGCGCGAGGTACAGCGCCCAGCCGTGGTAGGCGTGATAGTCGGGCTGCGCGGCGTTGTGCTCGATGGCCTGCTGAAACGCCTCGACCGCGCCCTCGAGGTCCTGAGCGGCGAGGCGGTTGCGGCCGTCCTGAAAGAACAGCTCGGCGCCGAAGCCGTCGCGTACGACAGCGGGTTTGGCGCTCGGCTGCGCGCGCGCGAGCGCGAGACGCTCGTCGTAGGACTTGCGGCTGAGCGGATCGAGCAGCACGGCGTGGGCCTGCTCGATCATCAGGTTGACCTCGAAGAGCATGTCGTCGTCGTCGCCGAGATCGACGCCGGCGAAGGCGTCGTTGTCGAAGCGCTCGCTCAGCGCGCGGTAAGCGCTCTCGATGCGGTTGGCGTCCGCGTCGGGCTCGACCTCGAGCAGCTCGTAGTAGCTCTTCTCGTGGATCGCGGCGTGCACTTCGCGCAGCGCCGCGACGAGCGAGTCGCCGTCCGCGGTCTCGACCGCTGGGGCGAGCTCGACCTCGATCGCGACGGCGATCGCGGGCTCGGGCTCGGGCTGCGGCTCGGGCTCGGGCTCGGGCTCGGGCTCGGGCTGCGGCTCGGGCTCGGGCTCGGGCTCGGGCTGCGGCGCAGCTTCGGCGAGAGGGATGGCCTCGGGGACGTCGAAGTCGGGCGACGAGCTGACCGCGAGGTGGTCGCTGGTCGCGTGCTCGCCGCGCTCGCCGCGCTCGCCGTGCGCCACGGCGGGGGCCGAGCCGGTGGTCTTCTTGCCGATGCCGTCGTCGTAGGCGAGCAGCGAGGGCAGCGCGTCCGGGTCACGCTCCTCGAGCTCGAGATCGTCGACCAGCGGCAGCGCCAGCACGCCGGAGTCGAGCCCGCCGGCATTCTCTTCGAGCTCCTCGTCGGCCGCGTTCTTGTCGAACAGCTCGAGCTCGACGCTCGGCGCGTGCACAGCTGTGGCGGCGCCGGTGGGATCGAGGTTTTCGAGCTCGAGCATCGGCGTCGACGCACGACCTGGCGCTTCGGGCTCGCGGGCGCCGACGACGGGCAGCTCGCGCGAGAGCGAGCGACCGGTGAGCGACGGCAGCGCCGGCGGGATCATGTACTCTGCCGAGGGCAGCGGCGCCTTCTTCTCCGGCTCGAAGGGCTTGGGCGGCGGGGTCTCAGCCTCGGCCAGCTCCTGGGCCGAAATCGGCGCCACGGCCGGCTCGGGCGGCTCGGCGCGCTCTTCCGGTGCCGCGGGGATCGCCGTCGCTACCGACGCCTCGGCGTCGGGGCGCGGCACGTGGCCGAGCGAGACCTTGGGCAGCTCGGCCGCCTCGCTGGCGGTGCTCGGCACGCGCTTGCGCGGCGGCTCGGGCAGATCGTCGTCGTCCGACTGCGGCGCGAGCGTCAGCTCCTCGACGTCGGCGACGGGCACCTCGCCGCTCTCGATGAACGGCGTGCTGTCGAGCGCCTCGGCGGGCGGCTCGACGAACGTGGCCAGATCGGTGGTCGCGAGGGCCTCGACCTGCACCCACGCCGACGCGACGTCGAGGCCGCGGCCGATGACGTCGGCGAGCGACGCGCCGGCGGCGCAGCGTTCGAGCAGGGTCGGCCCGAACACGTCGTCGACGATGCGGCGATACTGCTGTCCCGCGGCGGTCAGCACCAGCGCGCGACCGACGAGCTTGGACTGCGTGTCGGCGACCTGCTCGGGACGTAGGAAGCGCTTGAGCGCGGTCAACGTGAGGCGCACCGGGTCTACCGGACAGCTCGGCACGCGGTTGAGAAAGTCGGTCCCCGGAATGAAGCTGAAGGCGCCGTCAGGCCAGCGCAGCGCGCTGACCAGCTTGATCTGTGTCTGCGCCTGCAGGCCGGCGTTGATCACGGCCTCGCTGGTCATCTTCAGCTCGACGAGCGCCTGGCCGAGCTTGCGGTTGTTGGCGCGCGCGTGCTTCATCGCGCGCGCGAGCTGATTTTCGTCGATGACGCCCTGCTGCACCAGATAGGCACCGAGGGTCTCGTTGCGCAGGTTCGAGTCGACGAAGATCGGCCGGCCGTGCTGCAGGTAGATCAGCTTGCGCACCTTGCCGCGCGTCAGCTTCAGCGTGCCGGTGGCGTTGTCGATGGCAGCCCGCACGAGCAGTCGCGGCAGCGGATGTTTGTCGAGCATCCCGCGGATCGGGCGGTCGAAGAGCAGCACCTCGTCGACGCCGGTGGAGAGCCGGCGCAGCGGCTCGCCGAGGGGCGCCGAGCCGCCTGCCGCGCCGCCGGTGGCCGTCGGCACCGACGCCAGCCCCGACGACGACGGACCACGCGCCTCGCCGTCGAGCGCCACGTCGGGCGCGCCGCGGCGCCAGTCGCCGGCACGCTGCGGGTGCCGCCGGCGCCGCTCGAGCAGCAGCGAGCGCACGCGCAGCGCCAAGCCCTTGGTGTCGACGGGCTTGCCGACAACCTCGACGCTGTAGGCCTTGAGTCGTTTGGCCGCTTCGAGATCGCGCGCCTTGTCCGACATGGCGATGATCGGCAGGTCGTCGCCGGTGGGCCGCGCGCGGATGGCGCGCACCAGGTCGAAGCCGTCGCGATTGGGCATCGCGAGATCGGTCAGCACGAGGTCGGGCGCGTCGCGCTCGAAGTGCGATATCGCCTCGATGCCGTCGCCAGCCTCCATCACCTTGGTGGTGTAGGCGGCGAGGCTAGCGTCCGAAAGGAAGAACGAGACGAGACGTCGACGCTCCTCGACGTCGTCTTCCGCCAGAAGGATCTTCAGCGGCATTGCGGGTCGAATACTACTCGCTGCTCGAAGATGTGTCACCTGGCGCGGCGGCGCCAACGACGTGGCATGCCACTGCGTGAGCGGCCCGCAGATCACCCTGATCGCTGGCTGCGGAGCGGTCATCCGCGGCGAGCACCTGCAGCTCGGGCAGCTCGCGCACGCAGCGCTCGTCGGGCGCGCGGCGATAGAGCGGGCAGCGCTCGCGGAAGGCGCAGCCGCTCGGCGGAGACAGCGGCGAGGGTGGCTCGCCGCGCAGCGCGGGCAGGCGGTCGTCGAGGGCGGCGGCGGCGAGCTGGCGCGTGTAGGGGTGCTGCGGCCGCTCGAGCAGCACCGCCGCGGGGCCGCGCTCGACGATGCGACCGAGATACATCACGGCGATCTCGTCGGCGAGGTGATGCACCACGGCGAGGTCGTGCGAGATGAAGAGGTACGACAGCTCGCCGCCGCGCCGCAGCTCGGAGAGCAGCTCGAGCACCTGCGCCTGCACCGAGACGTCGAGCGCGCTGACCGGCTCGTCGGCGACGATCAGGCGCGGCTCGACGGCGAGCGCGCGCGCGATGCAGACGCGCTGGCGCTGACCGGCCGAGAGCTGGTGCGGGTAACGGTCGGCGAGCGAGGCGGCGAGCCCGGCGCGCTCGAGCAGCGCCACGGCGCGCTCGCGCTGCGCCGTCTTGCCGCGCACGAGGCCGTGGATCTGCAGCGGCTCGGCCACCGCGCGAGCCGCCGTGAAGCGCGGGTCGAGCGCGGCGCCCGGGTCTTGCAGCACGATCTGCATCGCGCGGCGCAGCGGTCGCAGCGCGCGCGCCGGCAGCGCGGTGATGTCCTGGCCGTCGAAGACAATGCGGCCCGCGTCGGGCTCGACCAGGCGCAGCAGGCAGCGGCCGAGCGTGCTCTTTCCGCAGCCCGACTCGCCGACCAGGCCGACGATGACGCCGCGATCGATGGCAAGATCGACGCCGCGCAGCGCGTGCACGTAGCGGCCGCCGCCCGCGTCGAAGCGCTTGTGCAGCCCCGTGGCCTCGATCAGCACGAGGCAGCCTCGTCGGCCGCTTCGATCGGATGCAGGCAGCGAAGCCCCGCTTCGAACGGCGGCGCGGCGGCCCGACAGTCGTCGGCGGCACGCTCGCAGCGCGCGGCGAAGCGGCAGCCTGGCGCCGCGCGCGGCTCGTCGCTGGCCATCGGCAGCACGTGCAGCGGCTGGCGCGCGTCGGCGCCGGCGCCCACCGACAGGCGCGGAAGCGCCGCCGCCAGCGCGGCGGTGTAGGGATGGCGCGGCGCGCTCAGCAACGCGGCGCTCTCGCCGCTCTCCACCACCTGACCGGCGTACATCACATAGAGCCGCTGGCACAGCCGGCGCGCCAGCGCGAGGTCGTGGGTGATCAGAAGCACCGAGAGCGACAGCTCGGCGCGCAGGCGCGCCAACAGCTGCGCGATCTGCGCCTGCACCGTGGCGTCGAGCGCGGTGGTGGGCTCGTCGGCGACGAGCAGCCGCGGCTCGCCAGCGAGCGCCATGGCGATCATCACGCGCTGGCGCATGCCGCCGGAAAGCTCGTGCGGGTAGGCGTCGACGCGGCGCTCGGGCGCCGGCAGATCGACCAGCGCGAGCAGCTCGAGCGCTCGCGCGCGCGCGGCGCGTTTGTCGAGTCCGCGATGAAGGCGCAGCGCCTCGACGATCTGCGCCCCCACGCGGTGCACCGGGTTGAGCGCCGAGAGCGGCTCTTGAAAGACCATCGCGATCTGCCCGCCGCGCAGCTCGCGGCGCGCCGCGGCGTCGACGAGCTCACCTTGCCAGCGCACCGTGCCCTCGATCACACGCCCTTCGCCTTCGAGCAGATCGAGCAGCGAGAGCGCCGTGACGCTCTTGCCGCTGCCCGACTCGCCGACGAGGCCAACGATCTCGCCCGCTCCGACGTCTATGTCGACGCCATCGACGGCCGGCGGTCCACCGAAGCCAGAGACCAAGCCGCGGATTTCTAGCAGCTGCTTCATCACGCGAGGCGTCAATAGAGCATGAACGCCTGCAGTCTGCTACTGTTCGGTGTCGGAGAACGCGTGCAAACACAAGCACCTGCGACAGACACCACACGCTCGCGAGCCGCGGCGGTCGCCCGCACGGCGGCGCGGCTGGTCGTGCTGTCGTCGCTGATCGTGCTGGGTCTGAGCGGCTGCGCGAGCTCCGGGCCGCGGACCGTGAGGCTGATCAACGGCCGCGCGCAAAGCTCCCGCTACGTTAGTCCCAATGCGTACCATCACTTCCTGCGCGCCGAGATCGCGTTGACGCGCGGCAACCCGACCCTCGCCACCGAAGAGCTGCGCCGCGCGCTCGCGTTCGATCCGCGCTCGCCGTATCTGCACACGCGGCTGGCGCAGACGTTGATCCGCACCGGCATGGCGGCCGCCGCCAAGCGCCACCTGGCCAAGGCGCTCGACAGTCGCGAAGGCTTTCCCGACGCGCTGATCGTGCGCGCCGCGCTCGCCGCGCGCGAGAAGCGCTACGCCGACGCCGAGAAGGCGCTGCGCGCGTGCGTCGAGCACAACCCCAGCGACGCGCGCGCCTACGTGCGGCTCGCCGCGCTGCTCGAAGAGCGCGCACGGCCGCGGGAGGCGCGTGCGCTGCTCGATCAGATGGTCAAGCGCGTCGAGCGCAAGCGCCCGGGCTACCGCTCGCTGGCGCTGTTGTGCCTGCGCCAGCTCGACTACGCCTGCGCCGCGCGCGCCTACGTGCACGCGCTGCAGGTGCGCAGCGACCTCGACACGCTGATGCGCCTGGCGCACGTGCTGCGCTCCATGGGCCAGCTCGAGCAGGCGACGCGGCTTCTGCGCGAAGCCTTCGATCACTCCAGCGGCCACGTCAGTGTGGCGCTCGAGCTCGCCGAGGTGCTCGCCGCGCGCAACAAGACGCGCGAGATCGACGACCTGCTCGCCGTGCTCGAGCGTGCCGCAGGCGACGACGTCAAGCGCATCGCGCAGGTGGTGGAGGTCGGCTTGCGCGTCAAACGGGCGCGCCGCACGCTGGCGCTGCTCGCGCCGCTCGTCGCCAAACAGCCCAAGGACCCGACGCTGCGTGTGGCGCAGGCGATCGCCATGGCACGCGTGAAGAGCAAGCGCGCGCGCGCGGTCGCACGGCTGCGCGCGCTGCTCGCTGGCGCCGAGGCGGTGCGCGCGGCGCGCGAGCTGGCGCGCGTGTACGCCGATCAGGGCAAGCTCGCCGACGCGATCAAGGTGCTACAGAGCGTCTACGCCAAGCACCAGAGCGCCGACGAGCTCGCCGTGGCCCTGGGCGACGCACTGCACCGCGCTGGTCGTGATGACGACGCCGTGACGCTGCTGCGCGACGCCGCGAAGAGGCACGACTCGCGCGCGCTGCGCTTCGGGCTCGCCGCCGCGCTCGAGCGCAAGGGCAGCTGGCGCGAAGCGATCGCCGCCCTTTCGCCGCTGCTCGATAAAAACGCGCGCGACGCGGCCGTGCACAACTTCATCGGCTACACGCGCCTCGAGCACGGCGGCGACCTCGCGCGCGCCGAGCGCGAGATCCGCCGCGCGCTGTATCTGCGCCCGGGCGCCAGCTACATCATGGACAGCCTCGGCTGGCTGTACTTCAAGAAGCGCCGCTACGCCCGCGCCGAGCGCGCGCTGAGCTACGCCTACCGCGCGGCGCCCGAGGAGCCCGAGATCATCCGCCACCTCGCCGAGGTCAACGCGGCGCTCAAGCGGCTGCCGCGCGCGCTCGAGCTTCTGCGCCGCGCGCTCAAGCTCAGCAAGGAGCCGCAGCTGAGCGCGCAGCTCAAAAAGCGCATCGAGGATCTGCGTGCCGGCCACGTCGGCCAGTCATCGGCGGCATCACCCTCGTCGTCCTCATCGTCATCGGGGCGAAAGTAGTGCCTGACCGGACGGGGCGGACGAGGCGGTCGCCGCGCGCGCTCGAGCTGGTGGCGCTCGCGGTCGTCGCTCTGGTAGGCCTGCGCGCCGGCTCGTGCCTGCGCGTGGACCGACCCTACAAGCCGCTTTCGGCCAAGCAGCTGGTGGCGGCGCTCTCGGCGCGCGCCAACGCCGTGCGCAGCGTGCGCGCCGAGACACGGATGGCGCACCAGACCAACCAGGGCAAGGTCAAGGCGACCGTGCGGCTGATGGCCGAACGCGGCGGCAAGCTGCGCTTCGACGCGGTCTCGCCGTTCGACACGCCGCTGTCGACGCTGGTCGCCAACGGCAGCGACTTCGCGCTGGTCGACGCCAAGAGCAATCGCCACTACTACGGGCCGGCGTCGCCGTGCAATCTGGCGCGGCTGCTGCGCGTGCGGCTGCGCCCCGACGACGTGCTGACGCTGCTTGGCGGCTTCACGCCGATGATCGCGCACGAGCGCGCCGAGCTGCGCTGGGACGAGCGCGCCGGCGCCGAGGTGCTCACGCTGCACGGCAGCAACCGCAAGCAGGTCATCCGCCTGCAGGGCAGCAGCGCCAACGGCCGCGTACGGTGGGATCTGCTCTCGTCGGAGATCAGCGACGCCGCCGGCATGGTGCTGCTGCGCATCACGGCCAAGGACCATCACACGGTGAAGTCGCTGCGCGTGCCGCGCGTGATCTCGGTGGAGCAGCCGGTCTACAAGACGTCGCTCGACGTGGCCTTCAAGAAGCACGAGATCAACCTCGCGCTGCCCGAGGTCGCCTTCAAGCTGCCCAGCGCCGGCGGCATGCCGAGCCAGCGCGTGGACTGCGCGACGCGCTTGAGCACGACCAAAGCACCCGAGAAGAAGACCAAGTAATAGGCTAGGCTGCCGTCGTGCCATCCGTGCTGCGCATCCCGCTGATCGCGCTCGCCCTCGCCCTCGTCTTCGCCGGCGTCGGCCTGGGCGTCAACAAGCTGCGCGGGGCGCTGCCGCTGGTGGCGCCGCTGCCTTACGAGTCGGACTGCCCCGAGAAGATCGACACCTCACCGACGGTCAGCGCCGCGCGAGCGATCAAGCTGCTCACGGACAAGGCCGTGGCCTTCATCGACGTGCGCGAAGAGGAAGCCTTCAAGCGCCAGCACCTGCCCGGCGCGCGCTCGATGCCGATGAGCTTCACCATGCCGCCGACGGCCGACGAGGTGGCGCCACTGAAGAAGTACCGCGCCGTGGTCGTCTATTGCGACACGCCCGAGGACCGCATGGCGCGCATGCAGGCCGAGCGGCTGCGAAAACATGGGCTCTCGGCGGTCAAGGTGCTCGCCGGCGGCATCGGCGCGTGGCGCAAGGCCGCGGGGGTCAAGGCGCCGGTGGTGCCCAAGGGCTCGGGCGACGGTGACGACGATGGAGATGACGACGATCCGCTCTCGAAGAAGCTGGGCACGGGCACGGGTTCGGGCACGGGCACGGGTACGGGTTCGGGCACGGGTACGGCGCCATGAAGAAGCTGCTGACGGAGTGGCTCGCGTGGGGGTTTCGGGTCGCGCTGGGCGTGATATTCATCGTCGCGGCGATACCGAAGATCGTCGACCCCAAGGCGTTCGCGTGGAGCATCTCGTACTACCACATGATCCCGCAGGACCTGATCAACGCGCTGGCGATCTGCTTGCCGATGATCGAGCTTCTGGCGGGGGTCTTTCTCGTCGTCGGCGTGGCGAACCGCGCCAGCCTGCTGCTCGTCAGCGGCATGCTGGTGGTCTTCATCATCGCGATCATCTCGGCGATGGTGCGCAACCTCGACATCAGCTGCGGCTGCTTTTCGCCTGGCGCCAAAGGCAAAGCAATGACCACGTCGACGCTGACGTGGGACATCGTCTGGCTGGCGATGGCGGTCCACGCGATGATCTTCGATCGCGAGCGCCTCTCGCTCGGCGCCGCGCTGCGACGCCGCCGCCACGGTTCCAAAGGAGCAACCGCATGAAGCTCGCCCTGCTGCTCGGCGCCGCGCTCGTGGCGACCGCCTCGCCCGCCGCGGCCAAGATCCCCTGGAAACGCATCAAGGGCGCCAGCGACCTGATGGCCAACGAGCAACGCCTCGCCGGCGAGATCATGTCCAAAGCGCGCACCTACTACGGCTGCAAGGGCACGGTGTCGAAGTGCCTCGGCGCGCGCGGCAAGGCCTCGCGCAACGCCTGGCGCCTGGCGCGCTACATCGTGTTCCTGGTGGGCAAGGGCCTCAGCGAAAAGGAAGTGCTCAAGGTCGTCTCGCTGCGCCGCAAGTCGGCCAAGCCGAAGAAGCGCAAGCGCATCAAGGTGGCCGGCACGCCCTACCTCGGCCCGCTCAACGCGCCGGTGCAGATCGTCGAGTACGCCGACTTCCGCTGCGGTCACTGCGCCGCTGTCGCGCCGATGCTCAAGCAGCTGCTCGCCAAGTACAAAGGCAAGGTCGTGCTGTTCTTCAAGCCCTACCCGCTGCGCCAAGGCGCCGCCGTGCGCGCCGCGCAAGCGAGCCTCGCGGCGCACCTGCAGGGCAAGTTCTGGCCGATGCACAAGCGCCTCTTCGACAACCCCTCGATGCACGACGCCGCCGGCCTGACCAAGCTCGCCAAAGCCGCCGGTCTCGACGTCGGCAAGTTCCAAGCGGCGATGCAGAGCCGCGCGCTGCTCAAGATCATCGACAAGAACAAGCGCGAGGGCCTCAAGCTCGGCATCACGGGCACGCCCACGCTGTACTTCAACGGCAAGAAGTACAGGCTGCGCAAAGACCTGATGCACCTGCAGGAGCGCATCGAGGAAGAGCTCGAGATGCTCGGGAAGATATAGAAGCTCGCGCGCGCGCGAGGCCACGGGCCGCTGGCCACAGGCCACAGGCGCGCCGGCGATTGCCCGGCACGCTTCGCAGCGGCGTTTTGCAGCAGAGCGGCGCCGCGCTTCTCATGTACTTGCGGCGGCGACGCGAGCACGAGCTTCGCACGCGATGCCGTGGCCCGTGGCCCGTGGCCCGTGGCCCGTGGCCTTCTTCTCGCCCGAAGGGCGCCTAGAACCAACCCATCTTGCGCGCGAGCAAAAACAGCGCGAGCAGCACGCCGGCGATGATCGCGACGGGCACCAGCGGCAGGCGCACCGTGAGCCCGGCGCTGCCGCCGGAGCTGCCACCCGGCGCGCGGGCGCTGCCGTAGGCGCCGCTGGCGCGCGCGGCGCGCGTCGACTGGGCGGCCGCGGAGCCGGGCACCGGGATCGCCTTGGCGATGGGGATCGACGGCCGCGACATCTGCGGCGGCGCGGCGGTGGCCACGGTCTGGTCCTGCTCGGCGTCGAAGCGATTGTCGCAGAAGCGACAGCGCCGCAGCGCCGCCCCCACCGGCGGGTTCCACTGGCCGCAGAAGGGGCAGCGATTGGGATCTGTGCGCTCGCTCAATGCCGTACCCCGCGAAAGGCGCTGCGGTCGTAGCGCAGGCCGGTGATCAGATTGACCAGCTCGCGGCCGCGCTCGGCGAACGGGACGTACCACAACGTGACGTCGCCGCCGCTGGCGCGCAGCGAGCGCACGCGCTTGTCGATGCTCGTGCCGGGCAGCAGGTTGATCCAGGTGACGTAGCAGAGCCGGCGCGCGTCGTCGGCGTCGAAGAAGCAGCGATAGCGATCACCCGCGGCGGCCCCGGCGAGCGGCGAGAGCGAGGGCTGCACGCGCGTCAGATCGCGCGCGGCGAAGTCGAGGCGCGGCGCGCGCATCGCGCCGTAGGCGGGCGCGAAGTAGCACAGCGGCGCGTCGGCCGGCGCCATCGGCACGCCGTCGCCCACCAGGCGCGGCACGCCGAGCTGCGCGGCGAGATCGCCGACGACACGCCCGCTGCGGCCGCCGTAGTCGACCTCGGCTTCCACGCGCCAGAACGGCAGCCACGCCGTCGGCGCGTCGCCGGCCGCCATCGCCGGCGACGCGTAGCGCGCGTCGAACGGCTCGAGCCCCGCCTTGCCGACCACAAAAAACGCACCGCAGCTCTCGCACGGATAGACGATCGCGCTGCCGCCGCGCGACAGCTGCCCGCCGCAGTCGGTGCAGCGCAGCTCGAGCAGCGTCAGCTCGTCGAAAAGCGAGACGGGCTCACCGCCCGACACGCTGCCCGGCGCGTGACTGCGCTGCTCTTCGATCCCGCTCACGGCGTCGTAGAGCTTGTCGCCAACCTGCCAGAACGGGTAGTAGAGCAGCGCCAGCTGCTCGGCGACGAGATCACCGCGCTGGCAGGTGCGCTGCTTGCCGGACGCCGCCGAGTTGGAGAAGTCATAGCCCAGCGTGTAGAGCGCCGTGCGCGCGTCGTCCGGCTGCATGCGGGCGGGCAACAGGCGCGCGCCGCGCTCGTCGTCGGCTGCGATGGGCTCGACGCCGAAGACACGCGCGCGCAGGCGCAGGCTGCTCACGCCGTGCGCGAGCGCCGTCGGATCGGGCGTCGAGAGGTTCAGCACGCGGCCGACGAACTCCTTGCTGGGTCCCTTGTCGGTGCGCGTGGCGGCGACGTTACCGCCGCTCTGGCCCTCGCCGTCGCTCACGCCGCTGCTGATCTCGAAAGTGATCTCGGTGTCTTTGCCGATGTCGAAGCCATAGTAGAGCGCGAAGAGCCGCCAGAACGGCAGCATCAGCAGCTCGGCGCCCGCCTCGGGCGCGTCCACCTGCGGCCGTACCAGGTAGCGCAGCAGCCGCTGGCGCGTCTGCGCCAGCAGCTCGGTCTCGCAGTAGGGGCAGGCGCCGCCGAGGTTGCCGTCGATATAGTAGAAGTTGCCGCCGCAGCCAGGGCAGCGCAGCCGCAGCAGCAGCCCCTGGTCGACGGCCATGCTGGCGTCGCAGTGGCTGCAGCTGGCGTGGCTCTGGCCCGGCGAAAAACGGACGTCTGCGCCGCATTCGGCGCAGATGCTGCTGACCAGCTCCTCTGCCGCTGGGTTGCCGGGCTCTTCGACCATCCCAGCCATCTTACCGTAGCCACCGCCGTCACGTTCCTTACACGGGGCGTTGACCGATGCGGGTCCCGCCGATATTCTGGCCCGGCTTCAAATGCCCCGACCTCGCAAGGAAAACGTCACCAGCCTCCTCGACGACGCCCCCGCCTTTACCAAGCAGTCCGGCGGCCGGCTGATCGTGCTGAAGGGGCCAGACCGTGGCGAATCACTGTCCCTCAGCCGTGAACCCGTCCACATCGGCTCGGCGCCGTCGTGCGAGCTCGTGCTCACCGATAAGACGGTCTCGCGGCGCCACCTGCAGGCAGAGCTGTCCGACGCCGGCCTCCAGCTGCGCGACCTCGGCTCCACCAACGGCTGCTATTTCCAGGGCTCCCGTTTCAAGGAGCTGAGCGTCTCGTTCGGCTCGGAGTTCAAGATCGGGCGCACGGTGGTGAAGTTCGTGCCCGACGAGGAGATCGTCGAGCCGGGCATCAGCAACTCGCCCAACTTCGGCTCGCTGGTCGGCCAGGACAACAAGATGCGGCGCCTCTTCGCGCTGCTGGCCGACATCGCCGACACCGACGCCACCGTCATCATCGAAGGCGAGACCGGCACCGGCAAAGAGCTGGTCGCCGAAGAGATCCACCGTCACAGCTCGCGGCGCGATGGCCCGTTCGTCGTCTTCGACTGCGGCGCCGTGCCGCGCGAGCTGATCGAGAGCTCGCTGTTCGGCCACATGAAGGGCTCGTTCACCGGCGCGGTGAGCGACCGCAAGGGCGCCTTCTCCGAAGCCCACGGCGGCACGATCTTCCTCGACGAGATCGGCGAGCTGAGCATCGACCTGCAGCCCGCGCTGCTGCGCGTGCTCGACAAGCGCGCCGTCAAGCGCGTCGGCGGCACCAACTACGAGAAGGTCGACGTGCGCGTCGTCGCCGCGACCAACCGCGACCTGCGCGACGAGGTCGCCAAGAAGGGCTTCCGCGAGGACCTCTACTACCGCCTGGCGGTGATCCGCATCAACCTGCCGCCGCTGCGCGAGCGCGGCATGGACATCCCGTTTCTCGCCGACCACTTCGTGCGCTCGTTTTCGCCCAACCCCAAGACGCCGCTGCGCGTGCGCCAAGAAGACATGGCGCGGCTGCAACGGCACAGCTGGCCGGGCAACGTGCGCGAGCTGCGCAACGTCATCGAGCGCTCCTGCGTGCTCAGCCACGGCGACTCGATCAACCTCGACGACGCCCTCACCGACGAGGCATCGCCCTCGCTCGGCATCCGCACCGACCTGCCCTTCAAAGAGGCCAAGGGGCAGCTGGTCGAGATCTTCGAGCGCGAGTACATCGTCGACCTGATGCGCCGCCACAAGATGAACCTCTCGTCGGCGGCGCGCGAAGCGCAGATCGATCGCAAGCACCTGCGCGAGCTGATCCGCAAGTACGACCTGGACCCGCGGCGCTAGAGCGCGGCTTCGCCGCGCAGGCTTCAGGCCCTAACGCCGGCGCCTGCGCCGCCTGCCGCGCGAGCGCACGCGGATGTCGGTGCGGCGGCGCCGGCGCACGCGCACCTTCTTGGTGGTCGTCACCTCACCCTTGATGAAGTCGTACCAGCCCACCGTGTAGCGCCCCGGCCGCAGGTAGTAGCCCACCGTCGGGCACGAGTAGCCGGTGTCCTTGCCGTCGAGGAAGATGCGGCGCTTGTCCTTCTTCTTGCAGCGCACGCGCAGGATGCCGCGACGGCGGCGCGTGTAGCGCGGGTACTTGGCGCGCTTGAGCTTGATCTTGATCGCACCTCTGCGCGGCACCGTGCGCTGCTTGCGGTAGACCTCGTAGCCGGTAACCACGGCAGCGATCATGATCTTGCGGCCCGGCGTCGCTTCGATACGCACGGGGGAGCGGTTGGCTTCGCGGCCGTCGATGTAGATCATCGCGGCCGGCCGCGAGACGATGTCCACGCGCACGCGCTTTCTCGAGGGCGCCGTGCTGCCAGCGCCGCCGCTGCCGCTGCCTACTGTGCTCCCGGCGCTGCCCGCGCCCGCGCTGCCGCTGCCCGCGCTGCCGCTGCCCGTGCTGCCTGCAGCCGTGCCCGCGCCCGCGCTGCCGTTGCCGCTTCCGAGCGCCGTGCTCGTCACACCGCTGCCGCTGCCAGCGCTCGCCGATCCAGCGCTGCCGGCGCTGCCGCTACCGCTACCGCTGCCGACCACGGTGCCCACCATCGCGCCAGCCTGGCTCGAGCGCCGCACCAAGCGACGCACGAGCAAGCCAACCGCGACCAGAAAGACGATGATCGCCACGAAGAGCAGCACGTGCGCGGCGGTCAGGCGCGCGAAGAAGCCCTTCTTGGGCTGGATAGGCGCCAGCGGATCGTGGCTCGCATCGACGAACGACATCGCGCTCGGATCGGACGTCACCAAGCTCGGCTCGAACGTCATGTGCGCCAGGTCGGACTCGCCGGTTGGCACCGGCCCGAGCGGCGGCGGGTCGGTCTCGGTCGGCGCGATGCGATCGATCCTCGACGACGGCGGAGGCGGCGCTGGCGCCGGACGTGGGCTCGCTGGCGGGCCGAGGCTCGGTCCCGAGCCCAGCTCGGGCGGCTTCATCGGCCCCGTCGGACCGATCGCGCTCGCTCGCGGCCCTTGTGGCTGCGGCGACATGGCGCGCGAACGCTTGGCCGGCGCGGTGGTCGAGGGCGTGGCCGCGAGCTGGTAGGCGTCACGGCGGCCCCACGGTGTGGTGCCGACCATGCTCGCCTCGGCGAGGTCTTCATGCTCTTCGCGGCGCTGGCCGATCACGCTGCGCGGATCGGTGGTCACCGAGCTGTTCTCGCCGCCAAAGGGCTCGGGCGGGCGCGTAGCGCGCTTGGCCTGCGCTGCCCCGACCGGCGGGCTTGGCAGTGGCGGCGCCGTGTGGCCCTGCAGCGTGTGCGCGCCCTTCGCCGCGGGCGTGCCATCGGGCATCACGGTCGGCAGCGCGTCGAGCCGACCCGTTGCCGGCGACGTGATCGGCGTCTCCGTGCTGGTCGTCTCGTCGTCGTCCTCCTCGCCCCACAACACGGCTTGGTCGACTACACCCGGCGGCCGCAGCGCGTTCGGCTTGGGGTTGCGCGCTACCGCCGTCACGCCGGTGTCGGCATCGGCGTCGATCTCGGCATCCAGGGCCGCCGCCGAGAGGCGCGCCGCCGGGCGGGTGGGACGCTCGTCGGAGTCGAGCGGCGCTGCGGGATCGATGGCCGGCGCCGGCGCGAGGGCGGGCGGCGGCTCCATGCGCGGCGGCGCCGAGATCTGCGTCGCCTGCTCCTCCTCGAACGGCGTATCGCTATCAGGCGGCGGCGCCACCGGCACGCTCGGCGCCGTCGCCGCAGAGACGCTCAGCCCGCTGCTCACCGGCGCGTCGATCTTGGTCGCTTCCTCTTCGTCGTCTTCGTCGACGCCCATGAAGCGATCGATGGCGGCGCGCGGATCGGCGTCGGTCTCGCCTTCGCCGTACGCGGTGAGCGTCGACTCGGCGGTCTGCGACGACTCCAATCCGCCCGGCGCCGCCACGTCGGTGGGCACCTCGCGCGGCGAAGCGGGCTTTGCCCCTGTCTGCGGCGAGCGCAGCCGTTCGAGCGCCGCGGCCACGCGCTCGGGGTTGACGTTGGTCGGATCGCCGTCGTCGTCGAGCGTGCTCGCCGAGGCGTCGACGCGCCGCGGCGGCGACTCGGGCATCGTCTCGGGCGACTCGGTCTCGGTGCGCTCTGGATCTTCGTCGAGCTGATCGATGAGCCCCGGTGGCGCGACAGCCGTCAGCATCTCGCGCAGCTTGGCTGCGTCGGGCGGCCGATCGCGCGGCTCGGGCGCCAGCGAGTTGCGCACCACGTCGCGCAGGTCGGGCACCACGCCGCGCAGCGAGCGCAGGTCCGCGCGCTCGACGAGCCCCACCGTCTCCATCAGCGTCTCGCCGAGAAACGGCGGCTTGCCGGTGAGCATCGTGTAGAGCAGCACGCCGACGCCGAACACATCGGTGGCGCGCGTGAGGTCCGTGCCGGCGACGTGCTCGGGCGAGCGATAGCAGTAGCGCGTGCGGATCGACGGTCCGCCGCCGCTGTCGACCTCGAGCGGCAAGCTCCAGGCGCCGAAGTCGGAGATGCGCACCATGCCGTCGGTGCCGATGAGCACGTTTTGCGGCCACAGCGAGCCGTGGACCACCGGATAGGGCTTGGTGTTGTGCGCGTGCTCGAGCCCTGCGCAGATCTGCAGCGCGATCGCCAGCGCATCTTCGAGCGAGGCCGTCTGCGGCGCGCGCTGCACCAGCCAGCGCCCCAGATCGACGCCTTCGACGTAGTCGCGCACCACATAGATGCGCCCCTCGTGCTCGACCAGCTCGTGGATGCGCGCGATGTTGGGGTGGCGCAGCTTGCGCGCCGAAATCACGGCCTGCAGCAGGGCGTCGGCGACGTCCGGATCCGCGAGAACCTCGGGATCAAAGGCTTTAACAGCCCGCTGAGCGCCGCTTGCCTCGTGCTCGGCGAGGTAGACGACCCCGCTCGGCCCCGCCCCTAGTTGCCTGATCAGGCGGTAGTTGCCGACGGTAACGGGTGTGATTTCCGCACCGTTCACCAGAGCCGCCAGTCTACCATAGCTGCGCGAGATCGCCGCTCTTTTGCACCAAACGGCCCCCTTCGGCTAAGATCGCGGACGCGTCACGATGACAACCGAAGACTCCGTTCTCAGCGCGATCACTGATTCGCATCTGTTCGCGTCGCTCGATGACGAGGGCCGCCGCCGCCTGATGGATGGCGCGCGCACCGTGCATTTCGACGGCGAGCAGGTGATCGTACGCGAAGGTGATCCAGGCGAAGCACTCTACGTCGTCAAGGACGGCAAGGTGCGCGTGACGACGACCAAGGATGGTGTCGCAGTACACCTCGCCACGCTCGAGCGCGGCGCGTGCTTCGGCGAGGTCTCGCTGCTCAGCGGCCGGCCGCGCACCGCCACGGTGGTGGCCGACGGTCGCTGCACGATGCTGGCCTTCTCGCGCGTGCAGATCGAAGAGCTGCTCGACGCTTTTCCGAAAGTGCGGCGGCGGCTGGAGACGATGGTGATCGGGCGCGCCAAGGACACGATGCGCAAGCTCACGCGCCCGCTGGCAACGCTTCGTAGGCCGAGCGGCGAAG
>JAGQIK010000317.1 GCA_020431405.1 Myxococcales bacterium
AAGATCGTCGCCGCGCGGCGGCGCTATCTGGCGCAGCTGCTGCCGCGCTTCGAGGATGCCTTCGCGCGCATCGCGCACAGCGGCGTACGCGGCACGCTGAGCTATCGCACCGACGAAGCCCTGGTCGAGGCGGGTGACGTGGTCGCGACGCTCAAGGAGGGCCTTCACGGCGCTCTGACGCGGGCGCGCCGCATCGACCTCGCGCGCAAGACGAGCACCGTCGGGCCGCACACCGACGACCTCGCGTTTCTCATCGACGACAAGCCGGCGCGCCAGTTCGGCTCGCAGGGGCAGGTCCGCTCGCTGGTGTTGGCCTTTAGAATTTCACAAATTCTAGACAGTTACGACAAGCTCAAGCACTACCCCGTGCTGCTGCTGGACGACGTGTCGAGCGAGCTGGACGCCCGGCGCAATGCGTATCTGTTTGAATTTCTGCGGGAAATAACCTGCCAGGTCTTCATCACGACCACCCGCCCCGAGCTCATCGCGGTGGGCGAAAACCGGCAAGATTTTCAGGTGGTTAGAGGCGTGATCAGCCCCTGAAAACGCTTTCTTTCGGGCCTGGCTTGTGCTAAGACTTATAGGTTACTGAAAACGCAGCTGAAACCCGCGTTAGTCCGGGTGTGATCAGCGCTCCAGTACTCCACGCCCCCAAGAGCACCATGGCCAACGGCCCAGACGCCAATCCCGACGCCACACCTGTACGCAAACCAAACCCCAGCGGCGACTACGGCGCCGAGGCGATCAAGGTCCTGCGCGGGCTCGATGCGGTGCGCAAGCGGCCGGGCATGTACATCGGCGACACCGATGACGGCACGGGGCTTCATCACCTGATCTACGAGGTCGTCGACAACTCCATCGACGAGGCGCTCGCCGGACACTGCGATCGCATCATCGTTACGCTGCACAACGACGGCTCGGCGAGCGTCGACGACAACGGCCGCGGCATCCCGGTCGGCATTCACCCCGAGGAAGGCGTGTCGGCGGCCGAGGTCATCATGACGACGCTGCACGCCGGCGGTAAGTTCGACGACCAGACCTACAAGGTCTCGGGCGGTCTGCACGGGGTTGGCGTCTCGGTGGTCAACGCGCTGTCGGACTGGCTGACGCTCGAGATCAAGCGCGAGGGCAAAAAGCACCTGCAGCGCTACAAGCTCGGCGAGCCCGAGGGGCCGCTGCAAGTCGTCGGCGACACCGACGACACCGGCACGCGCATCGCGTTCAAGCCCGACGCCGGCGTCTTCACCACGGTCGAGTTTTCGTTCGACGTGCTGGCACATCGGCTGCGCGACCTGTCCTATCTCAACGAGGGCGTGTCGATCACGCTCGTCGACGAGCGGCACGATCGGCGCCAGGAGTTCGCCTCCGAGGGCGGCGTGTCGGCCTTCGTCGCGTATCTCAACCGCGCCAAGACGCCGATCCACGAAGACGTCATCCGCGTGCAGGACGAAAAGGACGGCATCGGCGTCGAGCTGGCGATGCAGTGGAGCGACGCCTACCAAGAGCAGGTGCTGTGCTTCACCAACAACATCCCCAACCGCGACGGCGGTACGCACCTGACCGGCTTCAAGTCGGCGCTCACGCGCACGATCAACAGCTACGCGGCGAGCCTCAAGAAGGACAAGGCGACCAGCCTCACCGGCGATGACCTGCGCGAGGGGCTGACGGCGATCATCTCGGTCAAGCACCCCGACCCCAAGTTCAACAGCCAGGTCAAAGAGAAGCTCGTCTCGAGCGAGGTCAAGTCGATCGTCGAGACGACGGTCAACGAGCGGCTGGCGACGTATCTCGAAGAGCATCCCAAGCAGGCCAAGTCGATCATCGAGAAGGCGATCACCGCGGCGCGCGCGCGCGAGGCGGCGCGCAAGGCGCGCGAGCTGGTGCAGCGCAAGGGCGCGCTCGACGTCACGTCGCTGCCCGGCAAGCTTGCCGACTGCCAGGAGCGCGACCCGGCCAAGGCCGAGCTGTTCATCGTCGAGGGCGACTCGGCCGGTGGCTCGGCCAAGCAAGGACGCGACCGCAAGTCGCAGGCGATCCTGCCGCTGCGCGGCAAGATCTTGAACGTCGAGAAGGCGCGCTTCGACAAGATGCTCTCGTCGGACGGCATCGCGACGCTGATCACCGCGCTCGGCTGCGGCATCGGCAACGACAACTTCGACATCGAGAAGCTGCGCTATCACAAGATCGTGCTCATGACCGACGCCGACGTCGACGGCGCGCACATCCGCACGCTGCTGCTGACGCTGTTTTATCGGCAGTACCCCGAGCTCGTCGACCGCGGCTATCTGTTCATCGCGCAGCCGCCGCTCTACAAGGTCAAGCGCGGCAAGAAGGAGCTGTATCTCAAAGACGACGCCGAGCTGCAGACCTTTGTCGGCGAGGGCGCGCTCGAGCAGATCAAGCTCAGCGACGCCGACGGCAAAGTCGTCGAAGGCGAGCTGCTCGTCGAGCTCAACCGCGTCGCGCAGCGCTACAACGCCGAGCTTCGGCGCTACCGCAACCGCGGCGACCTACGCATCCTCGAGGCCGTGCTGGCGCAGCCGGGGCTCACCGCCGACGTGCTCGGCGATGACGAGCTCGTCGCCGAGCAGCTGACGCACACGCAGAGCTATCTCGAGGCGGCCTATCCCGACGTGCTGCCGCTCAAGTTCACCCTCGAGAGCGAGGGCGACGAGGCGCGCATCATCTGCGAGACGCGTCCCAACGGCGCGCCCAAGCGCACGGTGATCAACGCCGGGCTCTTGTCGTCGGGCGACTTTCTCGCGCTGCGCACGCGCCTTTTGCGGCTGCTCGGCGCCGGGCGCGCGCCCTACCGGCTGCACAGCCAGGAGGGCGACAGCATCGACGAGACGCTGCCGCGGCTGGCGGATCTGTCGCGCCACGTCGATCGCATCGGCCGCAAGGGGCTCACCATCCAGCGCTACAAGGGTCTCGGCGAGATGAACCCCGAGCAGCTGTGGGAGACGACGATGAACCCCGAGACGCGCACGATGCTGCAGGTGCGCGTCGAGGACGCGATCGAGGCCGACGGCATCTTCACCGTGCTGATGGGCGATCAGGTCGAGCCACGCCGCGACTTCATCGCCGAAAACGCGCTCAAGGTGCGAAATCTCGACGTCTAGCCACCCGCGAGCGAAAAGAGCGCGCGGGCGCTTTGCGTCCTTGACGTAGCATATGCCCCTGCATAGTGTGGGCGCGCATGTCGCGTGATGACGCCATAGAATTCGAGGGAACCGTCACGGAAGTGCTGGCAGGCGGCCTCTTTAGAGTCGAGATCGCCGAAGGGCACACCGTGCTCGCGCACCTATCCGGCAAGATGCGCAAGTACCGTATCCGCATCGTGCTAGGCGATCGCGTGACCGTCGCGGTCTCGCCGTACGACCCGACCCGCGGGCGCATCGTCTACCGCGTCAAGTAGCGCACGCACGCACGCGCGCGCGCGCTCAGCCTTCCTGCCCCAGTCTCTGCTCGACCCCCTCGCGATCGCCGCGTTTGAGCGGCAGCCTCAGCATGCGCGTCTCGACGTAGTAGTCGACGCGGCCGTCGGGGTGAACGCGGCGTGGGATGAGGAAGCGGACGGGGACCTGCTTGGGCATCGACGGGGCTCCTGCGTGAAGGTGCACCTACAATGACCTACATATTACGCCGGACCAACTTTCTGACCTCTGCGTCGGGGGCTCGCCGTGCGATACTGGGCCAACGCGAGCGTCCGGGCGCACGAAGCTAGCCATACGCTGCGATGTTTCGTCGCGGCTGCCCCTGACGTGCATTGAAGCAACTGGCGCCCGAGAACCGCTTTGCGGCTTCCTTGTTCCCGGGCGCCTGACCTGCAAAGAAAGTAGCGGACTGTCCGGGCGCTCGCGCGCTGTTGCCCTACGATCGCGCTAGCTGCGATCACGCGCCGCGAGATACTCCACCAGGCTCAAGACGCCAAAACCCGTCCCGCCGCGGGGCACGTGGTCTTTGCCCTTCTCTGCGGAGGCAGGCCCCGCGATGTCGACGTGTATCCAGCTCGTCGAGTTGACGAAGCGCTTCAGAAACAGCCCCGCCGTCAGCGCGCCACCGAAGCGTTCGCCGATGTTCTTCAGGTCGGCGACCTCGCTCTTGAGCTGCTCGGCGAGCCGTGCCGGCAGCGGCAGCTGCCAAAGCTCTTCGCCCACGCGCCGCGCCGCGCCGAGGTAGCGCTCGATGGCGGCGTTGTCGTTGCCCATCACGCCGGCGATGTGCGGCCCGAGCGCGACTGCGCAGGCACCCGTGAGCGTCGCGATGTCGATGATCTCGTCGGGCTTGAGCGTCAGGCCGTAGCTCAGCGCGTCTGCGAGCGTCAGCCGCCCTTCGGCGTCGGTGTTGGCGATCTCGACGCTGATGCCCGACATGCCGCGATAGACGTCACCGAGCCGATAGGCCCGGCCCGAGACCATGTTCTCGGCGGCGGCGACCAGCACGTGCACCTCGCTCTGCAGCCCCAGCGCGGGCAGCACGCTGATCGCGCCGAGCACGGCGGCGGCGCCCGCCATGTCGGTCTTCATGTCGAGCATGCTGGCGGTGGGCTTGAGCGACAGGCCGCCCGAGTCGAACGTCACGCCCTTGCCCACCAGCACGATGCGTCGTTTGGGCTGCTCGCGGCCCTTGGGCCGGTAGGTCAGGTGGATGAATCGGCCCTCTTCGGCGCTGCCCTGCGCGACGGCGAGAAAGAGCCCCATGCCGAGCTTCTCGCACTCCTTGGGCGTCAGCACCTTGCACTCGAGGTCCTTGTCGCGCGCCAGCTCGCGCGCGGCGTCGGCGAGCTTGCGCGGCGTCAGCGCCGCCGGCGGCTCGTTGACCAGGTCGCGCGCTAGCCGCACGCCGTCGGCGATGACCTGGCCGCGGGCCAGGCTCAGCGCGTCGCAGCCGTTGGGCGCCAGCACGTCGAGCTGCTCGAGGCTGCTCTTGGTGCGCTCGGCCTCGGCGCGATAGCGCTCGAAGCGATATTCGCCGAGCAGCGTGCCCTCGACGAGAAACTGCGCGGCGCGCTCGTTGGCAGAGGGGTCGAGCGGCGGCAACGCCACGCCGACGCGCTTGGCGCCCCGCCTGCGGCTCTCGTCCGCCACACGCGCGCCGTAGCGTCGCGTGTCGGTGACGTCGAAGCCCTCGCGCGGACCGAGGCCGACCAGCAGCACGCGCTTGGCCTTGAGCTGGCCGTGGGTGTGCACGCACAGCCGCTGCTCGTCTTTGCCCGAAAACGCCTCTTCCGCCGCGACCGCGCTCAATTGCCCGGAAAGGGCCCGATCGAGCTCTTGGAAGAGCCGAACGTCCTGCAGCTTGCCCTCGAACGCGCACAAGGCGACCAGGTCACAAGACAGCTCGAGAGGGGCCTCGCTGTAGAGCTCGAATCGCATGCTCGGAGTCGCGGTGGCGCACATCCAACGACAGCGTGCGACACGGAGTCGCCGCGCGTCCATCCTCGCAGATGGCCGGGGCGAACGCAAAGAAAGTTGACTCAGACTCTCTTAATAAAATCAGGCTACTTATCCACAGGGCCCCGCGAGTCCCGCAGGGCGAGTTATCGACAGCACGGGGACACCGGAATAGATCGAGATTACAATTACCTACATTGCTGGGTCCACAGGTGCCGCCGTGCCTGTGGGAATCTCACTTTCACCGACATAACCACAGCCGTGGATAACCCCTTGAGCTGTGCCGTGAAGCTCGGGTCGCCCTGCCGGCCGCCGGCTCGCCCGGCTCGGGCCGCGGCGAGCAGCCCGCTGTCGCCTTGATCCCCCTAATCGGCACGCTTTGACGCCACGAGGCCCCATGAATCACTAGTAATTTCAATAGTTAGCGATAAATTTCTACTCTTTGCCTCTATTGAACAAACAGTGCTAAAATTAAGTATAATTTAGCAAAATTTTATTGACAGAGGCAAAATTGGGTCGATATGATGCATCAAACTTACCCATCGGGAGGGTTCTGATCATGGCGACCACGAAACGCAAGGCCACTAAGAAGAAGGCCACCAAGAAGAAGGCCACCAAGAAGAAGGCCACGCGCAAGAAGGCCACCAAGAAGAAAGCCACCAAGAAGAAGGCTGCGAAGAAGGCCACCAAGAAGAAGGCCACCAAGAAGGCCACCAAAAAGAAGGCCACCAAGAAGAAGGCCACCAAGAAGAAGGCCACCAAGAAGAAAGCCGCCAAGAAGGCTACGAAGAAGAAGGCCACCAAGAAGAAGGCCACCAAAAAGAAGGCTGCCAAGAAGGCCACCAAGAAGAAGGCCACCAAGAAGAAGGCTGCCAAGAAGGCTACTAAGAAGAAGGCCACCAAGAAGAAGGCCGCCAAGAAGGCCACCAAGAAGGCCGCTAAGAAGCCTGCTCGCAAGAAGGCCGCCAAGAAGGCTGCCGCGCCGGCCATCCCGGCCCCCACTTCGACCTTCACCTTCTAAATCACTCGTGGGGCGCGTTCGCCGCAGCGTTGCGACGGCGTGCCCGCGAGGCCTACATCCGGCGGACGGCCGCCGGTAAGGCTCCATCAACAGGCCCGCTCGGCCGCACATTGGCGCACCAATCGCGATGGGTAATATCGTGCGCCAATCTCCATTCAACAAACAATCGTGCTAAGTTGAGCGGGTGGAGCCACCCTCCCCTGACGTCCATCTACGCCTAGAGGTCGACCGCAATCTCGCGCTCGTCTCCGAGCAGCTCGTCCGTGGCGTGATCGAAGGTGGGCTCGTCGGCGCGGCGCAGCGCATCACGCGCCGCGACGGCTCGCGGCTGGCGTTCGAGCGCAGCGGTCCAGGAACGCTCGATCGCGGCGAGCTGCGGCTCGAGCGCACCGAGGCAGGTCAAACCACCATCGACGTGCAGCTGTGGTGCGGCGGCTTGAAGCGTCAGTCGTCGGCCGTCGGCGCAGCGGGGGCGCTCGCCTCGGGTCTGCCGCTGGCGGCGCTGCTCGGCTGGCCGTTCGTGGCGGTGGGGCTGCCGGTGGGCGTGGCGATGGCGATCTGGCGCTATCGCTCGGTGAGAGCACGCTACGCGGCGCAGGTGTCGACCTACGTCGACAACATCTCCTACCTCAAGGCGCTCTGAGCCGCCGGCGCACGCTGCGAGCTAGCGGTTGGGCTAGCGGTCGTCGTCGCGGTCGTCGTCGCGGTCGTCGTCATCATCGTCATCGTCGTCGTCGTCATCGACGACGCCAGCGACGTCGAGGTCTTCGCCGAGCAGCGCGCGCAGCCGCAGCGCGTCGCGCACCATGTGCGCGGTGTTGAAGACAAGCCGCGCCTCGCGCCCGTCGGCGCAGTCGGCGAGCCGCACGAGGGCCTCGTCGCTGTAGGTGGCGGACTCGAGCCGGGCGTAGAGGTAGTCTTGCTCGTCGTCGTCGTAGCTCGCGTCAGCGAGGTCGGTAGAGCCGATGATTCCGAGATCGGCACAAATATCCGCGACTTTTGCTGCCGACCAGAGGCCGCGCGCGTGCCATACGTAGCGCCGCGGGCCGCGCTCGATACGCTCGAAGAAGGCCGTCAGCGCCTTGGTGCTCGCCGGCGTGGGGGTAAACGTCGCGGGCGTTTCGAAGACGATGGCTTCGGCGTCGAGCGCGTCGGCCGCCTCGAAGGTGGCGGTCAGCGCCGCCTGAACGGTCTCGCTGTCGCGAAAGTGGCCTCCCGTCGTGAGGTCCAGCTCGAGCGACTTGGCGAGCCGCGGGTAGCGCTTGCGCGTCGGCTCGTGCGTGATCAGCTGCCACGCGCGCACGCAGAAGATGAAGTCGTCGGGGGCCTCGCTGCGCCAGCGCTTGAGCGTCGCGGCGCGCGGCGGCATGAAGAACGTCTCCTGCACCTCGACGAGGCGCAGCTTGCGCGTGTAGCGGCGGCGATCGTCGCCGAATCCGCAGCACCCGACCAGGGTCCGAGGGTCGTCTGAAGGCGTCTGCATGGGTCTTCTCGTCGCGGGCGTCGCGGGCTTGCAGTTGACGCCGAGCGCTCGCACCACGTAGCGTGCCGAGCAGCATTAGTCTAGAGAGAACCCGGTGGCGACGAAGAAGAAGACACGCAGCTCGAGCGGCGAGAGCAAGAGCCGCGACGACCGCTGGGCGCAGCTGGTCGAGGCTGCGCGCGAGGTCTTCGGCCGCAAGGGCTATCACGCCGCCACCGTCGACGACATCACACGCGCCGCCGGCGTCGCCAAGGGCACCTTCTACCTCTACTTCGCCGAAAAGCCGGCCGTCTTCTACGAGCTCATCGAGCAGTTCTTCGAGATGGTGGCCAACATCGGCGCCGAGGTCGCGCGCGACGTCAACACGCGGCGCGACTACTACGAGCGCGTCGAGGACGCCGCACGCAAGCTGGCGCAGCTGTTTCGTGAAAACCGCGACCTGGTGCGGTTGGTCTATCGCGAGTCGATGGGCATGGACGAGCGGCTCGAGCAGATGGTGCGCACGTTCTATCGCCAGCTTGCCGCGGTGGAGGCTGACAACGTGCGCCTCGGCGTCGAGCTGGGCCTCTTTCGCGACGACATCGATCCGGCGCTGGTCGCCTACGCGCACATCGGCATGGTCGAGCGCGTGCTGCTCGAGTCGCTGTTCGACCGCGACTTTCCCAAGCTGCCCGACCTGGTGGCGCAGATCGTCGAGCTGGCCTACTCGGGGCTGCGCCGGCGCGACGAGCGGCCCGAGGAAAAGAAGCGCGTCGGCTGAGGGAATCGGCGCAATCGCTGGCCGCGGAGCGGTCGTCCGCGGTGAAGTCGCTACTCGCTGCGATATTGCATGCGGCTGAAGTCGAGCGGTCGGTTCCAGCCGACGCACAGCGCGATGCCGTTGGCGCACGTGTTGGCCCAGTCACGCTGCGGACACTGACAGCGCAAGACGCCGTCGACGAGCAGCATGCAGTCGAAGCTGTCGCAGACGATGGCGTACTGACGGCCGTCGTCGCCGCGGCCCTCGATGCGGCAGCGCGTGCTCGAGACCGTCTGCACCGCATCGGGGATGGCCCGCGGCAACGGGCAGCTCGACGCCACGTCATCGAACGCGCCGCCTTGCGAGCGTGCACCACACGCGGCGAGCAGCATCACGACCATGGAAAGCAACAGGCGCAGCGTCGTCATGGCTGGAACCTACTGCGAGCGCGCGGGCGCTGACTTCAACGTTCCTTGACTCAGGGCACGTAGCGCGGACGGCTCTCTTGCGCGCTGTTTTGCACGAGCAGCTTGGGCGTGCCGCCGGCGAGGGCGATCTCGTAGACGTCGCCGTCCTTGACGTAGACCACGCGATCGCCGTCGGGGTGAAAGCTCGGCTGCCCGCCGGCGGTCAGCTTGCTCAGCCCGCTGCCGTCGATGTTGACCATGAACAGCGCGTCGCTGCCGTCACGGTCGCTGACGAAGACGACCTTGCTGCCGTCGGGGCTGACGGCGGGGTCGCGGTCGCGTGTGGTGCTGCTGCCGCTGAGGTCGGTCTCGGCGCCCGTGCCGAGATCGATGGCGACCACCTGGCCGTTGGCGTTGGCGCCGCTCGGCGCGCCCTTGACCACCACCACGGTAGACGGCCCGGCGAAGCGCGGCGCGATGGGCCGCAGCGGGCCGTCGAAGACTTTGGTCGGCGTGCCGCTCGCGAGCTTGTAGAGATCGGTGACGCGCGTGTTGCCGTCGTCGAAGTCGCGGATGTAGACCACTTCGCCGCTGGGGCCTACCGCGGGGAAGGCGTCGACGCCGCTGGGGTCGTTGCTCAGATCGGTGGGCGTGCCGCCGGTGCTGGCGACGCTGTAGATGTCGAAGTCGCCGCCGCTGTTGGAGGCGTAATAGATCGTCTTGCCGTCGGCCGAAAAGGCCGGGTTGACGTCGAGCCCGGCCCCGATGACGCCCTCGCCCTGGCCGTCGAGGCGCACCGTGTGCAGGCGCGCGCGGCTGCCGGCGAGGCCGATGAAGGTGACAAGCCCGTCGGGTGCCACGGCGTACTCGTCGCCGGAGAGCGGCGCGGTGCTGACGCGCGTGGGGTTGGCGCCGTCGAACTCGGCGACGTAGAGCGCGCTCTGGCCGGCGCCAGCACGATCGCTGATGAAGAGGATGCCCTTGGGCGGATCGCCGACGCGCTGCAGCTGGATGCTGACCGCCACGGGCTGGCTCGACTCGGCGAGCGTCACCGACTGGCAGCCTTGACCGACGATATCGGTGAAGCGTCCGCGATAGGCGACCACCGAAAAGACGCGCGTGCCGATGGTGATCGCCTTGACCGCCACCGTGTCGAGCGACTCCTGGCTGGTCTCGAAGAGGCGCTTGTCGTCGCCCTTGGTCACAGCGCCGCTGGCGAGGTCGCAGCTCGCCGTCTCGTCGTAGACGACGAGCTCGAGCGAGGCGACCTCCTTGAGCAGGCCGCTGGCGTCGACCGCGAGCGAGAAGCGCGCCGTGTCATCGCCGGCGCAGCCGCCCGCCAGCAGCGGCAGCAGCAGCAGCGCGAGCGCGAGCGCGCCGATGGTCGATGCGAGGCCTTTGCGCGTCACGGCGGCCAATCTAGCGCGGCTCGACGCGGAAGTCGAAGGCCGCAGACGGCCTGCCCGCGGCGCTGACCACCACCGGCACGGTGCCCACCGTCACCTCGGGCACCTCGACGCGCACGCGCAGGTCGTCTTGCCAGAACAGCACGCGCGCGCTGGTGCCGCCGAAGCTGACGAAGCGCGGCTCGCCCGAGAAGCGCTCGCCGACCACGTCAACCGCGCTGCCGATCTTGGCCGTCGCCGGCACGATGGCCTCGATCAGCGGATCGTCGAAGCTGCCACAGCCCGCCGCGCTCGATACGAGCAGCGCCAGCAGCACTATCAACCTAGCCGAGCGCATTGCCATCAGATCGTAGCGGCGCAGCCCCGGGTGCGGCAACTATCGACGCCGCGCGAAGCGCAGCCGCCACACCGGCAGGCCCGCCTCTTCGACGATCGTCTCGCGCGTCGAGCGCACGCCGAACGGGTTGCCGCCGCGATAGAAGCACCACTCGCCGGCGACGTTTTGCAGCGCCGGCTGCGCCTCCAGCAGCGCGAAGGCCTCCAGGGCGACCTCGAAGACGTCGCTCTGAAAGAAGATCTCGCCGCCCTCGGCGAGCGCCGCGACGAGGTGGGCGAGCGTCTCGTCGGTGAGCCAGCGGCGGTTCTTGGTGCGCCGCTTGAACCACGGGTCGGGGAAGTTGATGAAGAAGCGCGCGACGCGCCCGGGCGCAAAGAGCGTCGCGCTGTCGACGATCAGGTTGCACGCCTCGAGGCGCACGTTGTCGAGCCCGCGTGCCGCCACGCGCGCGCGGCCCTCGTCGAGATAGACCTCGCGGATGTCGAGCCCGACGAACAGCCGCTCGCGCTCGCGCTCGGCGCGCTCGATGATGAAGCGCGCGTCGGCGCAGCCGAGCTCGACCTCCACCGGTCGCCCGTCGTCGGGAAGCGCCAGCGGCTCGCGCGGCGCGAGCAGGTGCAGCGAGAGCGGGTTGACGTGCTGTCGCGGCCGTCGCATGGCGCTGTCAGCTATCAGCGATCAGCCGTCAGCTATCAAGCCCAATCTCGCGTGCTGCGAGTCAAGTCAGCCGCCGTGGTCGCTTGTAGCGCGAGAGCGAGCTGATCGCTGATCGCTGCTAGCGCCGCGGGCCCATGCGCCGGCGCGGGCTCTTGCGCCGCCGCGGCTGGCCGCTGGCCATGCGTGACGCCTCGCGTGCCGAGCCGGGGTCGCGCAGCAGCAGCTCGCGGTTGGACAGCAGCTTGATCTGATCGCGCAGCTCGGCGGCGCGTTCGAAGTCGAGGCGATCGGCCGCCGTGTTCATCTCGTCGCGCAGCCGCTCGATGAGCTTGGGGATGTCATCGAGGTTGACCTGCGCGTCGCCGCCGGCTGCGCCTTCGCCTTCGCCGCGCGCGCGCGGCTGGCCGCGCTCGTCGAGCTCCTCGAGCGCGCCGCCGAAGTCGACGATCTTGCGGATCGTCGAGCGCGGCGTGATGCCGTGCTCTTCGTTGTAGCGCCCCTGCGCTGCGCGCCGCCGCTCGGTCTCGTCGATGGTGCGGCGCATGGACTCGGTGATGCGATCGGCGTACATGATCACGCGCCCCTCGACGTTGCGCGAGGCGCGTCCCACCGTCTGGATCAGCGACGTGGTGGCGCGCAGAAAGCCTTCCTTGTCGGCGTCGAGGATCGCCACCAGCGAGACCTCGGGCAGATCGAGCCCCTCGCGCAAGAGGTTGATGCCCACCAGCACGTCGAAGATGCCGCGCCGCAGATCGCGCAAGATCTCGACGCGCTCGATGGTGTCGATGTCCGAGTGCAGGTAGCGCACGCGCACGCCGAGGTCCTGGTAGTACTCGGTGAGGTCTTCGGCCATGCGCTTGGTCAGCGTGGTGACCAGCACGCGCTCTTTGCGCTCCACGCGCGCGCGGATCTCGCCCAGCAGATCGTCGACCTGGTCGGCGACCGGGCGCACGTCGATCTGCGGGTCGAGCAGGCCGGTGGGGCGAATGATCTGCTCGACGATTACGCCCTCGGTCTTTTCCAGCTCGTAGTTGCCGGGCGTGGCCGAGACGTAGATCACCTGACCGATGCGCTCGTTGAACTCGTCGAACTTGAGCGGGCGGTTGTCTAGCGCCGACGGCAAGCGGAAGCCGAACTCGACGAGGTTTTCTTTGCGGCTGCGATCGCCGCGATACATCGCCTGCAGCTGCGGCAGCGTCTGGTGGCTCTCGTCGATGACGAGCAGGTAGTTTTCGGGGAAGTAGTCGACCAGCGTGGGCGGCGGATCGCCCGGGTTTCGGCGCGAGAGGTGACGCGAGTAGTTTTCGATGCCCGTGCAGAAGCCCATCTGCTCGAGCATCTCGAGGTCGAACAGCGTGCGCTGCTCGAGCCGCTGCGCCTCGACGAGGCGCATCTCGCTCTTCAGCTCGCCGAGGCGCGCGCCGAGCTCGTCGCGGATGTCGGCGATGGCGCGCTTGAGCGTCTCGGCCGGCGTGACGTAGTGGCTCGAGGGCAGCACGGCGGCGCTGTCGCACGACTCGATGACCTTGCCGCGCAGCGGATCGACGTGCCACAGGCCGTCGATCTCGTCGCCGAAGAACTCGACGCGGATGGCGCGGTCCTCTTCGTGCGCGGGAAAAATCTCGACCACGTCGCCGCGCACGCGAAACGTGCCGCGGTGAAAGTCGTAGTCGTTGCGCTCGTACTGGATCTCGACGAGGCGGCGCAGCAGATCGTCGCGGTCGAGCGTCTGGCCGCGCTCGAGCGAGATGTGCATGCCGTGATAAGCCTCCTGGCTGCCGATGCCGAAGATGCACGAGACCGAGGCGATGATGATCACGTCCTCGCGTGTCAGCAGCGAGTAGGTCGCGGCGTGGCGCAGCCGGTCGATGTCGTCGTTAACGATGGCGTCCTTCTCGATGTACGTATCCGAGGAAGGCACGTAGGCTTCGGGCTGGTAGTAGTCGTAGTAGCTGACGAAGTAGTGCACGGCGCTTTGGGGGAAGAGCTCCTTGAACTCGCCGTAGAGCTGAGCCGCGAGGGTCTTGTTGTGCGCGATGATGAGCGTCGGGCGCTGCACGCGCTCGATGACGCAGGCGGTGGTGAAGGTCTTGCCGCTGCCGGTGATGCCGAGCAGCACCTGGTGCTGATCGCCGCGTGCGAGGCCAGCGACCAGCTCGTCGATGGCTTTGGGCTGATCTCCGGTGGGTTGATGCTCGCTGACCAGACGGAAGGGCATGGCGCATACTTACCACGAGGTCGCGGGTGCACAATGGCGGCGGCCGCCACCTGCTGAAGCCACGGTGTCAGCAGACGAGGAGAGTCACTAGGCGTGGGCGCTGACGAAAAGCCGCTCTGGGAGAAGGTGCTCGGCGCGCTGGGTTTTAACACCACGCGTCTGCGCTGGAAGCTCATGCAGCGCCAAGAGCGCGCGCGGCGCGCTGAAAACGCGCGCGAAAACAAGCAGCGCGCCTACGCCTACAAGCACAAGACGTGCAGCAGCTGCGGCGAGCTCGTGGCGGGCGACGAGCGGCGCTGCCCGCACTGCGACGCGCGGCTGTCGGGGCCGCTGGCGTCGCGCATCAAGCGCGCGCTGCGCCTGGTGGTGCCCGAGGGAACCTACACCTACACCAGCGCGCTGGTGGCGCTCAACATCGCCTTCTACCTGGCGATG
>JAGQIK010000318.1 GCA_020431405.1 Myxococcales bacterium
GCGAGGATCTCGCCGATGTCGCCGGCCGAGCTGGTGATCGTTCCAAGCAAGCTATCGAGCGGCGAGTCGAGCTCGAACTTCATCAGCGGCGTGAGGTAGATCGACGCCGCGAAGCGCAGGGTCGTCAGGTCGGCCGCGCAGAGCGTGCTCGCGGCGATCTCGATGTCCGTCGGCGCGTAGTCAGCTAGCGGGCGCCGCGGGGCGCTCCTCTCGGGCTCTCGTTGATCGAAGGCGTCGCAAAAGTACGCCAGCGCGTCGTGGTCGAGGCGCGTGCGTGCGCTGTCGACTTTGGCCTTGGACGGCAAGAGCGCCGCATGCAGCTCGACGAGCGCTTGCATCGCCGACGTCCACGGAAGCTTCATACGACGCTCGGTGAACGCGCGCACGTCGCCATAGAACGCAGGCCAGCCGTCGCTGTTGACGTAGTCCACCACGCGCTCGACGGTCTGCAGCTCGTCATTGTGGTAGCTGAGATCGGCGAAGACCGCGCGCAGCTCGGGGTGATCGTCGCCCGGCGCGTTGACCGCCGCGACGAGCGCATCGATGAAGTCGAGCGCGCGCACGCCGTGCTCCCACTGCAGGTGCAGCAAGAACCAGCGCAGCAGGCCGAGCGACGTACAGACCTTGAAGGCCGCCGTGAGCTGACACAGCCTGCGATAGTCGTCGCGCGAGAAGCTGCTGCACGCGACGAGGTTGCCGCGCTCGTCGACCTCGATGCGGTGCTCGGCGACGTACTCGGGGCTTGCCATCGGGCTGTTGGGCAGCACGACGGTGACGAAGATCTGCGGCTGCTGGAAGCGGTCGAAGAAAAACTGCAGGTCCGACTTCCAGCTCTCGATGGTGGCGCCCGGCAAGCCGAGCATCAGCTGCACCTCCACCGAGAGGTCGAGCTCGCGATAGGCGCGCGACAGCTCCATGTACTTCGAGGTCTTGATGTTGGCGCGGTGGATCACGGCGAGCGTCTGCTCGTCGGTGGTCTGGATCGAGATCACCGGCGAGAAGGCGACGCCCGCGTCCATCCAGATGCGAAAGATCTCGGGCAGCCGCTCGGCGCCGTTCTTGGCGTAGTTGGTGATGACCTGCTTGGGGTATCCGTGATCGCGCCTGGCATCGGCGATCAGGCGCGCGATCTCGACGTCGCGCGGCAAGATGCCGAAGTTGGCGTCGGCGACCCACAGTCCCTCCACGCGCCGGCTGGCCATCCAGGCGATCTCGTCAGCGATACGCTGCATCGAGAAGCGGCGGATCTTCTGCAGGATCAACGACCCCCAGTCGCAGAAGGTGCAGCCATAGGGACAGCCACGGTTGGTCTCGAGCACCAGCGAGCGGATCGCGCTCGGTCCGCGCGCCTTCCAGCCGGCGGCGTCGAACGCCCAGCCGTGGCGATCAAAAAAGCCCGTCAGGTAGGGAGACGGCAGCGCGTCGAGATCTGCGATCAGCGCGCGCTCCGACGGCGAGCGCAGCGCGCGCCGGCTGCCGTCACGCGAGACAAACGTGATGCCCGCGACGTCTCGCAGCGCCTCGAAGCCGTCGGCGTGCTCGTCCTCGACGAACGGCAGGAGGTGCCGCAGCGTCTCGCGCAGCCCGGTCTCGCCCTCGCCGCGCACCGCGATATCGATGTGCTCGTGCCGCGCGAGATACGCCTCGTCTTTGCCCGGGTACTTGGGCGTCGAAGGGCCGCCGAAGATCGTCACGCAGCCGGGCTCGATCTGCTTGACGCGCTCCGAGACGCGCAGGTTCCCCTGCTCGGTCCACAAGTAGTTCGAAAAAAGAACCGGCCCGGGCCCGTGTTTGCGGATCGCGCGCGTGAGGGCGCTCGCCGAGTAATAGACGCCGAGCGAGAAGTCGTAGCGATCGGCGAGCGCGGGCTCGGCGCGCGCGTGCTCGAGGATGATCCCGAGGGCCAAAGGTTGGACCATCGTCGCGTTGACGCCTCGCATCGGATAGAAGGCGTACACGGGTATGCGCGTGGGCGTCGCGTCTGACATGCTCGTTCTCGCCCGAAGGCTTTAGCACAGACGCGCGAGCCACTGCACGGCGTCGGGCCACAGCGCCTCTTTGGCCTCCGGCCTGAAGAAGCCGAAGTGCCCGATAGCGCGCATGCCGACCTCGCGTGGGCTGTGGTGGATGTGCTCGCGCTCCGAGCGCTCGTACCAGCCGACGAGCTCCGCGACAGCGGCGCGCGCGGCGAAGAGGTCATCGCTGAAGCTCAGCGCCCGAACGGGCGCGCGCACGTGCTCGAAGCTGGCGCCAGCGCTGCGGATGTAGTCGGGGTGTCGCCCCCAGCTCGACCACTCGATGGCGACGTCGCGCGGCAGGTCGGTGCCGCCGAGCGCCCCGTAGGGCAGATAGCCAAAGACGCGCGCCAGCGGCGGGATCGCCAGAAATGCGGCGTGCAGCGCGAGCCGTTGCCAGCCCGGCCACAAGCCGTAGTAGCCGCTCGACGAGGCGGCGAGGTAGATGCCGTCGAGCGCGGCGGCCCTCGGGGCGAGCCCCACGAGCTGGCCGCCGGCGCTGTGCCCGACAAGAAACTGCCGCCGTGGCCGCAGCTCGGCCTCGACGAACGCGAGCACGCCGTCGAGGTCGTGCTCGCCCCACTGTCGCATGGTCGCGTGGTAGCCGCGCAGGCTACGCGGGCGTGACTCGCCGATGCCGCGGTAGTCGAAGGTCAGCGTGTCGAATCCGCACGTGGCGAGATGCGCGGCGAAGTGGCGGTAGAAGCGCTGCGGCGTGGCCGACGCGGGCGCGATGACGATCGTCGCCAGCGTCTCGCCGGACGGCGGTTGAAAGCGGCGCGCGCCGAGCGTGTGGCCATCGGCGGCCGCGATGGTGATCGCCTCACCTTGCATGCTGTCGCCCTCTGCCTCAGCCCGACTTGAGCTTGTGCTTCTTGAGCAGACGCGAGAGGTAGGCGCGGTCGGTCTGCGCGAGGCGCGCCGCGTGCGCGATCTTGCCCTCGGCGCGCTGCATCAACGCGCTCAGGTAGTCGTGCTCGAAGCGGTCGTTGGCGAGCTGCTTGGCCTCGCTGAGCGGCAGCGAGAGGTCGACGCTGCTGCTCGAAGCCGCGGCCGGCGCGAGCGCGCCGCCGGTGGGCACCTGCAGCGTCTGATCGCCGAAGGCGAGGCGACGCACGGCGTTGCGCAGCTCGCGCACGTTGCCTGGCCAGCGGTGCCTGCGCAGCTGCTCGATCAGGTCTTCGCTGAGCACACCGGGGTCGAGGCCGAGCTCGACGCTGATCACGCGCGCCAGCCGCGCGATGTCGGCGAGGCGCTCGCGCAGCGGCGGAATGTGAACCTGCACCACCGAGAGGCGGTAGTAGAGGTCGGCGCGAAACGTGCCGCGGTTGACCTCCTGCTCGAGCGGGCGGTTGGTGGCGGCGATGATGCGAATGTCGACGGCGCGCTCGCCGTGATCGCCCACGCGCCGCACGCGGCGGTTTTCGACGGCGCGCAGCAGCTTGGGCTGCAGCTCGAGCGGCAGCTCGCCGATCTCGTCGAGAAAGAGCGTGCCGCCGTCGGCTTGCTCGAACGCGCCGGGCGCGTCGGCCACCGCGCCGGTGTAGGCGCCGCGCACGTGACCGAACAGCTCGCGTTCGATCACGCCGGGGGCGATGGCGCCGCAGTCGACGACCACCACCGGCCCCGCCGCGCGC
>JAGQIK010000319.1 GCA_020431405.1 Myxococcales bacterium
GCCGAAGCTGCCGCCTGCGCCACCGCAGTCGTCGCCGCCGATGCCGCCCGCCGGACAGCTGCACACGCCGCCGCCGCCCGGCCCCGCGCCGGCCATCGCAGGGCCGCCGGTGGGCGTCACGCCGCCGGCAAAACCGCCGGGGCCTGGCGTGGCGCCCTTGCCGCCGAGATCGAGCACGCCGCGGATATCGACGTCGCCGTCGACGAGCAGCACCAGCGCGCGCGAGCCGTGCACCGACACGACGACGTTGTTGTTGATCTGCAGGCGCGTCACCGACAGCACGCAGACCGTCGCGCCGCCGCGGCTTTGCACCGCGCCGCTGATGCCGAGGCCGCTGCAGGCGTCGGTGTCGATGGTGGCGCTGCTGTTGATCGGTCCGAGCGTGCGGTAGCTGCCCGCGGTGAAGCCGCCCGAGGGGACCAGCCGCCGGCAGCTCGCCGACGCCGGCTTGCAGCCGAGTGGACAGGCGCAGGGCGGCAGGTCGGTGGTGGCGTCACCCGTCGTGTCGGGCGCGACACCGTCGGCCGTCGCGTCGCCGGCGTCGCCGCTGTCGCGCGGTCCGTCCGCGGCGGCGTCGGCGTCGGCGCCGCCTTCGGATCCGGCCTCGCCGGCGCACGGCCGCTGGCGCGGGTTGGGCACGTCGGGGCAGTTGTCCACCGCGTCGGGTACGCCGTCGCCGTCGCGGTCGGCGAGCCGTCCGATCTGCAACGCGAGCGTCGCTTCGACCTGCTCGCCGGCGCGCGCGACGATCTGCAGCACGCCTTCGCCGCGCGGCGTGCCCTGCTGGCTGCCCAGCGCGCGCAGCCGCAGCATGCCCGGGCGCGGCGGATAGAGCACGATCGTGGCGGGCAGCGAGATCGACGCGCCCGCGTCAGCGGCGACGCGATGCGCCGAGACGGCGATGCCGGCGTCGTCGAAGATGTCGAGCGCGATGCCGTCGATCTCGCCGACGCCTGACTCGGCGCTGATCGTCAGCAAGATGCTCGTCGGCACGTCGCCACCGCAGCCTGACCCAGCGGCCACGGCGAACAGCAGCAGCAGCACGGGCGCCGGCGCGACGCGCGTCATCCGCGAGCGCAGCGATGCGCCGCGGAAGCCTTCTCCGCGGCCAAACAGATCAGTTGACCGCGGCACTGCCCGTGCTCGAGACGCCGCTCAGCGTCAACGCGCCTGGCAACGAGCCGCTGTACATGTTGAAGCGCAGGCGCCCGATGCCGCCGCCGCCGCCGCCGCCCGACAGATCGGGCCCCGACGAGCCGCCCGGCTGCGCGGGGCTGGCCGCGGTCGCGCCGTCGCCACCGTCGCCGCACGGACCGGCCACCGTGCCGCCGCGCGCCGCCGAGAGCAGCGCACCGTCCTGACCGTCGCCGGCGAATCCGCAGGCGAGATCGTCGCCAGCGCCGCCGCCGCCGCCGTTGGCCGCGATGATGCCCGTGCCGAGGATGCGCTCGCCCTCGAGCAGCACGGCGCCGCCCGAGCCACCGCCGCCGCCCGGCGGCCCACCGAAGGAAGGGCCGCCCTCGCCGCCGCCGCCGGCGGCGTTGATAAAACCGTTGATCGTGATCGTGCCTTGGGCGCTGATCTGCAGCGCGCCGCCGCCGCCGCCGCCCTGGACCCCTGGCCCCGAGATCTGGCCGTTGCCGCCGCCACCGCTGCCGCCCTGCAACGGCACCAACGTGGGGCTGCCGTAGCTGCTGCCGCCGGTGGAGCTGGTGCCGCATCCGTTGCCTTCGTCACCGCCGGCCGCGCCCGCGTTGCCATAGCCCGCGCCGCCGCCACCGCAGTCGTCGTTGGTGATCGAGCCGCACTGGCAGACCTGCCCGCCGCCTGGACCCATGCCGGGCACACCGGGCCCGTTGATGCTGGTGTCGCCGCCCAGATAGCCGCCGGGGCCCGGCTGGTTGGCCTTGGCGCCCACGTCGAGGCCGCCGTTGATCGCGACGTCGCCGTCGACGAGCAGCACCAGCGGGTTGTCGCCGCTGACGCTCACCGTCGCGCCGCTGCTGATCGTCAGCTGCCGCAGCGCCAGCACGCAGGCGGTCACGCCGCCCACCATCTGCACGGTGCCCGACAGCCCGAAGCCGACGCAGGTGGTGGTGTTGATCGTCGTGTTGCTCGTCACCGTCGAGAGATTGAGGTAGGTCGTCGTCGAGAAGCCGCCCGACGGCACCAGCCGCCGGCACACCGACGACTGTGGCTTGCAGCCGAGCGGGCAGCTGCAGGGCGGCCCGTCGATGCTGCTGTCGCGCGTGCTGTCGGGCGAGAGGGTGTCGACCGTCGCGTCGTTGCTGTCGACGCCGCTGTCGACGGTGGCGTCGGGACCGTCACGGGTCGCGTCGCCGTCGCTCGTCGCGTCGAGATCGCTGGCAACGTCGCGCGTGGTGTCCGCCGTGCCAGCGTCGCCGTCGGCGTCGGCGTCGCTTCCGCCGTCATCGCTAGTGCAGGGGCGCTGCGCCGGGTTGGGCGTGTCGGGGCAGTTGTCCACCGCGTCGGGCACACCATCGCCGTCGCGATCGGGCAGACGTCCGATGGCGAGGCGCAGCGTCGCTTCGATCTGCTCGCCGGCACGCGGCGCGATCTGCACGGCGCCCTCTGCGCGCGCGACGGCGCCGAACGTGCCGATGGCGCGCACGCGGATCGGCCCGACCTCCGGCGGAAAGAGCACCAGCGTGGCCGGCAAGCTCAGCGGGGTGCTGCCGCCGGCGTGCAGGCGCCGACCGCTCACGGCGATGCCCTGCGCGTCGAAGATGTCGAGCGAGATCGCGTCGAGCTCGCCCACGCCCTGCTCGGCTTCGATGGTCAGCAGCACGCTGGTGGGCACGTCTTTGCTGCAGCCCGTCGCGCCAGCGAGCGAAGCGACGAGCAGCGACGCGAGCAGCGCCTCGCGCATCATCAGTTGACCGTCACCGCGCCAGTGCTCGACTGCGCGCTGATCGCGATCGGAAAGCCGCCCGGCTGGTTGAACCAGTTGACGCGCACGCGGCCGAGACCGCCGCCGCCGCCGCCCGCCGTGTTGGTCGTGGCTGCGTCGGCGCCTTGGCCGGCCGGCTGCGCGCCGGACGCGCCGTCACCGCCCGCACCGCAA
>JAGQIK010000320.1 GCA_020431405.1 Myxococcales bacterium
CGCCGCGTCGGCGTCGCCGCGCGAGAGCGCCACGCGCCCGCGGCAGACATCGATCGCCGGGCCGTGGCCGGTGCCGAGCTGCGCGGCGCGCTGGCTGGCGAGAGCGAGCGTCTTTTCCGCGCGCACGGTGCGCCCGACGAGCTCTTCGACGGCGCCGAGCAGCATCAGCGCGTCGATCTCGCGATAGGGGTGAGAGACCTCGCGCGCCTTTTGGATCGCCTCGTCGGCGAGGGTCAGCGCCTGCGAGAGATCGCCCGCTACGACGTGCACGTAGGCGCCCGCCAGCGCGCTGGCGGCCTGTTGCTCGGGCGCGGCGGCCTGCTCGACGAGCGCTTCGGCGCGCAGGCGCGCCTCGTCATAGCGGCCGAGACCCCAGGCGACCCAGAAGCGCTGGTGCGCGATGTTGAAGCGCAGCGCCTCGATCGCGGGATCGGCTTCGGCGGCGGCGGCGCCGTCACCGCGCGACGACGAGTCGGCCATCATCGTCGCGTCCTCGCCGATGGTGCGCACGGGCTGCGGGTAGGGGCCGGTGCCGGTGGGCACGAGCGGCGGCTGCGTCACGTCATCGCTGATCGGCCGCGGCAGCACCGGCATGCCCATCAGCTCGGTGTCGTCCGAGATGTCGTCGTCGTCGAGCAGCGTCGCCGCCGGCTCGTTTTCCACCGACGGCTCGTCACTCACCTCCATGCCGGCCGGCGAGAGGTCTTCGCCGGCAACTTCGGTCACCGCGGCCACGATCGGCGCCGTGCGCTCGTCGCTGTTGACCGCCTTGACCCCGCGCGGCGCGGTGGCCATCTCGGTCTCGGCGGCGACGAAGGCGCGTGCCTGCGGCGTCGAGGGCGGGCGGTCGCGGTTGACGAAGGCAGGCGAGACGAGAAGCTCGGTCTCTTCGGCCGCCGCGCCGGCCAGCGAGTCGGTGCTGACCTGCACGATCTGCGCGTCGTCGACCCGCTCGACGGCGTCCTCTTGCGTCGTGTCGCGTGACAGCGCCGCCGATTGCGCCTGCACGGCGGTCGCCGCCGCCACGAGCGCCGCCGAAGGCACCACGCCGAGCGCGCGCTCGGCCTGCTCGAGCTGCGCGTTGGCCGCCACGAAACGCCCCTTGGCGCAGTCGATGCGCGCCCCGATCCAGAAGCGCTCGGCGGCCTGCGCCGGCAACAGCTCGAGCGTGCCGAGCGTCTCGAGCGCGGCCTCGGCGTCGTGAAGCTCGCTGGCGCGATAGAGCGTCGACGCCAGGCCGAGCAGCCGATCGACGCGCACGCGCCCGTCAGCCCCGTCGAGTGATCGCTGATAGGAGCGCTTGGCCAGATCGAGCTGGCCCGTACGATAGGCGTGCTCGGCGGCGCGCGCGTGACACGCCGCCGCGCGGCTGCGCTCGCCGCCGCGCTCGTAGTGCCAGGCGAGCAGCGTCTGGTCGGCCTCGCCCACCATCTCGAGCCACAGCGCCGCCTTGCGATGAAGCTCGCCGCGCAGCGCGTCGGGCAGCATCTGGTAGGCCACCTCCTGCAGCATCGCCTGCCGAAAGCGCCACTGGCCGGTGCCCTCGAAGCGCGACGTCGGCTGCCGCTCGAGCAGCTCGGCGCTCTCCAGATCGCGCAGCGCTGCGCCCGGCTCGACGAAGCCGAGCGCGCGACAGCCCGCCTCCCACAACGTCTCGCCGTACACCGACGCCGACTTGAACAGATCTTTGAGCTCGCCGCTGAGCGCGTCGAGCCGCCCCTGCACCGCCGTCTGCACCGACGCCGGAAGATCCATCTGCGAGACGCTCGCCCGCGCGCGCCACGTGCCGTCCGACTCGCGCACGATGTGCTTGCGCGTGGCGAGCCACGACATCAGCTCTTCGGCGAAGTATGGGTTTCCCGCGCAGCGCTCGACGATCAGCTGCTCGACCTCGGCCGGCAGCTGCTCGCCAAGCACCGAGCGCACCAGCCGCGAAAGCTGCCGTCGCGAGAGCGCCTTGAGCTCGAGCTCGGCGAGCTCTCTGCCCTCGAACGCCTCGCGCACGCGCTGCACGCCCTCGGGCCGCGACGTGCCGAGCAAAAGAAACGGCGCGTCGTCGAGCGCGCCGAGCACGCGCCGGCAAAGCTCGAGCGTCGCCACGTCGCTCCACTGCAGATCGTCGAGCATCAACACCACCGGCCCGCGCTCGGCGGCACACGCGAGCAGCGTCTCGAAGGCAGCCCCTACGCGCTCGCGCAGGAGCTGCGGTTCGGCGCGCGCCGCGTGCAGCGCCGGGCTGTCGACGGCGCACAGCTCGGTGGCCTCGGCGAGAAACTCGACGATCTGCGTGCGCGCGCTCTCGTCGGGCTCGGCCGGCACGTGGCTTTGCACCAGCCGCGACAGCGCCGCGCGCTTGGCCTCGTCGGGCTGACCGACGTGGATGTCGGCGGCGCGGATCAGCGCCTCGGCGAGCAGACCGTAGGGCCGCTCGGCACGCGCCGAGTCACAGCGCGCCTCGAGCAGCAGCGCGCAGCGCTCGATCATCTCCGCGCGCACCTCGTCGAGCAGTCGCGACTTGCCGATGCCCTGCGCGCCGACGAGCAGCAGCGCCTCGGCCTGCTCGTCGTCGAGCGCCTGCTCGACGCTCGCCCACAGCGCCGCCAGCTCGCGCTTGCGGCCGTAGAGCTCGGTCTCCACGCCGAGCACGCGGCGGCGCCCCGACTCGCCTGAAAACGACTCGACCCGCGAGTACGCGGCGAGCGAAGGCGCCTCGAGCGGCGCCGCCTCGAGCTGCGGCCCGAGCGTCTCGCGCGTGTGCTCGCACGCGGCGAGCGTGCCCGGCGGCACCTCGGAGAGCCGCGCGATGATGCGGTCGAGATCCTCGGCGCGCCAGCGCAGGCCGACGCCCACGTCGATGCGCGTCAGCGAGGTCAGCACCCGCGCCGCGTCGCCGACGCGCTCGAGCAGCGCCAGACCGGCCCGCACGGCGCGCTGCGCCTCGTCGCCCTCGGTGCGCTCGATGCCGAAGATGCCGATCACCGCGTTCATCAGCCGTTCGTAGGTGCCGCCGTGAAGCTCGACCGCCGCACGCGCGGCGCGCAGCACGCGCTGGTCGCGCTCGACCATCGGCTCGACGCAGACCAGCCACACCACGCGCACTTCGCTGCGCGGCCGGATCAGCGAGCGCTGCGCAGCCGTTTGCGCCGTGGCCAGCGAGGGACGTGCGATCGGCTCGGTGACGTCGTCGTCTGCACGCGGAATGCTCGGCGGGCCGACGCGCGTGGCCAGCGCGCGCAGCGGCGCCAGCGCGGCGCGAATGGCGGAGGAGTCGGCCCAGCGCGCGCCGCTCTCGCGCGCCATCGCCCGCGAGACCACCTGCTCGAGCTCGATCGGCAGCTCGCTGCGCAGCTCGCGCACGCTCGGCGGCGTCTCGGTGACGATCTTGAGCAGCAGCGCCGCCGGCTGCGCCGCCACGAACGGCAGCGAGCCGCTCGCGAGCTGGTAGAGGATCACGCCCATGGCGTAGATGTCGGCCGAAGCGCCGATGGCCGTCTGGCCGTAGGCTTGCTCGGGCGGCATGTAGTAGAGCGTGCCCATCACCGTGCCAGCTGCCGTCATGCGCGTGGCGTCGGTGAGCAGCGCTAGACCAAAGTCCACCAGCTTGACGCGCAGCTCGCCGTCAGCGTCTCGCGTCAGAAACAGGTTGGCCGGCTTGATGTCGCGGTGAACGACGCTCTGCTGGTGGCAGGCGCCGAGCCCGGCGAGGGCCTGGTCGACGATGTCGATGGCCACGTCGAGCGCGACTTGCTCGCGCTTGAGCAGCCCGGCGAGATCTTCGCCCTCGAGCCACTCGAGCACCAGGTAGGGCACCTTGCCGTCGAAGCCGAGGTGACGGCAGCCGACCACGTTGGGGTGATCGATCTTCTGCAGCGCGTGGGCCTCGCGCTCGAGGCGCGCGCGGTCAGCCGGCGTCTGCGACTCGCCGAGCAGCCGCTTGACGGCGACCACGTCGCCGCGCTCGGTGTCGCGAGCGCGCCAGATCTCGGCCATGCCGCCGCGCCCGACCGCCTCGAGCAGCTCGAAGCGTCCGAGCTTTTGTCCGACCGAAAAGCTCACGTGTGATGCGTTTGTCTAGGGCAGCGGAATCGGCAGCGTCGCGATCTTCTGCAGCGGGTTTCCGTCTTCAAAGGACCAATTTCCGGAGGGGTTCTGCGCGTAGCTGTTGTTCGACAACGCTACGTTACGACCAGTCTTCTGAAACAGACAACCGTAGGTCGCGTTGCGGGCGATGACGCTCGAGGCCACCGAGCCCGAGAGCGGGCCGTCCATCAGCACGCCGGTGCGCGCGTTGCTGTCGATGCGCGAGCCGGTGATGTCGATGCTGTGCGTGGCGCCGCCGCCCACCGCGACCTGCACGCCGTCGGCGTCGTCGGCGCCGCCGAGCGCGCGCGTGCCGTAGGCGCGGCTGTTGTCGAGCTTCACGCCGCCCGAGAGCGACAGATCGGAGAGCACCAGGCCGGCGCCGCCGTTGTCGTCGAAGACGCTGCTGGTGATCGTGATCGCGCCCGTCACCTGCGAGGTGGTGTGCGCGTTGCTGAACACCGCGCCTCGGTTTTCGTTGCTGCGCACGCGGCAGCTGTCGATCTCCGCCGCCGTCACGCCGCCGTGGTAGAGGCCGTAGCCGAGGCCGGCCTTGACGTTCTGCGCGAGCGTGCCGTTGCGCTCGATCAGCGACGACTTGCAGCCCAGCGTCGTCGCGCCCTGGCGCGTGAAGACGCCGTAGTCGGTGTTGTTGGCGATGCGGCTGTCCTCGATGCTGACGCCGTGCTTGAAGGTGCAGCCCGGCAGCGCCGCCGACAGCGACGCGGCGGCCTTGCTCGCGTCGACGCCGCGCACGTTGTGCGTCACGCGCGCGCCCGACAGACAGAGCGCGTCGGCGGCGTCCGCGCCGATCATCGCCACGCCCGTACACCAGCCGAACACGCGCGTCTCGTCGCGCAGGCTCAGCTGCACGGGCTGGCCGCTCTGCGGCTGCGTCACGGTCACGCCGCGCGGCTCGTCGTTGTTGGTGCCGCCGCAGCTGGGCGCCGCGCTCGGCGCCGACGCGCCCGGCGCGATGGTGCAGCCGACGATCTGCACCTGCACCGGCGCCGCCGGCGACGAGGCCGTGCGCGTGACGACCACGGGCGAGGCGATGCGCACCTTGTCCGGGCAGCGGCAGCGCAGGATCACGGGGCGCGTGATGAGCAGCGGCCCGCCCGCGTCGTAGGTGCCGTCGGTGACGACGATGGTGTAGTCATCACCCGGCAGCTTGGACAGCGCGTCGGCGATGCTCTGGTAAGGCTTCTGCTCGCTGCCGTTGCTGTCGCTCTGCGCGTAGGCGGCGTCGACGTAGAGCACGTTGCCGCCGAGGGCGCCGCCCCATTTGTCGCTGCCGCACGCCGTCGTCGGCAGGTCGACGCAGGCGCCCGCCTTGCAGACCTGATCGGCGCCGCAGGCCGCTGCGCAGCCCGGCAGCATGTTGGGATCGGGCGCGGGTCCAGCGTCGCCGCCCGTCCACACGTCGCCGTCGGACCCGCCGTCGCTGGGCGGCGCGGCTTCGGCGCCGGCCTCGCGCGCGGGGCCGCTGTCGGCCGCGGGGGCATCGTCGGAGCATCCCGCTGCGACGAGCAAGAGCAGCACGGTGATCGAAGCGCTAAGCGTTTTCACAAAAGGGCCTCCGTCGTCACGATATGGAACGCGAGCGGCGGCGACCGCGGGTGGAGACCTTGATGGTAGCAGGGCACCCGTCGGGTGCTATCGTCCTGCCCACAAAGTGCCTACACTCAGCGCCCGATAGCCACTTCACTCGCGAAGGGGGAGGATACGTGAAGATCAAGGCCGCCGTCGCCTACGAGGCGAATAAGCCACTCGAAATCGAAGAGATCGAGCTCGCTGGCCCCAAGGCCGGCGAAGTGTTGATCGAGCTCAAAGCCACCGGCGTCTGTCACACCGACGCCTACACGCTCTCCGGCGCGGATCCGGAAGGGATCTTTCCCTCGGTGCTCGGCCACGAGGGCGCCGGCGTGATCGTCGACGTCGGACCCGACGTCAAATCGCTCAAGAAGGGTGACCACGTCATCCCGCTCTACACGCCGGAGTGTCGCAGCTGCAAGTTCTGCCTCTCGGGCAAGACCAACCTCTGCCAGTCGATCCGCGCCACGCAGGGCAAGGGCCTGATGCCCGACGGCACCACGCGCCTGTCCGGCAAGAACGGCCAGATCTTCCACTTCATGGGCACCTCGACGTTCGCCACGCACACCGTGCTGCCCGAAATCGCCGTCGCCAAGATCCGCGAAGACGCGCCGCTGGAGAAGGTCTGCCTGCTCGGCTGCGGCGTCACCACCGGCCTCGGCGCGGTGCTCAACACGGCCAAGGTCGAGGCGGGCGCCAACGTGGTCGTTTTCGGCCTCGGCGGCGTCGGGCTGAGCGTGATCCAGGGCGCCAGGATGGTCGGCGCGAACATGATCGTCGGCGTCGACACCAACCCGGCTAAGATCGCCATCGCCGAGTCGTTCGGCATGACCGACTTCGTCAACCCCAACGAGGTCGACGACGTCGTCGATCACATCGTGCAGCTCACCGACGGCGGCGCCGACTACTCGTTCGAGTGCATCGGCAACGTCGAGGTCATGCGCCAGGCGCTCGAGTGCTGTCACAAGGGCTGGGGCGAGAGCGTCATCATCGGCGTGGCCGGCTCGGGCCAGGAGATCTCGACGCGGCCGTTCCAGCTGGTCACCGGACGCGTGTGGCGCGGCTCGGCGTTCGGCGGCGTCAAGGGGCGCACCGAGGTGCCAAAGTACGTCGACTGGTACATGGACGGGCGCATCAAGATGGACAAGCTCGTCACCCACAGCATGCCGCTCGAGCGCATCAACGAGGCCTTCGACCTGATGCACGAGGGCAAGTCGATCCGCTCGGTGGTGACGTTCTGATGGGCTTCGAGCAGGTCAGCGCCATCCGCTGCTTCGGCGGTGTGCAGCGGGTGGTCAAGCACGACTCGCGCGAGACCAAGACGCCGATGTCGGTGGCGATCTTCGAGCCGCCGGGGGCCGGCGAGCGACCGCTGCCGGTGGTGTACTTCTTGTCGGGGCTGACCTGCACCGAGCAGAACTTCATCACCAAGGCCGGCGCGCAACGCGTCGCCGCCGAGCTAGGGCTGTATGTCGTCGCGCCCGACACGTCGCCGCGCGGCGCCGGCGCACCGGGCGAGGACGACGACTGGGACTTCGGCACGGGCGCCGGCTTCTACGTCGACGCCACCACCGACGGCTTTCGCGATCACTACCGCATGTACAGCTACATCACCGAGGAGCTGCCGCAGCTGGTGCACGCCGAGCTGCGCACGGCCGGTCCCGAGCGGCAAAGCGTGATGGGCCACTCCATGGGCGGCCATGGCGCGCTGGTCATCGGGCTGCGCAACCCCGAGCGCTATCGCGCAATCTCGGCATTCGCGCCAATCTGTGCGCCGTCGCAGTGCCCGTGGGGCGCCAAAGCGTTTTCGGGCTACCTCGGCGACGACCGCGAGGCCTGGAAAGCCTACGACGCGAGCGAGCTGGTGCGCTCGACCGGCCATCCCGAGTCGATCCTCATCGACCAGGGCGTTGACGACCAGTTTCTCGCCGAGCAGCTGCTGCCCGAGCGCTTCGCCGCGGCCGCCGAGGCCGCCGGTCAGGCCTTCACACTGCGAATGCAGCCGGGTTACGACCACAGCTACTACTTCATCGCCAGCTTCGTCGAAGACCACCTGCGTCACCACGCCGCCCGTCTGGCCGACTAACGGGCGCGTCCAACCCCCGCCGCGATATCAGAAAAATTCGTACTGCGAGTAACTTCGCACTTATCTGGACGGATGACGTCCGTCAGGCCATCCTCTCGCCTATGCGTCTGTCGCTCGAGCACATTCGACTGGTGCGGGAAAGTTATGCCCGTATTGATGACTTTGACCGCTTCGCCGACGCCTTCTACGCGTCGCTGTTCGACCGCGATCCGCGTTTTGCTGATCTCTTCAAGCGCAGCCACATGAAAGAGCAGCAGAAGATGTTCGCGCGCGCGCTAACGTTGCTCGTCGACCACATCGACCAGAAGGAGTTTCTGCCGCCCTACCTGCGTGGGCTGGGCACGATGCACTCGGCCTTCGGCGTCGACGCGAGCTACTTCAACACCTTCGCCGACTGTCTGATCGACGCGCTGGAGACCACGGTCGGCAACGCCTTCAGCAAAGACCACCGCTCGGCGTGGCGCCACGCGCTGGCCTACTTCTTCCGCTTCATGCGCCAGGGCACCGCGACGCAGTTCGACGAGACGCTCGACGCCTGACGCGCGACGCCTGACGAGGGCGCGCGCGCAGACCCACCTCGATGTCCCGCCGCACGTCGACGATCGCGTCCACGTCGAGCTTCGTGTTGGTCGTGCTAGCGGCGCTCGCGGCCCCCGCCGCGGCGCGCGATCGGTTGACGCTGACGCGCAGCATCGACATCGGCGACGCCGGCGCCAAGGACCTGCTGCAGGTGCGCGGCATGCTCTGCGCGGCGAGCGCGCGCGCCGTGCGGCTGCGCTGCGTCTCGACGCGCTCGGGCCAGACGCTGCTCGATCTCGGCGACGCGCGCGCCGAGCAGCGTACGACGCGCTTTCGCCGCTGGAAGAGCCTCGGCGCGTGGCTTTCGCCCGCTGGCCATCACGTCGTACAGGCGTATGGCTTTCGGCGCGCGCTGCTCGTGCGCTTCGTCGATGCGGGCGCGCGTCGCGTGGTGCGGCGCGTGATCGTCGAGGACAGCGGCGGGCGGCCGCGCCTGCTGGCGCTCTCGCGCGACGGCCGGCGCGCGGTGCTGCTCTGGGCGCAAGGCATCGGACGCGGCGCCGGCGTCGCGCACCTCGCGCTCGACGGCAATGCGCCGCGCTTGCTGTCGAGCACGCGCCTCGGCCCGATCTCGGCGCGCTCGATGCGCGCCGGCGAGCGGCTCTACGTGCGGCTGCGCGTGCCGACGGCGACGAGCCGCTACGGCGTGCAGCGCATCGGCTGCTTCGACGCGCCGAGCGGCAAGCGCTGCGGCGAGACGGGCTTTTCACCGGGCGCCAAGTACGTCTACGGCGCGAGCATCGCCGCCGGCAAGCTCTTCGCCGTCGACGACAAGAGCCGCCTTCACGTCTTCGCGCTGCCGGGGCTGCGCCGCCTGCGCGCGGTCTCCTTGGCGCGCCGTTCGCCGCGCGGCTATCTGCCGCCGCTGCACGCGGGCGCGCGCCTTTTCGTGCTGTCCGCCTCGCTGGCGCGGCTCGACGGCGACGGCCGCCGCGCGCGCCGCCGCGTGGCGCTGCGCAGCTGGTATCGCGGCAGCATGGCGCTCGTCGATGGCGGCGCCACGCTGGCGCTGGCCCATCGGCGCGGCATCGAGCTTCGCGACGCGCGCACACTGGCGCTGCGCCGCACGCTGCCGCTCGACGATCCGTGGCAGGTCGTGACGCTGCGCGCCGACAGCCAGGGCGCGCTGCTCGCGCACGTGCAGCGGCGCGTGGGGCGCAGCGTCGAGAGCCTCGTGCGCGTCTATCGCCGCCGCGGCGCCGGCGGGCTCGCGCTGCGCGGGCTCTCGCCAGGCACGGGCGTCTTTTCGGCAGGGCGATTGATCGCGCGCACCGGCATGGCGCCGAGCCCGCTCGTCGCCGGCGCGAAGCTCGCGCTCGACGTGCTGCGTCCTGGCTGCATGCCGGCGACGCTGCGCGTGACGGTGCGCCGCCGCGGCAAGACGCCGGTCGACCTCTCGCGCCTGCGCTGCGTCAAGCGCCCGGCGCTGCCGCAGCCCGCCCACGGCGCGCTGCCCACAGGCGCGGCGACGGCTGGCGCCAAGCACACCATCGCGCAGCTTCTATCCGCCACGCCGCGAAGCCGCGCGCTGCCGCGGCTCGGCTACCGCGCGAGCTTCGTCGCCGCCGGCGGGCGGCTCTACGGCGTCGGCACGCGCGCCGGCGTCGTCGTCGCCATCGATCCGCGCCGCACGCGCGCCGTCTGGCGCGTCGCGCTGGCGCCGCTTCTGCGCCGCATCTACGGCGGCCGCGATCCGGTGCGCCGCTTCCCGACCACCGCCATTCCCGTCGAGCTCGTCGCCGCGACGCCGTCGCTCGGCCTGATCTACGGCGCCGTCTCGCAGGCGCGGCGCAGCGCGCGCTTCGCGCTCGCCTCGCGCGACGGCTCGCTGCGTTGGCATCACCTCGCGTCGCGCACGCTGAGCTTCGAAGCGAACCTGCCCGGCGGCAAGAACACGCCCCCTGGCCGCGTCGCTGGCGGCCTGCTCTGGGCGCGCACGTACTACACGCTGGTCGGCTACGACCTACGCGACGGCCGGCGCGTGATCGAGCTCGACACCGGCCGCAGCGACGGCGAGCTGTGGCGCGGGCCGCGCGTGGGCGCCGGCGACACGCTGGTCTATCTCAAGTCGGCCGGCCACAGCTCGGGCCACCTGGTGGGCCTGCGCCTGACCGACCTCGCGCCGCGCTTTCGCAGACGCGTGGCGCCACGCCAGAGCCTGGCGCTGTCGCGCGACCGGCGGCGCGTGCTGCTGCTCGGCCGCGGCAGCGTGCGCGCCTTCGCGCTGCCGAGCGGAAAAGCGGGCGCCTCGGCGCGCCTCGCCGGATCGCTCGGCGACCTGCCGCTTTTGCAGCGCGGCGCGATGCTCTACGTCTGCGGCAACCACCGCAGCCAGCTCTACGCCCTCGACGCGCGCAGCCTCGCGCTGCGCTTCAGCTTCGCGCGCGCCGGCGATCCGTGCCCCGCGCTGGTCGGCCCGCGAGCGCTGCTCGTCAGCGGCGATCGCAACGCGCGCTACCTGCTCGACCGCCGAAGCGGCGCGCTGCACGCGCAGCCGCCCGGCCGCTACGGCGATCTGACCCACAGCCGCGCCTTCTTCCGCGACGGCGGCGGCGCACTGTGCTTCGCCTTTCACGACCGCGTCGACTGCTACCCGTAGCGCCTGACAACCGTCATGCAGCCGCGCGCCGCGCCTTTGCGATGCTTGCCCCTCACTCATCGCGAGGAGGCATCCGGTGGACGCCAAACAAGCGCACGAGAAGATCCGAGCTCTCTGTGACGACATCGACCGCCGCAACGCCGCCAAGCTCGACGCCGACCAGCGCGCGTTGACGGGGCCGATGGCGCGCGTCAAACGCGCGCTCAAGGGCTACGCGGTCAGCCTCGGGCTGCTGGCGGGCCTCGGCCTCGCCGCCGGCCCCAGCGGCTGCGGCGACGACGAGAACACCAAGCCCGATCTGCCGCCGGGCCTCGACGCCTACGGCGTGCCCGACATCCAAGCGCAGGACCTGCCCGGCGCCGCCGACGCCTATGGCGTGCCCGATCTGATGCGCGACTTCTCGCGCGACATGATGAAGGACGCCGGACCGGATCTGCCGCCCGCCGCCGACGCCTACGGCATCCCCAGCGACACCAGCAGCAACTAGCCCGCAGGAGCACCCGATGCTCGAGCTGTTCGAGAAGATCGGCTTCGCGCCGCGGCGCTGCACCTGGGAGATCACGCTCGCGTGCAACCTGCGCTGCGGCCACTGCGGCTCGCGCGCCGGCCGCGCGCGCGACGACGAGCTGTCGCACGACGAGGCGCTTCGCGTCGTCGACGAGCTGAGCGCGCTCGGCTGCCGCCACGTCACGCTCGCCGGCGGCGAGCCTACGCTGCGCCCCGACTGGGCCGAGCTGATCGCACGCTTTCGCGCGCGCGGCGTGCGCTGCTCGATGATCTCCAACGGCCTGACCTGGAGCGAAAAGCTCGCGCGGCGCGCCAAGGCCGCCGGTCTGCACCACATCGGCTTCAGCCTCGATGGCCTCGAGCGCTCGCACGACTGCGTGCGCAAGGTGCCGCGCGGCTACAAGAAGGTGCTGCGCGCGATCGACATCAGCGTCGCGCACGGCATGACCGTCGTCGCCGTCACGCACCTGACGCGGCGCAACGTGTGCGAGCTCGAGGCGCTGCACGCGGTGCTCGCCGAGCACGGCGTGGCGATCTGGCAGCTGCAGCTCGGCGTGCCGATGGGCAACATGCGCGAGGACCGGGCACAGATCCTCGAGCCCGCGGCGATCCTCGACATCGTGCCGCGCATCGCAGCGATCAACGACCGCGGCCGCGCGCCGCGCGTCATCGCCGCCGACAACATCGGCTACTTCGGCGAGCACGAAGAGAACGTGCGCGGCGCGCCGCCCGGAACGCGCATCCCGTTTTGGGTCGGCTGTCGCGCCGGTCTCGACGTGATGGGCCTGGAGAGCAACGGCAACGTCAAAGGCTGTCTCTCGCTGCCCTCGGGCCTCAACGGCTGCAGCGACTTCGTCGAGGGCAACGTGCGCGAGCGCTCGCTGCGCGAGATCTGGCACGACCCGAACGCCTTCGCCTACAACCGCAAGTTCAGCGTCGACAAGCTCTCGGGCAAGTGCCGAGGCTGCGAGTTCGGCGAGATCTGCCGCGGCGGCTGCACCTGGACGTCCTTTTCACACCACGGCGAGGCGCACGCGTTTCCCAGCTGCTACTACCACGAAGCTAAGGCGCGCGCGTCGCAGGCGGCGACGGCAGCTTCTGCTCGAGGAACACCATCATCTCGCGCCGCGCGCGCGGATGCCCCATCACGCTGATGTGATCGGCGCCGTCGATGGCGAGCAGCCGCGCGCGACCTTTCGGCGCCGCGGCGAGCAAGCGCTGGCTGTGCGCGAAGGGGATGTGCGCGTCGGCGCGCCCGTGGATCAGCAACAGCTCGCCCCTGATGAAACGGATCGCGCGCAGCGGCGAGGCGCGCCACGGCGCGAAGCCGCCGCGCACGCCGGCGGCGGCGATGGCGCGGTCGAGGTCGCCCGCGTCGACCAGGTGGTGCACCAGCGGCGCGAGCCGGCGCAGGTAGGCTTCGGCGATCTCGCGCAGGCTGACAAAGGGTGCGACCGCGACGGCGGCGCGCACGCGCCGGTCGCGGCCGGCGAGCTGCACGGCGACGGCGGCGCCGTACGAAAAGCCGAGCACGGCGAGCGGCGGCGCCAAAAGCTCGCGCCGCGCGAGGGCGTCGAGCAGCTGCCGCATGTCGCGCGTCTCGCGCGCGCCGTAGCTCAGAAAATTCCCGCTCGAGCGACCGTGGCCGCGGTGATCGACGAGCACGGCGCGAAAACCGCGGCGCGCCAGCTCGCGGCCGTCGCCGAC
>JAGQIK010000321.1 GCA_020431405.1 Myxococcales bacterium
GCAGGCGGTCTTCGGCCACCACCCTCGAGACGTCATACGTCGCGCGCCGATAGCCGAAGGCGCCCGCCATGCCGCAGCACCCCGCGTCGAGCACGCGGGTCTCGGCGCCCAGCGCGGCGAGCGCCTCGGCGCCGGCGCGCGAGCCGGCCAGCGCCCGCTCGTGGCAGTGCGGGTGCACGACGAAGCGACGGTCGCTCGGGCGCGCGGACCTGCCCGACACCTCGCGCGCCAGCCAGCTGGCGAAGTCGACCACGCGCGCGCGCACCGCCTGCCCCAGCGCCTCGTCATCGACCAGATCGGGCAGGTCATCGACCAGCGCGCTGTAGCAGCCGGGCTCGAGCACGATCAGCGGCACGTCGGCGGGCTGGCGCGCGATGCGCTCGAGCGTGCGGCGCCCCAGTCGCCGCGCGTCGTCGAGAAAGCCGCACGAGATCAGCGGGCGCCCGCAGCAGCTGCCGGCGACGAGCTCGGCGCGCCGGCCGAGCGCTTCGATCACATCGAGAGCGGCCTCGCCGATGCGCGGCTCGTGATGCTCGCTATAGGTGTCGCAGAACAGCGCCACGGTCGGGCGCGCGTGTGCGCCGCTGGGCGCGCGGCGCTGGCGCACGCGTCCCGCGAGGGGCACCTCGGCGAAGGTCGGCGCGCTGCGCCGCGCGTCGAGCCCCACCACGCGCTCGAGCAGCGCCCGCAGCGGCTGCAGCTTCATCGCGCCGTTGATCAGCGCCGCCTGCGGCCCGCTGCTCAGTGCGGCGGCCCACGCCGAATAGCCGTAGAAGCGATCGGCGACGCCTGCGCCGCGCGCGTCGTAGCGTGCCGCGAGCAGCTCCGACTTCATGCGCGCCACGTCGACGTTGCTCGGGCACTCGGCCTTGCACGCCTTGCAGCCGAGACAAAGCTCGAACGCTTGGTCGAGCTCGTCGCCGACCAGCGCAGGCTCGCCGAGCTGACCGCTGATGGCGAGCCGCAGCGCGTTGGCGCGCGCGCGCGTGGTGTCGCGTTCGTCGCGGGTGGCCATGAAGCTCGGGCACATGCTGCCGCGTCCGACCTTGCGGCAGGCGCCGACGCCGGTGCAGAGCTCGACGGCCGTGGCGAGCCCGCCCGCCTCGCGGTAGTGGTAGCGCGTCGGCAGCGCGGCCGCGTGATAGTCTGGGCCGCTGCGCAGATCGGCGTCGATCGGCTTGGGCTCGACGATCACGCCCGGGTTGAGCAGGCCGCGCGGATCGAAGAGCCGCTTGATCTCGGCGAAGCCATCGCAGATCGCCTCGCCGTAGAAGCGCTGCAGCGTCGGGCTGCGCAGCCGCCCGTCTCCGTGCTCGCCGGAGAAGCTGCCGCCATGGCGCATGGTCAGCTCGAGCGCGCCTTCGCTGATGCGCTTGGCCAACTCGACGTCGCGCGCGACACGCAGGTCGAGCAGCGGGCGCACGTGAAGCAGGCCCACCGAGGCGTGCGCGTAGAGCGAGATCTCGACCTCGAGCTCTCGACAGAGCGCTTGCACGCCGGCGATGTACTCGGCGAGGGCTTGCACGGGAACGGCCGCGTCCTCGATGAGCGCGATCGGTCGCCGTGCCGCCGTGATCGCCGCCAGCAAGCCGAGGCCGGAGCGGCGCACGTCCCAGACCTCGTTCTGGTCCTCGCCGCGCGCCGGCACGCGCGCGTAGCCGATGTCGCTGCGCGCGCGCAGCGCTTCGACGTCGGCGTCGAGCGTGCGTGTGTCATCGGCGCAAAGCTCGACGATGAGGATCGCTTCAGGCAGGGTCGCCTGCGGCAGCGCGCCCTGCGGCGGCGCCTCGTACCAGCGATAGCGCCAGCCCGCGCCGGGGTTCTTGCGCGCCATCTGCAGCACCACGTGATCGAGCAGCTCGATAGCGGTTGGTTGGGCGCCGCTCGGCAGCGCCACGTCGACCAGCTGCGGCGCGGCGCGCAGGGCGGCTTCGAGCGTGTCGAAGCAGACCACCACCAACGCACGCGCCGCGGGCAGCGGCTCGAGCGCGAGCTCGGTCTCGACGACGTTGCACAGCGTGCCCTCGCTGCCGACCACCAGGTCGACGAGGCTCCATGGCGGCTCGCCGGCCAGCGCGTCGAGCCGATAGCCCGCCACGCGGCGCATCACGTGCGGGAAGCGGCGCGCGATCTCGGGGCGCAGGCGCTCGATGACGGCGCTGACGCCGCGGTAGATCGCACCTTCGCGCCCCGCGGCACGCGTCTTCGCGGCCCAGCCGGCGCGATCGAGCCGCTCGAAACGCAACCGCTCGCCGTCGTCGAGCAGCACCTCGAGCGCAGCGACGTGGTCGCGCGTCTGCCCGTAGCGGATCGAGCGCGTGCCCGCCGAGTTGTTGCCGACCATGCCGCCGATGGTGGCGCGGTCAGAGGTCGCCGTTTCGGGCGCGAAGTGCAGGCCGCTCGATGCGAGCGCCGCGTTGAGCTCGTCGCGCACCATGCCCGGCTGCACGCGCGCGCGCCGCGCTTCCACATCGACCTCGAGCAGGTGGTTCATGCTGCGCGAGTAGTCGAGCACGATGCCGCTCGCGCCAACGCACTGGCCGGCGAGGCTGGTGCCCGCGCCGCGCGCGACGATCGGGACGCCGCGCGCGCGCGCTACCTCGAGCGTGGCGGCCACGTCGCCGGCGTGGCGCGGCTCGACCACGGCCAGCGGCGCCGCCTGGTAGATGCTGGCGTCGGTGGCGTAGATCGCGCGCGAGAGGCGATCGCTGCGCACCGCCGCGCCCGCGCCGAGCGCCTCGCGCAACGCGCGCGTCAGCGCGTCGTCGGCAGCGGTCAGCGCGCGCCCCGTAGCCATGGTCTCGACCGTAGCAGAGCCGCGGGCCTGCGCCGAGTCGATCGTGGCTCAAGTCTCGCGGCGCTCGGCCGTTGCGAGACGCATGAGTGTCGAGCTTTCCGTGGCGGCGGCTCACGCGAGCCACGTGCATCCGACCGGTGCGTCTGCGCGCCACGAGCCAGGCCACGACGGCGGCGAGGCGCCCGGCGCGACGCGCTCGCGCGGCGACGATGGCGCTACGACCACGACGCTTAGCCCCGGCGTCGAGCGGCGGGCAGAGGTGGCACGGCGCATCGCCGAGATCCAAGGCGCCGCCGCGGGCGAGCTCGACCCCAGACACGACGCGGCCACGGCGAGCGGCGGCGCCACGGGCGCTGACGAGACGCAGCGCGACGACGACGGTGACGGCGACGACGAGCTGACCCCTGACGAGCAGCGGCAGGTCGCCGAGTTGCGTGCGCGCGACGCCGAGGTGCGCGCGCACGAGCAGGCCCACGCCGCGGCGGCGGGCGCGGCGATGACGAGCGGCCCGAGCTTCACGACGCAGCGCGGCCCCGACGGCAAAGACTACGCCGTCGGCGGCGAGGTGGGCATCGCCGTCCGCGACGGCCGCACCCCCGACGAGACGATGCGCCTCGCGCGCCAGGCGATGCGGGCGGCGCTGGCGCCGTCTCAACCCTCGGGACAAGACCGCCGCGTCGCGGCGCGCGCGCAGTCGAGGATCTCCGCCGCCCAGCGCGAGATGCGCGAGCAGGATGACGACGTAGAGCAGCCGCAGCCGCAAGCGCCGGCCGAGTCGCAGGCGCCTGCTCGCGACCGCTAGGTCGCAGGCGCCCGCTCGCGACCACTGCACCTTTCCCGACACACAAAAGCGGCACACGACTTGCTCCGACGCGAGGCGACGGCGGGCCGACGGCGGGGCGACGGCGGGGCGATGGCGGCGCATGGGCGCGACAACGGCCTGACCGCTCGCTCGACCACGCCGCCCGCGCCATTTGTGCCCACGCTGGTGTGCAGCCGCGTGACGGAGGCATGATGCACGAGGTGATGTACGAGGTGAGCAACTCGAGGCGCGTGCCGCACCGCCGCACGCTGCCGGCCGTGCTGCTGCTGCTGCCAGCGCTGCTGCTGCTGCTGGGCTGCTCGAGCGATTCCGCGCCGCCTGGCGCCGCGGCGACCTTCGCCGATCCACCGCTCGAGCGCCCACAGGTCGCCCGCGGCTGCGACGCCGCGTCGCTCGACGCGCCCGACAAGCTCCGGCCTTGTCATCACGGTGGCGGCATCTTCGGCTACTGGTTCCTCGACGCCGCCGGCCTGCCAGCCTACGAGTACATCCTCGACCAGCGGCGCGACGACCGCGCCCGCTACGATCACAGCCGCGACCCCGACGCCCGCGCACACTTTCATCAGGTCGGCAACCGCCGCGTCAACGCGGTGGCCTATAACCACGGCTACGTCGAGCTGGTCGGCCAGGAGCGCGGCGTGACGTTTCACAACCGCTACCACGCGCCCGACCACAACTACGCCGGCGGCTTTTCGATCATCGGCGAGGACGACGTCGCCTGGAACACGGCCTTTCTGCACGCGCCGGAGCGTGCCCGTACGCGCCGTGTCTTCGGCATGGGCTACTTCGAGAGCGTCACGCAGCACCGCGGCATTCGCGTCACGCGACGCGTGATCGCGCCGCCTGGCGACGACCCACTGCTTGTCGACGAGGTCACCATCGAAAACCTCGGTGACCGCGCGCGTACGCTGCGTCACTACGAGTACTGGGACGTCAACCGCCACCAGGCGGTCTTTCAGCCGGCGCGCAGCGGGCCGCTGGCGCAGGCTGGCGACCGCGCGCGGCGCAAGCTCAACGAAGCCTTCGAGCAGGTGCTCGCACGCGACGGCAACGTGCTGCGCGCCGCCTTCGTGCTCGGAGCGGGCGCCACGCGCCCGGCGCGCGAGGCTGTCTCGGAGGTCGACCACTACCCAGCGCCGCAGTTTGTCGCCAGCCTCGACGACGCGCCCGACGACGTCTACACCGATCAAAGCGCCTTCATCGGCGATGGCACCATCGCTGCCCCCGCCGCCGCTGCGCAGCCACGCCCCGGCGAGCTGATGGCCCGCCACGGCGCGTTCCTGCAGCCCGCGGCGCTGATCATGCGCCACGACATCGCGCTCGCCGCCGGCGCCAAGAAGACGCTGCGCTTCGCCTACGGCTACGTGCCCGGGGCGGCCGGCGACGATGACGCCAGCACGCGCGCCGCCATCGACACGCTCGTCGCGCGCTATCGCGACAAGCGCGAGCTCGCGCGCGAGACGGGGGAGCACTGGCGCAGCGCCGTGGCCTATCTCGGCGTCGACAGCACGCGGCTGCAGTCGCGCGTGCTTTCGCGCGAGGTGCCATGGCATGCCTACAACCTGCTGTCGGCCACGGCGCAGCTGTCGTACTTCGAGACGGCCGTTACGCCGCAAGGCTCGGCCTACCTCTACCTGCACGGCTTCGACGGCGCGCCGCGCGACCAGGCGCTGTTCTCGCTGCCGCTTTCGTATCTCGCGCCGGAGCTGGCGCGCGCCAACCTCGAGCTGATCATGCGCCTCACGCGCCGCGACAGCGGACAGATCAGCTACAGCTATCACGGCAACGGCTTTCTCGAGGGCGCCATCATCCATCAGGAGCCCTCGGACCTCGACATCTTCCTGATGCTCGGCGTCGCCGAGTATCTCGCGGCCACCGGCGACGCGGCGTTTCTGCAGAAGCGCGTGCCGTTCTTTCCGAAGGAAGAGGATGCCGGCGGCGAGACGGTGCTCGAGCACCTGCGCACGGCGCTGCGGCACCTGCGCGACCGCGTCGGCCGCGGCGAGCACGGCCTGGTGCGCATCTCCGACGGCGACTGGTCCGACGGCATCGTCTGGACCTCGGGCGACAAGGTCGACTCGGCCGAGACCGTCAAGTACGGCGAGTCGATCCCCAACACGCAGATGGCCGCTTACGTGCTGCCGCGGCTCGCCGCGCAGCTCGACGCGCACGACGCCAAGCTGGCCCAGGGACTGCGCGACTATGGCGCGCAGCTCGCCATCGCGGCGCGCGCGGCGTTCAACGGCAAGTGGTTCACGCGCGCCTGGATGCGCGGCGTCGACCACCGGCCGTTGCTGCTCGGTGACACGGCGCTCGATCTGCAGAGCCAGCCGTGGGGTGTGATCGCGCCGGGGCTGCTCTCGCCGTCGCTGACGCGCACGCTGCTCGACACGGTCTACGACAAGGTCGACAAGGACTCGTTCCTCGGGCCGATGCTCGGCGCGGAGGGCTCGTCGGTGTGGCCGGCGGTCTCGCAGCTGCAAACGTGGGCCTACACGCGCTCGCGCCCCGACCTCGCCTGGCGCTCGCTGGAGCGCCACGCGCTGGCCAGTCACGCGGCGGCGTTTCCCGAGCAGTGGTACGGCATCTGGTCGGCGCCCGACGGCATGAGCGGCAAGTCGGGCCGCTCTTGGAGCTCGGTGGCCACGCCGATGCAGGACTGGCCGGTGATGAACCAGAACGCGCACGCCATGTACCTGCTCGGCTTGCTGCGCGCAGCCGGCGTCGAGCCGCGCGGTCGCGGGCTCGAGATCCGCCCCAACGCCGCTGCGCCCGATGCGACGCTCGAGCTGCCGCTTCTGCGCCTGAGCAAGCGCGGCGACAGCGCGCGCGGCGAGTATCGTGCGCTGACCGACGCCGAGCTGACGCTCACGCTGCGCGCGCCGCAGGGCTATCGGCTCGTCGAGGCCAAAGGCCCCGACGGCGCTGCGCTCGCCATCGACACCGACGGGCTGGCGCACCTGCCCTTGAAGCTCGCCCGCGGCGAACGGTCCAGCTTCGAGCTGCGCTGGACAGCGCCCTAACGAGGGCGTTCTGTGATCTAAACTGCCCTCGATGACGCTCGCCTCCCATCTCGCCGACGCGCCCTACACGCTGGTGATGTCCTCCGGCTTCTTCGGCTTCTTCGCCCACTGCGGCGTGCTCGAAGCGCTCGAGACGGCGGGTCTAGCTCCGCGCGCGGTGGCGGGCTCGAGCGCCGGCGCGCTGATCGCTGGCTGCTGGGCCGCGGGCGTGCCGGCGCGCGAGATCGCCGCCGAGCTTTGCGGGCTCGAGCGCGCGCACTTCTGGGACCCGCGCCCGGGCGCTGGCTTGCTCGCCGGGCGGCTGTTCAGGCAGCGCCTCGATCGGCTGCTGCCCGAGACGCGCATCGAGCGCTGTCCGGTGCCGCTCAGCATCTCGCTGTTCGACGTGCTCGCGCGACGCACGGTGGCGCAGAAGCAGGGACCGCTGGCGGCGAGCATCCACGCCTCCTGCGCCGTGCCGCTGCTCTTTCACCCGGTGTGGATCGAAGGGCGGCCGTATCTCGACGGGGGCATCGCCGACCGGCCCGGCGTGGCGGGCGTCGCAGCTGGCGAGCGCGTGCTCTATCACCACCTCGCCTCCAAGTCGCCGTGGCGTCGCGAGGCACCGCGCATTCCACGCCGCCAAAACCTCGCCACGCTGGTCATCGATCCGCTGCCGCGCCTCGGACCGTTCAGCATCGAGCGCGGCGTGCTGGCTTATCGCACGGCGCGCGCCGCCACCGAGCGCGCGCTCGAGCTGCCGCTGGTGGACGCGATGGTGCGTGTCGACGCGACCTCGGCTGGTGCGCGCGGTCGCGGCCCTGCGAACGCGGTATCCTCGCCTCGGTGAGCGTTCTTTCCAGCACCGTCGCGCTGGTCGCGCTCGGCGTCGAGGCCGTCGCGCTGTGTTTGTTGCTGGTCGCCGAGCGCGGCGAGAGCGCGGCGCTCAAGGCGATCAGCAAGACGACGGCGTCGGCTGCGTTCTGCGTGGTGGGTTTTGTCGGGCCGCTGCTCGCGCTGCGCCCCGCCATCGGCGTAGGCCTCGTTCTGGCCGCTGTCGGCGACTTGCTGCTGCTGCGGCGCGGCGCCGGTGGCGCCTTTCTCGCCGGGCTGGGCTCCTTTCTGGCGGCGCATGTCGCCTACACCGTCGGCTTCGCGCGCGCCGGGCTCGACATGACGTGGGTCGCTGGCACGGGCGGTGCGCTGCTCGTGCCGGCGGCGATCGTGCTGCGCTGGCTATGGCCAAACCTCTCGTCGCGCATGCGCGGCCCGGTGGTGGCCTACGTGATCGCCATCTCGGCGATGGTCGCCTGCGCGGCGGGCAGCTGGGCGCGCGGCGCGACGCCGCTGGTGCTCGCCGGCGCCGTGCTGTTCTACCTCTCGGACCTGTTCGTGGCGCGGCAGCGCTTCGTGCGCGGGGGCTACATCAATCGCTTGATCGGGCTGCCGCTCTACTACCTCGCGCAGGCGCTGCTCGCAGCCTGGCTGCACCAGGCCTAGCGCGCTGCTAGCGCACCCGAACGCGCGCCACGTGCATGCGCGCTTTCTCCCAGGGTAGGCGGCGCCCGTAGAAGACGCGATAGATGCCAGGCTCGCCGGTGGGCGCCATGGCGGCGACCGGCGCCAGGCCGCCCGGCTCGTAGACCAGCGGGATCAGCGCGTCGCGAAACACCACCTCGCCGGCCTCGTTGTAAGCAGCCAGCGCGAGCCGCCCGCCGAGGTAGGCCGAGCGATAGAGGGCCAGGTAGCGCTCGCTGCTCTGCTCGTACCAGAGCTGCAACAGGTCGGTGAGCGTGGGCACCTGCGAGAGCACCCACAGGCTGCCGCGCGGCTCGCCGGCCTTGCTCAAGACCATCACGCCGATGGGATCGGCGGCCACCGCGTCGGGCTCGGCGTCGGGGCCAGGCGCGGTCGCCGCCACGCCGAAGGCCGCCGCGTAGGTCGTCGCGCCGCGCGCCAGCGAGCAGCCGCCGCGCGCCTGGCGCGTGGACGGCGTCAGATCGAGCGCGCGCGGCAGCGTCGAGCCGCCGTCGATGAACAGCATGCGTGCGGCGAGGTGGCTGCTACCGTCGGCGAGCTGCACTGGGCCGACGGTGCAGGCACGCAGCGCCGTGCCGTCGCCGATGGCGGCGCCGAGCGCCGTCGTCGACGGCAACGCCGTCACGGCCGCGACCGCACCGAGCCCGCTGTCGCGCCCCGCGCTGCGCCGCTCGAGCGCGAGCGTGTTGCCGTTAGGGCGCGTGATCAGCACCTTGTCGCTGTCGACGAGGCGCGCGCGCGTGCCCGCGTCTCCGAGGCGCAGCATGTCGGCGGCGACGATGCGCCCGTCGCTGTCGCCGTACGCCACGTAGGTGCCCGCAGGCGTGCTGCTGTCGTCGCCCCACGCGACGAGCGCGACCAAGCCGCGGCCGTCGTGCTGCGCGTCGCCGAGCAGAGCCGTCGCGCCCGACGAGGCGAGGGGCAGGGCGCGGCGCGCGCGCACGCGGTCGTCGCTTCCGAGCCGGTAGGTCGCCTTGTCCGAGATGGCGATCGCCTCGTCGCTGCCGGGTGGCGCCACCAATGCCACCGGGCGCTCGTCCTCCTCGCCGAAGGTGGCGCTGGAGAGCACCGTCACGCGGGTCTCGTCGTAGAGCGCGAGCAGGTCGGCGGGGATGTCCTGCGCCGTGGCGTCGCTCGGCCCGGCATCGGTGGCCGACGGGACGCCCTTGCACGCGGCGAGCGCCGCCAGCGCTCCAAAGATCACTGCCGCTCGCCTCATCGCGACACCCCATCGCTCTGGCGCCAGTCGGGCAGGGCGCACTGCACGTCATCCTCGCGACGCGCCGAGGCGCCCGTCGTGCCGTCCTTGTCGGGCGTCACGCAGGGCGTGCTCAGCTGCGCACAGCGCTGCGGGCAGCTCGCGTTGAGTGCGACGCAGAGGTTGTCGCGGATGTTCTGGCGGTCGTCGTAGTCGCGCGAGAGCAGCTTCGTTCGCGGCACGCCGTCAGCGAACGCGACCCAGCGCACGCGATACGCTTCGGAGGTGCCCTGCGTCAGCGCCGCACCAAGGTGCATACCGTGCACGATTATCGCTGGCGATGTGTCACGTAGTGCACGAATGTATCCGTAGGCCTCGTAGTGGTGCCAGCGCCCGAGCGTAAAGCTCGCGCCGTTCTGGTCGAGCTGTCCCCAGGTGGTCAGCCAGCGGGTGGCGTTGGCGCGCGACCACCAGAGGGCGAGATAGCCGCGCCCGTCGCTCAGCGGCGTGCCGCTCTTGTCGCGGTGCACGACGAAGGTCATCGCGGGCCGCGCCCACGGCACGTGCTCGAGCGACGGCGTGCCGTCGGCGAAGCGCAGCCCGTAGAGCTCCTCGTCGCGGAAGTCGAAGCTGCCGCGCGCGGCGCTGTAGAGGTGCAGTCGCCCGGCCACGCCGCTGCCCAGCGGCGGGTCGGGGTCGCCGCTCGCCAGATAGAGCCGGCCGTCGGGCGCCGCGGCGATGGCCGGCGTGACGCGCGAGCGCAGCACGCGGCCGTCGACGGTCAGCGGCGCGAGCTGCGCGTCCCAGCCGGCAGGCGTGTAGCGCGTGGCGAGCACGCGGTCGCCGCCGGCCGGGTTGTCGTCGCGCACGACGAGCACGATGTCGGCGCCGTCGGCGGCCACCGACACGTCGCGCGCGCGCAGGTCCGCGGGCTGGCCGGGAAGCGCCGTCCACGCCGAGAGCTTGCCGGCGCTGTCGAGCCGGGCGCTGCGGATCGTATCGGCACCGTCGACGGTGGCGAAGACCCAGATCTCGTCGCTGCCCGGCACCCGCAGCGCCGCCGGCTGCGTGTCGGCGCGCAGCAGCGGGCCGTCGAGCTTCTGCCAGTCCGACCAGGCAGTGACCTCGGCGTCGGGGTCGTCGCTCTCGAGGACCTTGCTCGCCATGTGAAGCCGCGCGCCTTCGCCGTCGGCGGCCGGTGCGAAGACGTGCACCGCCGGCCCGACATCGTTGCGGTCGAGCACCGCCGCGGCGACGCCGCCCGAGACGTCGAGCTTGCCGATCTGGTCTTTGCCCTCTTGCGTGTTGCCGTGCTCGTTCTCGCAGATCGCGCCGTAGCCGGGCATCGGCGAGAGGTAGGCGCGCACCGACGGGTCGAAGCGCCCGTCGCGGTTCCAGTCGACACGACAGCCGCGCGTGCCCGAGGCGCAGTCGAGCTTGTAGTGAAACGGTCGCGCTGCCAGCCACGCGGCGTCGTAGTCGGCGCCGCCGAACGCGCGCGTCTCGTCGATGTCGCGCGGATCGAGATCGAAGTCGCCGACCAGCGAGCCGTCGGAGAACTGCAGCGCGCGCGAGTCGATGAAGCCGTCGGAGTAAGCGTAGTTCATCAGGCTCGGGTAGTTCGGCTTGCAGTTGCCCGTGCCCCAGCCCACCGGCCCGTAGTGCCAAAGCCCGAAGGTGTGGCCGAGCTCGTGGACCATCGCGGTCCAGCGGTCGCAGTCGTATTCGAGGTTGTCGCTCGGCGACAGCGACGCGCGGCCGGCGATGAGACAGTCCGCGACGGCGACCTTGAACAGGTGCACGCGCGAAGGGTGCAGGCTCTCGGCGCGCGAGAGCGGCGGTCCGGGCCACACCGACTGACCGCAAACCTCGACGCCGCGCCGATCGTACGAGCACAGCCGGCCGCAGGTGCCGTCGATGCCGAGCGGTGTCTCGCCGCAGCTGTGGCCTACATCGAGGTGCATCGCCACGCCGTCCTTGCCGTCGGGGTTGTTCATCGCCGTCAGCTTGGCGAAGACAGCGGCCGCCGAATGGGCGTCGAGCGTCGGCAGCGAGCGGCCGATATGGCGCTGGCGAAAGCCGTCGAGGGTGTCGATGAAGTCGGCGAGGTCGATCTCGACGAAAAGGTCTTTGTGGCGCGGGTCGGCGCCCCAGCGCGCGAAGAGCTGCGGGAAGGTGTCGTCGTCGCGGCCGAGCAGCTCGTCGGCGTCCGAGATGCCGTCGCCATCGGTGTCCTGTGGGCTGCGCGTGCTGCTGCACTGAAAGCCGCAGACCACGGCGCTGCTGGTGCTGCACAGACACGCCGCACGCTCGAGGCCGTCGCCGAGGCCGTCGCCGTCGATGTCGCCCGTGGGCGCGTCGTCGACCACCAGCCGCACGCGCCCCTCGCTGGCGCCGTCGTAGGCGCCGACGATGACGAGCCGCTCGACGCCGGGCGCGGCGCTCGGCTCGAGGCGTGCGCCGAGCTCCGCGCCGGAGTCGTCGTCGATGGCGAGCAGCTGCTGCGTGTCGGGGTCGAGCAGCAGCAGCAGCGGATCGAGCGCGGCGCGGCCAGCGCTGTCGACGCGCGCGCCGGCGGCGTCGCCGACCAGCACGGCGTGAACGCGTCGTGTCGCCGGCACGCGCACGGCGCTGCCGCCGAGGCGTGCGTCGCGCAGCCGCAGCGCGCCGTCGACATAAAGATCGCAGCGCCCCTCGTCGCCGTCGCCATAGGCGCGCGCGATGAGGATGAAGGTGCCCGCCTCGGGCGCGCGAAAAGTCAGGCGCGCGGCCAACGGGGCGCTGCCGCCGTCGTCATCGAAGGCCACCTGGCGCCCGCGCTCGCGCCACCACAGGTGCAGCACCGGGTCGGCGCCGTCGCTCAGCGCGCGCGTCTCGATCTCCACGCGTTGTCCGGCCGCGAGCTCGAAGCGCAGGTGTGTGATGGCGGCGGCGCGCACGTCGTCGCGCACGCCCACGTCGACCTGCGGCACCTCGCCGAGCAGCTGCTGCTTGCGCTTGGCGTCGAGGGGACCGCTCAGATACTGAGCCCGCTGCGTGGCACGCGTCGCGGACTGCATCGCGAGTGGAAGCGCCGCGCGAGCGCGCCCGGTCGGCTTGCGCTCGCTCGAGCGAAACGTGCCGCTCGTCTCGGCCGGCGTCTCGCTGGCGGGCGGCTGGCAGCCCGCGCAGGTGATCAGCACCCCGAGTAGGGAGGCCGTAAGGATCGAGCGGACGGCTCGTATATAGCTCAGTCCGCGCCTGCGGGATCGAAACACGTGTCAGAACCAAAGGATATGAGACCGAAATTTAACACGGCGCACGCCTTGTGGCGCGCTCTCGCCAAGGGCAACATGCGCCCCGTGTCGATAAAGGCGCATCGGGTGTTGCTGCTTTTGGCGCTGCTGTCGCTGCCGCTGCTCGCCGTCGTGCTCGAGCCGCTGGCCGGCGACTGCGTCGTCAAGCGTCTGGCCGGCTTCGCCTGCCCGGGCTGCGGGCTGGGACACGCGCTGCAGGCCGCCGCCCGATTCGACATCGGCGCAGCGCTCGCGCACTACCCACCGCTGCCGCTGCTCGGGCTGGGGTGGCTGATCGGTGTGGCCGCGCTGGCGCGTTGGGCGCTGGTGCGCAGCGCACCGCGCCGCGACGCCGAGCAGAGGCACGCCCGACAAGCAGCACGGCTGCAGCGCGCGGGCGCGCTGGTCGGCGTGAGCTGCGCCGCCGTTGTCGTGGCCAACTGGATCATCACGCTCTGCGCCTGACGCGCGTCGGGCTGCAATCAACTATCGCGAGCAGTGGAGGAGGAGAGACGATGACGACCCCTGGACAGCCGCCCGGCGGCAATCCCCCCGGCGGTGGCATGTGGGGGCCCCAACCTGGACAGCAGGCGCCCGGGCAGCCCGGCATGATGACGCCGCCCGGCGCACCGCCCGGCTACCAGCCCGGCTACCAGCAGCAGCCGCAGCCCAATCCCTACGGCGGCGGCGGCGGCCCCGGCGGGCCCGGCGGACCGTACATGGGTGGGCCGCCCAAGCCCAGCGGTCCTGCCGATGGCAAGGCCATCATCAGCATGATCATGGGCATCGTCGCCACGGTGCTGTGCTGCCTGCCGCTCATCGGGCCGGTCTGCGGCACGCTCGGCATCGTCTTCTACGCCAAGTTCATGCGCGTCTTTCGCGAGTCGGGCGAGACGCTGGGCGGCAAGGGCATGGCCATCGCCGGCCTGGTGACAGGTATCATCGGCGCTGCTATCGGGCTCATCTATACGGTCTACTGGATCATCGCCTTCTTCATTGTCGGCAGCACTGCATCGATGTTGCCGTTCCTGAAGTAGCACCTAAACTTCGATCATGAGCTCTTGGCTTGTTATCGGCGGCGCTGCACTAGGCGCCGTCGTCCTCCTCTTCGCCTTTCGTGCCTCGGCGCTCACGCGCGGCGTGCGGCAGGCCATCTCCGCCGGCGACACCACCGCGCTGCAGGCGCAGCTCGCTGCGTTGGCGCCCGACGAGCAGCCGACGGCCTACGATCGCGCCATCGGCGAGATCTGGAGCGCCTACGAGCGCGAGCTGACGGTGCCGCTGATCCGTGACCTCGCCGCGCGGCACACCGAGACGCGCATCGCGCAGTACTGGCTCTCGCAGCTGCGCGACGTCGAGCCCGAGCTCGTCAGCGAAGAGCTCGGACGCGAGTTCTTCGGCGAGCACTACCGACCGGAGATCGCCGCCAGCTGCGGCCGCTTTGGCTGAAGCAGCTAGGCGCTCGGCGGCCCGTGCGGCCGCCTCCACCCCACTTCGATTCGCGCTAGCGCGTGGCGCCAAATGAGAGGCCGAGCTGCAGGCCTGTGAAGAAGGCGCCCGTGCCCACGACAGAGATCGCGAAGGGCACGTCGATGGACACGTGCAGCTTCCTGAACAGCCGCAGGTCCCACCCGATGCCGGTGTTGACGGCGAGGCTTCCCTCGGTGGCCAGGCGATCGCCCGCCTTGGTGTTGAGCAGGGCGACGCCCATTCCTGCGCGAAGCCGAACGCCGCTGGCAAACGTGCGCTCTACGGCGACCGTGTGGTTGTGCAGCACGCCGCTGGAGTCCTGAAAGGCCTGGCCGTCGTAGGCGAATGCGAGGGTCGTGCCGGCCAAACGGTAGCCCAGCGTGAGGTTGAACAGTTTGCCGTGCCCGCGGCCGGCCTTGGTGAAGAAGCCGCCATAGCCAGCGCGTGCGGTGGCGTAGAAACCGCCATCGTCGAGCGCGACTTTGCTTCGAGCGGTGGCTTTGGGCGTGACGGGCTGCGGTGTGGCTGTCTTGGGTGTGGATGGTAGAGGCGCTCGCGGATCGGCGAGTGCGGGAAGCGCGGCGAGTGAGAGGGCGAAGAGGACGAGGCTGGCGGCGAGCTTGCGATTCATGGCGGACTCCTTTGGCGTGGCTGGCGCGTGACGGTCCGGATATCGGACGTGGAGTCGCTTCGGTTGCTAGGAAACTGAGGTAGCTCTGCTCCCCCAAAGCTGGCGGGCCGATGCTACCGTCGGCGAAGATGACACTGATCGTCGAGAACAACGTGCCCGGCGAGCGCATCGCGCTCGGGCTGGTGGTCGTAGAGAACGTGATCGTCGGCCGCGGCGACTTGAGCCTCGACGACGAGATCGCCGCGCTCGTCGAGCGCCGCGCCGAGGCACTCGACGACGGCGAGGATGCGATCCGTCGCGCCTGCCGCGACATGCTGCGCAACGGCCGCTACAAACCCACCGGCCGTGGCAAGCCGGCCAGCGAGTACCTGCTGCGCGAGGCGAGCCGTGGCGAGTTTCCGCGCGTGCTCGATCCCGTCGACGCGCTCAACCTGGTGAGCCTTGCCCACCTGGTGCCGATCTCGCTGTGGGACCTCGACAAGGCCGCCGTCGCCGCGGGTCGCGAGCCGGCTGCGGGCAGCATCTACGACGGCGACGAGCGCTTCGAGGTGCGCCTCGGCAGGAGCGGCGAGCGCTACGTCTTCAACAGCGCCGACCAGCTGCTCGAGCTCGAAGACCTCGTCGTCGGCTGCGCGCTAACAGCCGGCGGCGAATCCGTGCCGCTGTGGACGCCGATCAAAGACGGCATGCGCAGCAAGATCGACGCGAGCACGCGCCGCGTGGCCGCGTGCATCTACTACCCCATCGAGGCCGGCGAGCGCGCGCACCTCGAGACGATCACCGCCGAGCTTCACCGCTGGCTCGACGCGTGTCGCCCCGACGGCGGCGGCGCGGCGCGCGCCGCACACGCGCTGGCGATGCCGCACGAGACGGCGACGCTCTAGTGCACTAGGAGCGCCAGACGATGACCTATCGCATCTACAGCATCGAAGGCAACAGCCAGCGCCTCGATGGCGGCTCGATGTTCGGCAACGCGCCGCACGCTGTGTGGTCGCGCTGGATCGCGCCCGACGAGCGCATGCGCATCCCGCTCGCCTGCCGCGCTTTTCTTATCCATGACGAGGCGCGCGACCAGCGCATCCTGCTCGACGCGGGCATCGGCGTGTTCTTCGAGCCCAAGCTCAAGGACCGCTTCGGCGTGCTCGAGGACGACCACCGGCTGCTCGAAAGCCTCGCCGCGCGCGGCGTGGCACCCGATCAGATCGACGTCGTGATCATGTCGCACCTGCACTTCGATCACGCTGGTGGCCTGCTCAGCGCTCACCGCGACGACGCGCCGCTCGAGCTGGTCTTCCCGCGCGCGCGCGTGATCGTCAACCAACGCGCCTGGCAGCGCGCGACGCAGCCCCACGTGCGCGACCGCGCGTCGTTCATCCCGGCGCTGCACGAGCTGCTGCAGGCCAGCGGCCGCCTCGAGCTCGTCGAGGCCAAGCTCGACAGCGTCGGCCCCGATCTGACATGCACCGTCTCCGACGGCCACACACCAGGCCTGATGCTCGCGCGCCTGCAGACACAAAAGGGGTCCGCCGTCTTCTGCGCCGACCTGGTGCCCGGCAAGCCGTGGATCCACCTGCCGATCACCATGGGCTACGACCGATTCCCCGAGCTGCTGGTCGACGAGAAGACGCCCTTCATCGAGCGCGCGCGCGCCGACGGCACGCACCTGCTGCTCACCCACGACCCCGTGCATGCCAGCTGCACCGTGGGCATCGACGCCAAGAAGAAGTACTGCGCGGTAGACCCCGTCGAGTCGCTCGACGGGCTCGAGCTCTAGCCCACTCGGGGTCACTCTATCGTCGCCAACTCCGCGGAACCAAAGGTCGCGCAGCCGACAATGACAAAACCCAACGTGCGGATACCGCACGTTCGATTATGTCATTGTGGGCCATGCGCCCTTTAGTTTCGGGCGCTTGCGGAGCAGAGAGTGACCCCAGTTAGGCTGCCTGTTCGTCGGCCTCGTCGTCGCCGATGCTGGGCAACATCTGCTCGGTGCGGTGCACGAGCACTTCGAGGGCGCGGCCGTCTTCGTGGCCGCGGGCGAGGGCGAGGGCGACATCGCTCTCGCGCTGTACCTGGGCGAGGATGCCTTCCTCGCAGAGCCAGTCGATGGCGCTCTGTACGAGCGGCTGCTGGCACGACTCGAAGCGGCGCAGCTCGCCGATGAGGAACCAGCGGTGCAGCTGGTCGAGCACCTCCTGCTCGACGCGATCGCGCGACATCGGGCCGGAGACGAGCATGTGCAGCGCGCGTGCGGTACCTTGGTGCGACTCCACCGAGCTCTCGACGAGGCCGGCGAGAGTGTCGATGGCGCGGGCCTGGCCGCGGGCGATACGGATGTTGTCTTCACCGGAGAGCTCGATCAGCCGCAGCTCGAGCAGCTGCTTTTGCACTTCGGCGGCGAGGTCTTCGAAGCGGCGGCCGGCGTGGTGCACGAACTGCAGGCGCACCAGGCTGGTGGCGAAGGCGGTGGCGGCACGCACGGTGCTGAGCGAAAACGGCGGGTCGTTGGCCTCGGCGAGCGTGCGCAGCACGATGGCGGCCAGCGCCGGGCCGACCACGTGCGGCAAGAGCTGGTTGGTGTAGTAGGTCAGCCGGATGCGCTCGTGCTCTTCGGCGACGTAGACGCGGTCGTCGCCGCTGCCGAGCAGGCGCAGCGCGCTGTCGCGGCCGAGCATGGTCAGCCCGCGCTCGACGGCTTCTTCGGACACGGTGCCGCGCTCGGCGTCGTAGAGGCCCGGCGAGAAGCGCGCGCCTGTGACGGCTGCGGCGCGGGCGAGGGTTTGCACGGCCTCGAGCAGCAGGCGGCGTCGCACGCCGAGGGTGCCCGGCGAGAGCATCGCGGCCGCGCATAGCGACGAGGGCGTCACGGTGGTCACCGCGCCGGCGGCGGCCACGGTGTGGTAGCCGAGGCTGCGGATCGCGCGGTGGCGCGCGTCGGGGGCGTCGTCGGCGTCGGCGTCGTAGTCGCGGCGCGCCAGGAACGTGCGCGCGTCGATGGGCTCGCCGAACTGCACGTTGATGTAGCCGTAGGCCTGGTCCTTCTTGAGCACGCGGCGTGCGCCGAGCAGCGCGCCGACGCTCTCGGGACGCTTCTTGGCGCCAGCGAGCTCGCGCGTGAGCGAGGGCAGCTCGACGAGGCGCTCGTAGCCGATCGAAACGGGCACCACGTGCACCTGCGGTGCGTCGCCGCTGGCGACGAGGTCGGCGACCACAGAGAGCAGCCCCAGCTTGGGCGCGAGCAGGCGTCCGGTGCGCGTGCGCCCGCCTTCGATGAAGATCTCGAGGCTGTGGCCTTCGATCAGAAGCTCGCGCAGGTAGCCCTTGAGCAGCGCCGAGTAGACGTGGTCGCCGCCGATGCGCCGGCGGATGAAGAACGCGCCGGCGGTGCGAAAGATCCAGCCCAGCGGCCAGAACGAGAGGTTCGCGCCGGCCGCCACGTGCGGCGGCACCAAGTCGCGCGCCGTGAGCAGATCGCCGAGCACGAGATAGTCGATGTGGCTGCGGTGGCTCGGCAGATAGATCAGCGGGCCAGCCTTGCCGACCTCCTGCAGCTTGGCGATGCCGGCCTCGTCGACCTCGAAGCCCTCGAAGGCGCGCTTCCAGAGTAGCCAGCGGCAAAGGCGCGAGCCGCGCAGCACACCGCGCGGGCTCATGCGCGCCTCCATGCGCTTGAGCTCGCGGCGCGCCTTGCGGCGGATCGACGAGAGCGAGGCACCGGTGGCGTCGGCCTGCTCGCGCATCGCCTCGACGACCTCGGCGCGCTCGAGCACCCGGCGCCGGATCTGGATGTAGTGCGCGCGCTGCGGGCCGATGCGCACGCGCCGCTCGGACTCGATGCGTTCGGCGAGCTCGGCGCGCAGCGAGTCGGCGAGCGCCGCCTCGGTGCTCTCGCCGCGGGCATTGGCGCTGTCGCGATCGACGCCAGCGTCGGCGATGAACTCGGTGAGATCGACGGGATCGCAGACGACGGCGAGCGATTGGCGCCGCGCGTGGCGCAGCACCTGCCACACGCGGCGCAGCATGCGCGGCTCGTCGCGATCGCCGATGAGGCGGTCGAGGCCCCAGATCGACTTCAGCCGTGATGGCGCCTTGCGCACCATCTCGCGCCCGCGCCCCCACAGCAGTGTGAGCGGAACCAGCATGATCGGACGATCGACCTGGCGGTCGAGCTCGATCAGCGTCTCGAGGTACGGGCCTTTGAAGTCCGAGGGCGGGATCAGGTCGTTGGACTTGAGAAACAGCACCGAGCTGCGCCCCGCGCGCGTCAGCCGACGAAACGTGTCGATGCCCTCGCGCTTGTCGCGGCCGAAGATGCGCCGCAGCAGCAGCTTGAGCGGCAGCCAGAACAGATAGCGCACGCCGTTGGCGAAGCGTGCGAGCGGCAGCCCGTAAGCGGCGAAGGCGTAGTTGAAGTAGAGAAACTCGAGCGTGTGCCGCACGCGCAACACGTAGACCACCGTGCCGCGCTCGTGCGCGTCGCGGATCTTGTCCACCGCCTCGGTGGGAAAGTAGATCTTGGAGAAGAACAGCCGCGCGAAGACACGCCCGAGCCAGCCCCACTGGTGCATCGCAGCGCCCAGCTGCGGTGTCGTCTCCGGCTCGGGTCCTTCGATCGACGCGCGCACGGAGACCGTGTCGTCGCCGCCGCGTGGTGGCGCCGACGATGTCTCGGGCGGCGCGCTCGGGGGCGCCGTGTCGTGCGGTGTGCCCGGCAACGTGTCGTCGGCGCGCGGCGGCCCAGCCGGCCGCGGCGCCTCGGGCGTTCCAGGCAGACGTTCTTCGCTCATGCCCCCCAATCAAACCACAGGCGGGGAGAGAATCGAAACCCGCGACACCGTTGGTAGACTCGTAATGTGGACGCGCGCCGAAAGACCATGACGCTTGTCTTGCTGTTGGCCGCCTGCGCCAGCTGCTCGCGTCCGCCAACGCAGCCCGTCGACGCCGGCGTGGATGGCCTCGACGCGCGGTTAGCCGACCGCGCCGACCTCGCGCCACCGGCCGCGCAGGAGCCGTTCTGCCAGCGTATGGCGCGGCTCGGACGCGTGCGTCTCGCCAGCGGGCGGCCAGACATCGGCTGGGTCGGCGTCTCGCCCGACGAGCAGCTGGTCGCGCTTAGCGGCAGCGGGATGTCGGTGCACGACCTCGCGAGCGGCAAGGCGGATCATCCGGTGACGAGCGCCCACCATTTCATCTGGACTGGCCCACGGGAGCTGAGCATCGACGGGGCGAAGCACGACGTTCCGCATAGCGTCACCTTCGTGCGCTACGACGCGCGCTTTCGATCGACACTCGAGATCCATGGAAGCGCTTGCAGCGTCGGCTCGCCGTTCGATGCGCCGCCGGGCCTCTACGCGACAGTAAACGGCAAGTGCGACCAGAGTCAGGCACGCTTTCGCGCGCCAGACGGCACGTGGCGCAACGTCGGCCGACCAGGCGATGTGACGATCTCGGTTGGGCCCGATACCGTGCTCGTCACTTCGGCCAACGCGTGTAGCCGGCCCTCACTGGTGGTGCTCTCCGCGGGGGCCGCGACGCAGCTGCCCTACGACATCGATTGGCGCCGCATGTACTACCGCATCACGCCGGACGGTCGTTTGCTCGCCGCGGGCTGCGGCAAGAGGCCCGCCCTCTACGCCATCGACAGCAGCGGCATGCGGCGCGTGAACACGGGCTTCGACATCTGTATCGGATCGTCTTGCGATCTCTCGGCTGTCGACGGTTCGATCGACATCAAGCCCACGCTCGCCAACAACGTCGAGGTGCTGATGCGCCGCGGCTTCCTCAGCGGTGACCTGGTCGTGGTGGGCATTCGCGACGGCCGCGGTGCAGAGCGTATCGCGCCCTTCAGCGTGACCCACGCGGCCTTCGGGCCCAACCGGCGATACGTCCTTTATCAACGCTACACGCGCGACGAGCTCCACGTCTACGATCGCGCCCGCCGCTCCGACCGTCTGATCGCGCACGGATCGTTCCAATTGTTGTGGCCCCAAGCACAGACCGCCCCACGTACACCCCACGCCGTGCTCCCGCACTCCACAGGCAGCGTCTACACGCTCGCGCGCGCCGACATGGAGCACGCCACACTCGAACCCATCGAAGGCCCGCGCTTCCGCGAGCCGTTAGGCCTGCGCACGCCGCACTACCTGGCCAGCGGCAACATCCTCGCCATCGGCGAGGGCGCAGACCCCGCCGCGCCGCGCAAGATGGAAGCCTGGATCGTCGAGGGCAGCGCCAAGCGAGCCCGCCTGCTCGAGCGCGCCGACAGCATCTTCGACCTGCCCCTGCGCGAGTGCGCCATCGCCGTCGAGCGCGACGGTGTTGTCGAGCTCGTGTACGTGCGCTAGCTCGACGCGCCGCATCCTTTGCTGTTGCGCTGATCTAACGCACGGAGCGCGGTGGGGGCGCGAGCGTGGGAGGATGCCTCCTGCGTTGGTGGTTAGGGCGCGTTCGGGCGCGGCTGGCTAAGACGCGATGGGAGGCTGGCGGCCTGCGAGGCGCTTGCCGCGCTTAGGCGGAGCGTGGGGGGCGCTGCGGGCGTGCCGTTCGCGGGCCGTGGCGAGACGCCTCGGGGCGTTGTGCGTGCGAGTGCGTTGGCGGGCGCGGCGCTGATGGACTGTCGTCTTGGACTGCGGGCCGAGTTGCAGGCGTGGAGCGTGGCGGGGCCGCGTAGGTAGGCATCTGCGCGATTCGCCGGCCGCGGAGCGGTCGTCCGCGGCGAATTCGGGCGCGCGGAGAATCGTATCTGCTTTCCTTGGCAGGCGCTATATGTTAGCCTTTTCAAGATGGC
>JAGQIK010000322.1 GCA_020431405.1 Myxococcales bacterium
CGTCCGCGTCCGCGCCGACATCGAGCGCCGCCTCCGAAGGCGCGTCCAGCGCGCTGTCTGCGCCGACCGCGCTGTCGCCGCAGCCGAGCGGCAGCAGCAGCAGCAGCAGCAGTAGTATCCGCGGCGCCCGCGTGCTCGCGACCCTAATCACCACTGCAAGGATATACTGTGCTCGCATGCCAAGACGACCCAGCTCTCTTTCGGCGTGCGGCGCGCTGCTCGTCGCGCTGCTGGGCGCCTCGTGCTCCGACAGCGCGCCGCCGCCGCCGGACAGCACCGTCGACGCGCCGGACGCGAGCACACCCGACACGCTGGTCGACTTCGGCATCCCCGACCTCGTGCCCACACCCGACACGCCGCCGCCGCCGCCTGGTCCATGGCGCGAGGTGCCCGCGTTCACCAAGGCCGACCTGATCGAGGCCAGCGTCATCGCGCGCGACGACATCTGGATCGTCGGCGCGGGCGGCGAGATCTGGCACTTCGACGGCACGACCTACCGCAAGGCGAGCTCGCCAGTGGGCGCAACGGCGCGCTTGTTCACCGTCGCCTGCCTGGCGCGCGGCGACTGCTGGGCGGCCGGGCGCGAAGGCAGCGGTCCGAGCAGCAAGATGGTGCTGCTGCGCTACGACGGCAGCGCCTGGACGCTCGTGCCGAGCAACGCCGACGAGACGTTCACCTGCATCCGCGTGGTGGGAAGCGACTACTACGCCACCACCGGCGAGTCGCGCGCGCTGGTGCGCTGGGACGGCAGCGCGTGGCAGCCGCAGTGGCGCGACCCGAGCGGCGCCGTCAACACGTTCTGCCTGGGCGGCATCTCGCCGGACGCCCTGTTCGTCAGCGGCAGCCAGCTCGTGCAAGAAAACGGCGGCACGGTCACGCGCCCGTTCGCCCTGCGCCGCGCCGGCGCCGGCTTCAGCCCCATCGCCCTGCCCTCGCCGGGCCCCGAGCTGCCGCAGCTGAGCCAGGCCAGCGCGCTGCTCGCGCCGTGGGTGCTCAGCGCCGACGAGGCCTGGCTGCCTATGGGGCGCATGGCGCTCGTGCACTACGTGCAGGGCAAGCTCAGCGAGACGCTGCTGCCCGGCGCGTCGCAAGGCGGCTCGACGACGATGATGTGGGGCTTCGCTGCCGACGACATCTGGCTCATCGGCCGCTTCAACGGCCCCTCCAGCGTCGAGTCACGCATCTTCCACTACGACGGCAGCGCCTGGACGCCGCACGAGGTGGTCTTCGATCGCGCGCCGCTGGGCATCATCGGCAAGCGCGGACAGACCGCGATCATCGTCGGCGAAGACGGCCTCGTGCTGCGCTACGCGCCCTAGCCGGCCTGAGCCGCGCCGCGCCGACGGCGGTGCTCGGCCCACAAAAAGAACGGCACGCCGGCGACGAGCGCAGCGAGCCCCGCCAGCAGCTTGCCGGGCGCTGTGTTGGCGATCAGCCACACGCACAGCGCCACCGCCGTCAGCGGGATCACCGGACCGAGCGGCACGCGGAAGCCGCGCCGCGCCGCGCCACCGCCGCCGCCGCCGCTCTCTGCGCGCTGCCGGTCGCGACGGCGCAGCACCAGCACGGCCAAGCACGTCGGGATGTACTGCACGAAGCGCGCGACCACGCCGAGGATCGCCAGGTCCTTGAACGTGCCCGAGAGCGAGAGCACCGCGGCGAGCACGAAGGTCAAGAGCACCGCCGCCCGCGGCACGCCGCTGCGCTCGTCGACGCGCGCGATCACGCGCGGCAGGTCGCCGCGCTCGGCGAGCGCGTAGACCTTGCGCGGCGAGACGAGCGCCGCGCCCGCGTTGATGCCGAAGACCGAGACCACGATGCCCACGGCGATGAGCAGACCGCCGGCCTCGCCGAGAAAGCCCGCCGAGGCGGCCGCTACCGGGTTCTTGTGGCCGGCCACCCCTGGGAACGTTCCGATGGTGACGAGAAAGACCGCCAGGTAGACGCCGCAGACCAGCGCCATCACCGAAAGCAGCGCTTTGGGCACGGCGCGCTGTGGATCGCGCATCTCGCCGGCAGGCACCACCGAGCTCTCGAAGCCGACGAAGGCGTAGAGCAACAGCAGCGTCGCCTCGGCGGTGGCGCCGTAGCCCTTGGGTGCGAACGGTGTGAACAGATCGCCGCGAATGTGCAGCACGCCGACGACGATGTAGACCGCCACGGGCAGCAGCTTGGCTACCGAGAAGAACGTCGAGATCGCGGCGCCGAGCTTGGCGCGGCGCAGGTTCACCGCCGCCAGCGCGGCCATCAGGCCGATGGACACCAGGTAGCGCAGCGCGCCGTGGTTGACGGCGGGCACCAGCTTGCCGAGCACCACGCAGAAACCGTTGGAGAGCGCCGCCCACGAGATGATGCCGACCCACGACAGCATCCAGCCCACCTCGAAGCCGACGAAGCCGCCGAAGGTCTCGCGCGCGTAGGTGTAGGCGCCGCCGGTGCTGTCGAAGCGGCTGCCCACCTCCGCGAAGCACAGCGCGATGAGCAGCGCCAGCAACGCGGCGAGCACCAGCGCCAGCGACGAAGCGGGCCCCAGCATCGCCGCCGCCAGGCCAGGCAACAGAAAGATGCCCTGGCCGATCACCGCGTTGACGCCGAGCGCCATCACGTCGAGCAGCGAGAGGCTGCGCTCGAGCTTGCCGGCGCGCTCAGCTGTCATCGGCCTCGCGCCGCGACGCGTCGTCGTCCTCGTCCCCGCGCTGCAGCGCAGCGCCGCCCTCGTCTACGACGTCGCGCGCGCGACGGCCGCGCACCACGAGCCACACCGAAAGTCCGAGCATCGCCACACAAAGATACTGCGCCGGCGTGAGGCCGAGGTAGCGCCGGTCCGCCACGCGCAGAAAATCGAGCGCGAAGCGCACCGGCGCGTAGATGCCGATGACCAGCGCCGTGTAGAAGCCGACGAAGCGCTCGCGCCGCGGCAGCGCGTAGAGCAGCACCGTCAGCGCGACGGCGAGCAGCACCTCGTACAAGCCCAGGTCGTGGCGCGCGCCGCCCGGATAATCGACGGCGAGAAAGAAGTCGCTATGTACGCCCGGGTGATCGTGCGCGAGAAAGCAGCCGAGGCGGCCGATGATCCAGCCCGGCGCGAAGCCGAACACGAACGCGTCGAGGTAGGCCAGCGTCCACACGCCGTGGCGCCGACAGTGGTAGTGCATGCCAGCCAGGCCGCCGATGAACCCGCCGAACGACGACATGCCGCTCCAGATCTCGATCAGTAACACCGGCCGCTCGAGCACCTTGTGCGGGTGATAGGCGAGCACCTCGAACACGTGCGCGCCGATGAAGCCGAACATCGCAGTGTAGAGCAGCGCGCCCGCGCCGATCGGCGCGTAGAGGCCCACCGCGCGCACCCTGCGCTGCGCCAGCACGTAGGTCACCGCGATGGCGGCCATCGCCAGGAACGTGAAGATGTGCACGGGCTGGCCGAGCAGCCGAAACGTGGGGATATGAACGTAAGGGATCAGGGGCTCGTCCGCGTGCAACCTGGTGTCGGATGGCGACATGATAGGCCCTGGTGCTGCGATCGGGTTAAGCTATCGAGGTGCGCGTCGCGCTGGTCTCTGACATTCACGGCAACGAGGTCGCGCTCGACGCGGTGCTCGACGACATCGCCGCCAGCGGCGCCGACGAGATCGTATGTCTCGGCGACGTCGCGACGCTCGGACCCAACCCCTGCGAGACCCTCGCGCGCGTCGAGGCGCTCGGCTGCACCTGCATCGTCGGCAACCACGACGCCTTCTTGCTCGACCGCGATCTGCTGACGCAATACACCCACGAAGAGATCGTCGTGCAGGCGGTGGACTGGGCCTGCTCGCAGGTCAGCGCGCGCGATCTCGACTTCGTGCGCAGCTTCGTGCCCACCGCCGAGCTCGAGCTCGCGCCCGGCGTGACGCTGCTGATGTATCACGGCTCGCCCAAGAGCTACTTCGACAACATCCTCGCCGAGACGCCCCCCGACGAGCTCGACGCGATGCTCGGCGACGCGCGCGACGCGCAGCTCTACGCCGGCGGCCACACCCACGTGCAGATGATGCGCCAGCACGACGGGCAGCTCGTGATCAACGCCGGCAGCGTCGGCATGCCCTTTCGGCGCTTCGTCGGCGGCGGCCCACCGCAGGTGCTCACCCACGCGGAGTACGCCATCGTAGAGGCCTCGCACGCTGGCGACATCGTTGTCGATCTGCGACGGGTGGCGCTCGATCTGACGCGCCTGCGCGCCGCCGCGGCGTGCGCGGCGTCACAAAACCCGCTCTGCGCCCAGCTCGAAGCCGCGTATCGCTAGCCCCCCGCCGCACAGCACGGGAAGGTCTGGCCGAGCGCTTCGTATGTTGGGCCCATGAAAACGTCTACCTCTCTGTGTGTGGCGGCGGCGCTCGCGCTCGCCGGCATGGCCTTCAGCGGCTGCGGCGACTCGAGCAATAACACCAAAGTCTGCACCCCGGGCATGACTCAGCAGTGTGACTGCGTCGGCGGCACCAAGGGCGTGCAGACCTGCAACGCCGGGGGCACGGGCTTCAACCAGTGCTTCTGTGGCGGCACCGACGGCGGCAATCCCGACAGCACCGTCGATACGCTCTTGCCTGGCGACAGCACGGTCGACAATCCGAGCTTCTCGGATACCACCGTCGACAGCACGCCCGGCCCCGATACCACCCGTGACAGCGGCCCTGGCGCCGACGCGACGGTCGACGGCAGCGGCGACGGCTCGGGCAGCGGCAGCGGCGACGCCACCGTCGACGGCGCCGGCGGCGGCGACGCCACCGTCGACACCACGACCTCGCTGGTGGACTCCACCGTCGACACCGGCGGCGTCGGCGTCCCGCTTCACGGCAACTGCTCGTCGGCGAACTGCGCCACCGGTCTGATCTGTGTCAGCTTCGACTCGGCGCAGCCGCCGGTGTGCCTGCAGGATTGCACCAACAGCGCCAGCGTCTGCGCGAGCAACAGCGATGGCCGCACCACCTGCTTCGCCATCAACTCGACCACCTCGACCTGCGTACAGACCATCGCCACCAACGGCAACTGCAACCCCCAGATGTCGAAGATCTGCGGCACGACCGGCGACGGATGCACCAACGGCATCTGCCAGCCGCTGCCGCGCGCCAACCGCTTCGAGCCGTGCGCCGGCAACACCGGCAAGGTCTGCGACCCGTCCACGCAGGTCTGCGTCAACGTGAGCGACGGCCTGACCCACGGTTACTGCTTCGACACCTGCAACTCGGGCACCACCGCGTGCACCACCAACGGCGTGGCTGGCAGCTGCGTCGCGCTGACCACCTCGGGCGGCGCGTGCGTGCCCAACGGCACCTCGGCGCAAGACACGGTCTGCGGCCAGGACGAAGGTCAGAACTGGAGCGCGTCCAAGCAGTGCGGCGCGAGCCTGACATGCCTCACCTTCAACGCCGGCGACGTCAAGGGCCTCTGCCTGCCGTCCGTGACGAGCTGCACCGGCGCCAACTGCGGCACCGGCCGCACCTGCGTCCCGCTGACCAGCGGCGCCGGCGTCTGCGCGCAGGACTGCACCGCGTCAGCGGCCGTCTGCACCAACGCCGGCAAGAACTGCTCGGCGCTCTCCGCGACGCTCTCGGTGTGCTCGCCCGCGGGCACGCGCACCTTCTCGCAGACCTGCAGCGCCTCGACGCTGTGCGCGCCAAACCTGACGTGCCTCAGCGAGACGGCGCAGAGCCCGACCGGCTACTGCACGCCGCCTTGCGACACGTCCACGCCGTGCCCGACGACGCCGGCGGGCGCCAGCTGCCTGCAGATCTCGGCGACGAGCAACCTCTGCGTCTTCGACTGCACCAGCTCGCCCTCGATCTGTCCTTCGGGTCTGACCTGCAAGACCATCGGCGCGACGAACCTCTGTTTGCCCTAGCGCGCTAGTGGCTTCTTCGCGGCGTGTGCGCCGTCGTGCCACTCGGCGCGGCACTTCGCCCGCGCAGCAGCTGCGCGCTGGCCCGTTCGCTCAAGCGTGCCACCGGCCGCGCGACCACGCCGGACGCGACGAGGATCGCGGCCAACCCACCGAACGCCACCGCCTCTCGCACGCGCAGTCGAAAACGCGGCCCTGCGTCGGGCTTGCCGCAAAACAGCGAGAAGTACATGCGCAGCACGGTCAGCCCGGTCAAGGCGGTCGCGGCGATGGTCAGAAAGCCCAGCACGGGGAAGCTGCGCACGGCGCCATCGATGAGCAGCTCGTGGCCGATGAAGCCGAGCGTGCCCGGAAAGCCCGTGCAGGCGAGGCCAAACAGCAAGAAGCTCGCCGCCAGCAGCGGCATGCGGTCGAAGCCGCCGTGGTAGGTCGTCAGGCTCAGACGCCCGCGACGCGCCTCGAGCGAGAGCACGGTGCGCGCGATCCCGGTGAAGGCCAGCGCTGACGAGCCCCACAGCACGATCGCACCCGCCAACGCGTCACCCGACGTGCAGTCGAGCCCGGCTAGAACGAGCGCCGACTGGCTGACGAACAGATAGCCCAACGTTCGTCGCGCGTCGGACTGGTAGAGCGCCAGCGCTGCGCCGTAGACCGCGGTCAGCAGCGAGAGGATCGCCACGATGCGCAAGGTCGCCGGCGAAGCCTGCGGCACGACCAGTATCGCAGCCACGTAGGTGCCGAGCTGCGGCGCGCTGAGCAGCACCGTCGGCCCGATGCGGCCATGGTCGAACGCCTCCGGGATCCAGGCGTGAAACGGGTAGATGCCTTTGCGAACGAGCACGGCGCCGATGACGAGCCACAGCCCGACCTGCTTGGTGGCGCCCGGCGCGCGCATCGCCACGATGCCGCTCACGAGCAGCAGCAAGCTGGCCACGTGGTAGCTCGCGACAACACGCCGCGTGCGGCGGTTGTCGGCGGTCGCGATGCCGCGCAGAAAGAGCGCGCTGGATGCCGCCCAGCAGCAGGCGAGCAGAACGGGGCTTGCCGTCAAGAACGCGAAGATGCCAACGGCCGTGCTCGCTCCGGTGCGGCCCAGGCCGCCCCGCTCGAGCCGCGCGTTGGGCGTCGAGGTCACCGTCACGAGCCACAGACCTGGCGGCAGCATCACCAACAGGCGCGAGAGATCGGTCATGCGCAGCGCCGATGCAACGTGCAGCGTCGATGGCTCGGCGACAAAGGCGACCAACACCGCGCCCATACACGACGCGACGGCCGCGACGATGGCGACGATTCGCGTTCGCTGCGAGTCCTTGTCGATCAGCGCCCACAACGCCGTCACGAGCGGCGGCCCCAGCAGCGCGCTTAGCCAGACGATGGTGATCACGTGCGGTCGCGCTTTCGGCTGCGGTCGGCGACGAGCAGACGATCGAAGACGTCGAGCTTGCCGACGAGATAACGACAAGCTCCGACCACGCGCTCGAGCACGCCGTCGGCAAACCCCCGCTCGAGGGCGAACAGATAGAGGCTCGTGCGCCCGCGCGCGGCGCCGCGCTCGGGAGCGTGGATCGCAGCGCCCAAGCGGTTCTCCAGATCGTGAAGGTCGTGCAGGACATTGGGCGCGCTGAGAAACTGCAGCAGTCGGAAGCAGGCGTGGCCGGTGATGTGCAGCATCGGCAAGATCCGCAGCCCGCAGGAGATCTCGACCACGATGATGCCGACCTGGGCCAGCGTGGCGTACGAGATAGCAGACTTGACGTCCGTTTGGACGCGCCCCGCGAGCGCGCCATAGAACGCCGTGATGACGCCTCCGATCACCATCAACACGGTCGCCACCGTAGAAGCGAGCAACAGCGGCTGCACACGCAGCAAAAGGAAGCAGCCCGCGTGTATCGACAGCGCGCCGTAGTAGACGGCGCTCGACGGCGTCGGGCCCTCCATCGCGCGCGGCAACCAGCCGGAAAATGGCCACAGCGCGCTCTTGCTGGCCACGGAGACGATCAGCAGCAACCCGACGACCAGCGCGTGAACGGGCCCGAGGTGCTCGAGCCCGCCGGAAAAGAGCGGCGTGAGGTTGCCGCTGCCGGTCCAGTGATGAAGCAGCACGGCTGCAGACAGCATCGCCGCGTCGCTCAGGCGGTAGACGGCGTAGACGCGCAGCGCGTTGGCGACGGGTGCACGGCGCTCCTGAAAGAAGCCCACCAGCAAGGCCGAGCTGAGGCCGAGAAACTCCCAGCCGACAAACAGCACCTCGACGCTGCCGGCGAGCGCGACGAAGGTGATGCCGACGACAAAGAGCGTCATCTGGAAGAAGTAGCGTCGAAAGCCTTGCTCGTGATGCAGGTAGCGAAACGAAAACGCCGCGACGACGTTGCAGATCAGGATGCTCAGCGCGGCAAACCCCAACGACAGCCCGTCGATGGCGAGGTCGAACGAAAAGGCCGCCTCGCTCGCCGCGAACCAGGCGCCATAGCGCAGCGTCTGTGGGCGCTGCCCGGCGACGTGGTAGGTGACAAGCGCCGTGAGCGCGCCAGCGAGCGCCACCAGCAGACCCGCGCGTGTCAGCGCGCCGATACCGCGCTCCTGCAGCCGGTTTGCCAGCGCGGCGACGCCGAGGACCAACAGCAACAGCATCGGCGCGGCGCACGCGACGAGCACGGCGGTTTCGACGAGCGGGCTCATGCGCCCTCGTGCGCAGCGGGCTCGATGCGGGCCAGCGGCAGGTGGCCTCGGCGGCCCTGATAGTGGCGGCGCGAGTCGCCGCGCGTCACGTGCAGCGCGTGCTCTTGCACGTAGCGCGTGGCGCTCGCAGAATCGAGCTCGACGAGCTCGGCTGACGTGGGGTCGAGCGCCGCCAAAAGGACCCAGCGGTGATCGACCAAGCGCTGCAGCTCGGCGTCGCGCGCCACGAGCTCCTGCAGCAGCGAAGGCTTGGCCTCGACCACGATCGCCAACCGCACCGGCTCGTGAATCTCCAACATCTGCCAGGGCAGCCCCGTACGCAGGTCGCTCTGCGCGCCGTCCATCACGCCCACCAGCGCCGTCACGTTGTGCGGCAGCTTGGTGCCAGAGCCGTAGCCGGTCGGGTCGATATAGCCGAATAGATACTCGAGGCTGATGCCCGCCACGACGGGGACGACACCGGCGAGGGTCTTTTCGAGCAGCGCGCCGTCCGCGTCTCCCTCCGGATCGTAGGAGACCAAGAACGCCCGGCGGTCGAGAAACAAGCCGCGTGTCCGCGCGCGCCGTCCCACGAAGCAGAACGCGTTCGTCGCGTGGCCGAACTCCGGCCGAGGCTGCGCGAGATCGGCCGAGCGCGCCTGCACGTGCCACAGCGCGGCGGCCGGCGGCAGCCACGCGCCCGCGCTCTCGAAGCGCCGGCAGCGTTCGTGCGCCTCGCGCCGGCGCGCGGTCTGCAGGCTCTCGACTGCCCGCTGCAGCAGCGCGCGCACGTGCTCGGGCGATTCGTCCGTGTCGTAGAGCGTGATGTCGTTGCTGGCGGTGTTGCGCTCGCCGCCGACAAACCACGTGCGCGACGGGATGTGCAGACCGCGCGACGCGAGCAGCGATCGCACCTCGGGAAGATTGGCCATCTGCGCCAACGCGCGGGCGTTGGGCCCACCTCGACCTCCGCCACAGGCGCCGCAGTCGTGGGCAGCCTCGTGCGGGTTGTTGAGGCTCGTCGAGCCGTGGCCGAGAACCAGCACCAGCGGCGCGAAGCGATCGCGAATGCCGATACCCACCAGCTGCGAATAGACGATCTCCGCCATCTCTTCGGTGGTGAAACCGCTCTGCTCGCCCGCCGGAGGGCTGTCGTGCGGCTGGTGCGCGATGCCGAGGCGTGCGCGGCGAAACTGCAGCCCATCGTAGGAGCGCGCCAGCGCCCGATATAGCCACGGAAACACCACGCGCAGCAGCAACGGCACGACCCACAGGGCGCCGAGCGCGGCGAAGAAGACCGCGCCCAGCCGCGCGCGCCGACTGCCGAGGTGCACGTTCTTGTCGACCAGCGCGCCGATGTGCTGCCAGCGCCGCAGCAGCCGCTGGCGAAGCCCCTGCGCCGGCGCGTCGTCGAGCTCGGCGATGAAGTGCCGAGGACGAATCGAGACCGGACAGAGTGGGCGCGCGTGCGCGTCGGTGGCGCCGCGGTAGTACATCGCGACACCGAAGAAGCCAGCCACGCCGAACGTCTCGGCGAGCGGATCGACCTCCTCCAAGTGCCGCCGAATGGACTCCTCGCGCTCGTCGATACAGAAGATGGCCTGGAAGGCAGGGGCCTCGATGGCCTCGGCGCGATTGCCGAGCAGCGCGTCGTAAAAGCGGTGGCGCAGGCGCCGCTCGTAGGCCTGATGCAAGACGCGGCGCCGCGCGACGCCGTCGAGCGCGCGGCGCTCGGCCTGCAGCGCGTCGATGTCGCGTGCGTGCAGGTCTTCGACGTTTGCCGGCGTCAGCCCGGCGAGCTGCGCCATGTGAAACAAGGCCCACGCGCGCTCGTCCGTCGTTGGCGCCGGTGGCGCCGAGCTGTCCGCCGCGCATCCGTCGAGCCAGGCGCGCAGGTCGAGCGGTCCGTCGCCCGCACCGCTTCGCGCAGCGGCGTGAGCCAGCGCAGCCCGAACGATGACGAGACGCACGGCCAGAAGGTCGGCCAGGCGCGCGTCGACCGCTCGGGTCGGGGCGCGATCGGGGCGCAGCTCGATCTGGTGGATCATGCCCGCGAAGCCGCGCAGCGCGAGCGCCTCGTCGCGCAGAAACGCCTGCCAGTCGGCGCGAGGCTGCCCGAGCTCTTCGAGCGAGCGTTGCAGCGAGGCCAAGCCGTCGCGCCCGCTCTCGAGCTCGGCGCGCGCGATGGCCAGCAGCTGCTTGCCGATGGGGCGACAAAGTCTCGCGATTCGCCGCGAGTAGAGATCGATGAAGCATCGATACAGGCCGCGATCCCGCCCAGCCATCGGCCAGTCTGCCAACCCCTGATCGAGAAAGGCGCTGGTGGTCCGGATCAGGATCGGGTGCACCCAGTCGTCGATGTCGATGCCGCGCGCCGCGAGCACGATGTCTCGCGGGCGACGAGGTCTCGGCACGTCGGGGGCGACAGCCGACGCGCCGCGCTGCGCTGCGGCCTGACAGGCGGACCACAACGCGGCCACGTAGCGCGATTCTTCAGCGCGACGACCGCTGGCCGTGGAGCTCAGGCCCGCTGCTTGTCGCGCGTCGGCGGGCAAATCGCCGCGCAGGCGCACCAGCACATCGGTCTCGCTTAGCTCCCAGCCGAGCGCCTCGCCGGCACGCTCGGGCAGTCCGTAGACCACCATGCGGCGCCATAGCTCGAGCCGCGTATGCTCGCCGACGACGCGCTCCTCGCCGCGCAGCCCCAACGTCGCGGCGAGCACGGCCGTGACGTCGGCTTCGTCGATGCGTCCGCTGCGCAGCTCGTCGCGGTAGCGGTCTTCGGAGAGGTAGGGCTGACAACCGTAGATGCGGCCCGCCTCCAGCACCGCGTCGTCGAAGGTCAGGTCGGCAAAGGCGTGCAGCGTGTTGTGGTGGATGAAGACGTCGATGGGGCCCTGTGCGGGCAGCAGGTGGCCGACGTGGCGAACGATGTCTTCGAGCGCCGTGTGTTGGCCAGGGTCCGGCGTTGCTGCCGAGCCTCCAGATGTCGAGTGCACTGCCGCAACGTGTCGCTCCGGCGCGGCCAATTGTCAAGCGTGGCGCGCGTGCGCCCGCGCGGTGGGCTCGAGGCTCGCTAGTGGCACTCGAAGAGCGCGCGGCCGTGCGGGCTCTTGCAGCGCGGGCAGGCGAAGAACTGAAACGACCCCGCGTCGCCGTCGTTTAGCTGCTCGCACCACCACGGCGCGCCGCTGCCGGTCTGAAAGACGAATAGCATCGGGTTTTCGCACTCGGGGCAGCCGAGCTTGTCGCTCCAGTCGCTCTGGGTGAAGTTGGGCTGCCCGCCCACCGTGTCGGTGGTGTCGAACAGCTCGTGGGACCGCGCGTAGGGGCTCCCGCTGACCAACGTCGGCGCGATCATCGGCCTGAGCTTGAGCACGAGCGGCTCGGCGCCGGGCACGCGGTGAAAGTGCGCGCGCTCGGCGAGCAGCTCGCGGTACCACTTGCCGAGCTTGCTCGGCTCGACGGGCTTCGACGGCGCCTGCTTCTTGAAGCACGCGTCGGCGTCCTTGCGCTTGCGGAACGTCTGGGTCTGAACCGTGCCGGGCGATCCCTTCTCGCCGAAGTGCGTCGTCACCGCCCAGCTGAAGCTCGAGCCGATGGGGCTCCAAAGAACGCTGCGCGCGACCACGTAGTAGCTCCCCGGGCCGAGACCGTAGGCGACCACGCCGCTCGGCTTGCTGCCCTCGTGCTGTACGAGCACCTCGATCGTGCCTTCGCAGTACGGCGTCTGCAGGCTGCCCGGGCAGAACGAAACGTAGAGCCGGATCTTCTTGCCCAGCCGTGCGTCGACGGCGCCACTGAGCTGGTACGTCGGCATCAACGCGCGACCGCAGGCGCAGCGCGAAGCCGGCCGTGGGTGAACCCAGTCGAAGGGCGTCGCGCGCGTCAACGTCAGCGGCCCGGCGTTGCTGACCTCGTAGCGCGCGATCATCGGCAGGTCTTTGGCGCGCATCAGCGGCTCGAGCTGAGCCGCGTCGATCTGCGCCCAGTCCGGCACGTCAGCTGGCTTGAGCTTCTTCTGCGCCTTGATCGCGGCGGCGGCAGCCTTGGCCTCTTTGGGCGACGAGAAGCGCCAGCGCTGAACGAAGCCGTCGGCGTCGACGATGTCGCGCAGCGACACGTCCTCGGGCTTGGATTTGCTGTCGCACCCCAGCACCCACAGCGCCTTGCCGTCCTCCCAGAGGCCCACGAACGAGCCCTTGGGGTACCCCCCGCTCACCGCACGCACCAGCGTCGCGCTGCCGGCGCGCGCCGGTGCCGCCTTCTTGCTCGCCTTCTTGCTCGCCGCCGGCGTGGCCTTGGTAACGGCCTTCTTGGCGGCCTTCTTGGTGGCCTTCTTGGTGGTCGCCTTCTTCGCGCCCGCGATCTCGGCGTAGCCCTTCTTGACCTTGGCCGCGATCAGATCGGCGGCCGCATCGCGCGCCGTCGTCGGCGAGTCGTGCTCTTTGCTCTTGGTCTGCCCGTCCGTGCCGATGCGCCCGTAGCGCACCGTGTGGCGCGAGCCGGCGACCTCGATCTCCCAGAACTTGCTCGACGAGCCCTTGCGGTACTCGAAGCGGCGTTTGGTCATGGCGCCGAGCCTATCGCATCACATAGGATTGCGGCCGGACGATGCGCGTTGCTCGACAGGACAAGGAACGCGCGGTGGTGGTCGCCGGCGCCGGCCCGACGGGCCTGATGCTGGCCGCGGAGCTGGCGCTGGCGCGCGTCGACGTCGTCATCGTCGAGCGCCGCGCCGACCAGACGCTCGACAGCCAGCGCGCGGGCGGGTTGCACGCGCGCAGCATCGAGGTCCTCGATCAACGCGGCATCGCCGAGCGCTTCCTCGCGCAGGGGCGCACGGCGCAGATCGCGTCCTTCGCGCGCGTACCGCTCGACATCAGCGACTTCCCCACGCGTCACAACTACGGGCTGGCGCTGCGGCAGCACCACATCGAGCGCATCCTCGCCACGTGGGTCGACGAGCTGGGCGTGCCGATCGAGCGCCGCTGCGAGGTGACCGGGTTCGAGCAAGACGCGCTCGGCGTCGACGTCGCGCTCGGCGACGGCCGAACGCTGCGCGCGCGCTACCTCGTCGGCTGCGACGGCGGCCGCAGCACGGTGCGCACCGCGGCCGGCATCGCGTTCGACGGCTGGGACGCGTCGACGAGCTACCTCATCGGCGAGGTCGAGATGGCCGACGAGCCGCCGTGGGGCTTTCGCCGCGGCGAGACCGGCATCCACGCGCTCGGCCGCCATGAAGACGGCGTGCGCGTGGGCGTCGTGCTCAGCGAGGCGCACGCGCGCCCGCGCGGCGAGCCGACCATCGATGATCTGCGCGAGCGGCTCGTCGCCGTCTACGGCAGCGACTTCGGGCTTCGCGACGCGACGTACATCTCGCGCTTCACCGACATGGCGCGGCAGGCCGCGGCCTATCGCGACCGGCGCGTGCTGCTGGCCGGCGACGCGGCGCACGTACATTCGCCCGTCGGGGGCCAGGGCCTCAACATCGGCGTGCAGGACGCGGTCAACCTCGGCTGGAAGCTAGCGCAGGTCGTGGCGGGCACCTCACCCGAGGACCTGCTCGACAGCTACCACGCCGAGCGACATCCCATCGCCGCCCGCGTGCTGCGCAACACCCTGGCGCACACGGCGCTCGATCGCGGCGAGGATCGCATCGACGCCGCGCGCGAGGTCATCGGCGAGCTGCTCGCGATGGACGAGCCGCGCAAGCGTTACGCCGCGATGATGTCGGGGCTCGACATACGCTACGACCTCGGCGAGGGGCACCCGCTGCTCGGCCGCCGCGTGCCCGACCTCGACATCGCCACCGAGCGCGGCCCGCAGCGCGTCTACACGCTGCTTCACGAGGCGCACCCCGTGCTGCTCGACCTCGGCGAGCCGGCCACGCTGCAGCTCGGCGCATGGGCCGCTCGCGTGCGGCACGTCGCCGCTCGCAGCGCCGACCCCTGGCAGCTGCCCGTGATCGGCGAGGTCCCCGCGCCGCATGCCGTGCTGATCCGCCCCGACGGCTACGTCGCGTGGGTCGGCGCCGGCACCGACGCCGGTCTTCACCAGGCGCTCGCCCGCTGGTTCTAGCGCGCAGGAGAAGGCGCGACGCGACTTTTTCAGCAGCCTGCTAGTCCACGCGCGCGATGGCCTGCTTGTCGGTGTAAAGAAGCTGCGAGAGCAAGCACTGCTCGGGCGACTTGTCGTCGCGCATGCGCACGAACACTGGCTGGTAGAGCGCGTTGCCTTCGGTGGCGTAGAGGTAGCGCACCTCGGCCACGGGCCGCGCGCCGGCGCCCAGCTGCGCGTCTAGCTCGGCGCGCGATTCGTTGGTGGTGCCGGCGAAGACCTTGCCCACGTCGTGCTGCCTGCCCGCGTCGTCGAAGACGGCCATGCGGTAGGCGTTGCCTGCGTTTTCGATGATGAACACGTCGGCGCTCTTGACGAACTTGTGCTTGAGCTGCGTTCCGCCCGACGCCGGCCGCCCGGCGCGGTAGGGCGCGTCGCTGCGCTTGAAGACGACGCCCTCGGCGTTGACGGCGCGCAGCGACTGCACCAACGCGCGCTTCTGCTCGGCGCTGCGCGCGAGCGGCACGATGCGCAACAGGCCCACGCGCGCGACGGCCTCGACCGCGGCGGTGGCCTCGTCCACGCCGAGAAGCTCGAACAGCCAGCCATAGCGCGTCAGATAGTCGTCGTCGCGGATGTCTTCGCCCTCGGCAGCGAGCGCGTCGAAGAGCCAGTACGTGGGCGCGCTGCCGTCACTGGCCGAGACGAGCTCGCCGTCGACGATGGTGCCGGCGCCGAGCGCAACGAGCGGCTCGTGCAAGCGCACGTCGAGCGCGGTGACCTCGCCGCCGCGATTGGTGGCGACGACACCCTCCTCGCGCACGTGGGCGATGATGCGCATGCCATCGAACTTCTGCTGCGCGACGTGCGCGTCGTCGGCGACCAGCGCGTCGAGCTTGTCGTCGTCGACGTTGTTGAGCAGCTGCGCCGCTTGTGCCAGCTTCTCGCGCCCGCCGCCCACACCCGCGCGCGACGCCGAGCCCTCGCCTCGCGGCGGCGCGACGGCAGCGGGCTGCACGGCAGCGGTGATCTCCTGGTAGCCCTTCTTGGTCTTGGAGCGCACGACCTTGTCGTAGGCCCTCTCGGCGGCCTCGAGCGTGACCATCACGGCCTTGGTGCCTTGGCTGAGGCTCGCCCCGCGCCGGCCCCACTCGACCTTCACCGTGTACGTCTCGCCTTCGTCTTCGACGATGGTGGCGTTGTAGACCTTGTCCGACGTGCCCTCTTGAAAGAAGAGCTGCACCGACTTCACGACGTTGCTCATGCGCCTAAGGTATCGCACTCGTCCGCTGGGAAAATGTGCTAAGCCACCACTGTTTCACGACTTAACGGGAGTACCTCGATGCGCATTCGCCTCCTCGCGCCGCTCGCGCTGTTCGCGAGCCTCAGCGTCGCCACCCTCGGGTGCAGTGACGACACGCCCAAGTCCGACACCCTGCTGGTCGACGGCGGCAGCGACGCCGACGCCGGCGACGGCGGCGGAGACGCTGGGCCGGCGGGTATCCACATCCCCGGCCTCAGCGCGCCGGTGAAGGCCGTCTACGACGAAAACGGCATCCTGCACCTGTCGTGCAAGACCGATGACGACTGCCTCGCGGCGCTGGGCTACTTCCACGCGGCCAACCGCTTCTTCTTCATGGACTTCGTGCGCGGCCTGATGCGCGCGCGCCTCGGCAAGATGACCGTCACCGGCCAGGCGGCGCTCGACAGCGACTTCGCCATCCGGCACCTCAACTCCACCGCCGACGGCACGCCCATCGAAGACGACGCCGTCGCACGCCTCGACACCGAGTCGCGCCAGCTGCTCGATCGCTACACCGCCGGCGTCAACGCCTGGCTCGCCGACCTGCGCGCCGGCCGCAACGGCGCCAAGCTCACCGGCGAGTACAACGTGCCGCTGCTCGATCAGAACCGCACCATCCCCGACTGGGAGCCGCAGGACTCGATCGCCATCGGCATGTACATGGTCAACAGCCTCGCCAACACCATCGACGACGAGCTCGCCGCCGCCGAGGTGGCGAGCAAGGTCACCGACACCGACCTGGTCAACGACCTGCTCTCGCTCAAGCCGCCGTTCGACGCCTACATCACGCAGGGCGCGGGCATCACGCTGTCGAACGGCAAGCTGCCCAAGCTCGCCGTCGATCACCTCAAGAACGCCACCAGCGTGATCCAGGCCGCGCGCAAGTACATCGCGCCGCTGCGCGTCGACTATCCACGCGGCTCCAACAACTGGATCGTCGGCCCGCAGCTGACCAAGAGCGGCAAAGCGCTGCTCGCCAACGATCCGCACCTGTCGCTCACCAATCCGGCGATCTTCTTCCCCGTCGAGATCGACTCCAAGACCGACGGCAGCGGCACGCTGCATGTCGCCGGCGGCACCATCTCGGGCGTGCCCGTGGTGCTCGTTGGCCGCAACGAGAAGCTCGCCTGGGGCCTCACCACCGTCTTCTACGATCAGAACGAGGTCTACCTGGAGAAGCTCAACGCCGACGGCACCGCGGTGATCTTCAACGGCCAGGAGGTCAAGATCGTCACCAAAGAGTTCACCTTCCGCGACACGGGCAACAACAAGGACGTCAAGAAGACGTTCGAGTACGTACCGCACCACGGTCCGATCCTCTCCAAGGACCTCGCCAACAAGACCGCCATCAGCGTGCGCTGGGTGCCCGCCAGCGGCTTCACCGACTTCAACGCGCTGCGCAAGCTGATGATCACCGAGCAGGTCTCTGACCTGCCGGCGGCGCTCGCCGAGCTGACGTCCACCGATCAGAACCTCGTCGCTGTCGACGACCAGGGCAACATCGGCTGGTTCCCCTACAGCAAGCTGCCCAAGCGCCCGTGGGCCTCGATGACCAAGCCGCCGTGGCTGCCCGTGAGCGGCGACGGCACCGCCGAGTGGGACGGCTTTCTGCCCATGTCGGATCTGCCGCAGGGACAAAACCCGCCCAACCACTTCGTGGTCACCGCCAACAACGCCACCACCATCGCCACGGCCGACGGCGACCCGACCAACGATGGCAAGGCCTCGCTGGCCTACCAGGGCGTCTACAAGGCCACCGGCGCGCGCGCCAAGCGCATCACGGACCTGATCAAAGCCGGTGGCACCGACCACGACGTGGCCTCGATGCTCAAGATCCAGGCTGACGTCTACTCGCTGCTCGGCGAGACCGTCGTGCCTGCGCTGCTCGCCGCGGCGCAGGGCCAGACGCTCGACGCCGACTCCAAGAAGGTCATCGACGCGCTCACCACGTGGGACTACACCTGCCCGACGGGCCTCGCCACCACCGATCCCGCCGGCGCCAAGGACAGCGACCAGGCCAAGGTCGACGCCTCCATCGGCTGCACGGCGTTCCACGCGGTGTCGGCCAAGCTCGTGCGCATCGCCTTCGACGACGAGGCCAAAGCCTACGGCGTCAGCATCCCCAGCGTGCACCGCTCGAGCCTGCTGCTGCGCGCCATCTCGGCGCCGTCGACCGTCACGAGCAACTTCTGGGACGACCTCTCGACCCCCAACGTCACCGAGACGATGAACGACACGCTGCTCGTGGCGGTGGCCGAGGCGGCCAAGGCGCTCGTGGCGCAGGTCAACGCCAACTCCGACGAGTGGATCTGGGGCCGCCTGCACACCATCTCGCTGCGCAGCCCCTTCGACACGTTCGGCGTGCGCACCTTCAACACGGCCGAGTACGCCAACGACGGCGGCGCCTCTACCGTCGACGTGGCCAACCCCTTCGGCTTCCGCGGCGCCAACATCGACATGCGCCACGCCTCGGGCGCCTCCAACCGCCTCGTCTTCGAAGCGGGCGGCGGCACGATCACCATGAAGTACATGCTGCCGGGCGGCACCGACCTGCATCGCGACAACGCGCAGCGCTACAATCAGCTGCTCGACAAGTGGCTCAGAAACGAGCCGATCGACTTTCCGTTCGGCAAGGACGCCGTCAAGAACCCGCAAGAGACGATCGACGTCCAGCCCGCGCCCTAGCCGCGCCGCCGCCGCTCCTGCCCTTCATACGCGCGCGGTTTACTCCGTGGCCGCGCGCACTTAGAATTCAACTCTGATATGGCCTCCAAACGTCGCTTTTTGCTGACCGAAGTCGTCGGCGAAGGGAGCACCAAAGCTCCGCGCTCGCTCGAGATCGGCGACAAGCGAGCTGTCATCGGCCGCAGCGAGCAAGCCGATCTGAGCGTGCTGGTGCCCACGGTCAGCCGCCGCCACGCCGAGGTCTGGCAGGCCGAAGCCGGCGCGACGATCCGCGACCTCTCCTCGGGCCACGGCACCTACATCAACGGCACCCGCATCAGCAAACCGACGGTGCTGCGTCAGGGCGATCTCGTCTCGCTCGGCCACGACCTGGTGTTTCTCGTCAGCGCCGTCGAGTCTTCGGAGCTCGACGTGCTCGAGGAGGCAGCCCTCGCGCGCGAAGCGCCGGTGGACTCGTCGCTGGTCGAGCTGGCCCTCTCCGAGGCCAGCGACGACAAGCGCAAGTCGTACCTCGAAGCGCTGGCCAAGCTGCTCGACGACATGATCAAGTGCGAGGACCAGGCGGCGCTGATGAGCTGCGCCGTCGAAACGCTCGCCTCGGTGATGAACGCCGACCGCTACATCGTGATGCTCGGCTCCGACGCCGACGAGGTCCAGATCGCCGCGCGCAAGCTGATGATCGAAAACGCCGACACGGTCGACCAGCCGCCCTCGCGCAGCATCCTGCGGCGCGCGATGGTCAGTGACAGCCCGATCATCACCTTCGACGCACAGACCGATCAGCGCTTTCGCAAGCGCGGCAGCATCGCGATGAGCAACATCCGCTCGGCGGTCTGTGTCGGGCTCAAGGTCGGCGACAGCACGCTCGGCATGCTCTACGCCGACAACACCGTCGCCGCGGGCCTGTTCTCGATGCCCGATGGACAGTTCATGCAGATGGTGGCGCGTGCGGTGGGCACCCAGCTCAAGCAGATGCAGACACGCGCTCGCCTCGAAGAGCTCGAGGGCAACATCAGCGAGCTGTCCGGCGCCAAAGATGCGCTCGTCGGCGATCTCGCCGGCGACGTGCGCAGCCACCTCAACCGCCTCGAGATGATCGCCGACGAGCTCGAGCACGAGCTCGGCCGCCCCGAGCTGGCCAAGCTGCTGCGCGCCGAGGCGAAACGTTTCGCCAGCGACATCGACCACGTCGTGTCGTGGCAGGCGCGCGAGAGCACCAGCCCTGGCGACGACGAGCTGAGCCCGCCCTCGGCCCTCGAAGACTCCAAGGTGCGCAAGTCGAGCGAGGTCTACGACGACGAGCTCGACCACGAGAGCGGCTCGCTTCCCAAAGAGGCGCCGCGGCCGACGCTGCCCGAGGGCAGCGCGCTCAAGCCCGCGCGCGACGAGCCGCCCTCGGCCGACGAGCAGGCGCGCGCCCGCAAGCGCGCCGAGGTGCTGGCCAAGGCGGCCAACGTCAGCCCACCGCCGCGCCGTTCCATCGCGCCCACGCCGCCGCCGGAAGGACAGCGCCTGCCTGGCGCGCCCAACAAGCCGCGCAAGGTCACCGGGCCGATGGAGGCCGCGCCCACCGACCCTGACCACGAAGGCCCCGTCGACGCCATCATCACCGACGCCGACGACGCGGTGGTCGCGGCCGAGGCCGAGGCGCCGCAGGAAGACTCGCACAGCGAAAACGACCTGCCGCCCGCCCCCGTCCGCAGCTGAGCTACATCATCGGGTGCCGCGGGCTGATCTCGAGCCGGCGTAGACCACGCATACGGGCGCGCAACATCTCGGCGTCGTCATCGCGCAGCCCGTCGTAGCTGAGCGTGTCGAGCGCGGGCCAGTCGGCGCGCGGCGGCACGTCGCCGGCGATGGCGTAAAAGTCCGACAGCGTGAGCTGCCGCAGCTCGGGCAGCTCGGTGAGCGAGGCCGGCGAAAGCAGCGTGCCCGGCGCGCCCGACAGCTCGAGCTCGCGAAGGGCGCGGATGCGCGCGAAGCGCGGGCACGGCGCACGCGACAGCGACGAGGCGCGTAGTCGGCGCAGCGCCGCGGGGCCGGCGACCGTGTGCGGCATCGGGTCGCGCAGCACCAGCTCGAGGCGGCGCCCCTCGAAGGGATCATCGATCGCGACCCACTGCGTGCGCCGGCTGCTGTTGATCGACAGCGTCTGGACGCTCGGCGGCAGCGTGATGGTCAGCGTCTGCCCCGCGTCGATGATCACTTCGCGTGCGCGCAACGCCGAAAGATCGATCTCGCGCTGCCGGTGTGCACGCCAGACGAAACGTTCGAGCAGCGGCAGCTGCGCCGCCAGCTCGAGCACCGCCTCGTCGCGACCGACACAGGTCAGGTCCATCACCGAGGAGAACACCGCCAGCTCGTCCCAATCGACGTCGCTGCCGAGCGGCAGCTGCCAGCTGGCGCCAGCGCGCGTCGAGCGCGGCAGCAGCGCGAGCTGACGCGTGGCGCGGTCGACGCGACGCATGTCGCCGCCCACATTCACCTCGACGTGCGACTGCCCGGCATTGTTGCTCTTGAAGGCAGCACGCACCGACTCGTCGACCTCGTGGTCCCAACGCCACTGCGCGAGCACCTGGTAGCGCGGGTAGCTCCAGTCCGACCACGCCGAGCTGCGGTCCTCGAAGCTCGCGACCAGCGGCGCCATGCCGAGCGCGACGAAGTCCCACGGGTGCGAACGTCCGGCGACACGCACGCGACAGAACGCGCCGCCGTGCGCGTGGTGCGTCATCCACAGCGGCTTGGCTCGTGCGAGCTCCTCGCGGGTCGGGCGCTCGACGCCGACGTAGTCGAGCGCGACCACCTCGGGTCCGCCGATGTCGTCGATGTGAACGATCTGCAGGCCGCCCCAGCGCTCGTCCGCGAGCGGGAAGGCGAACAGCTCGCCCGCCACGTACATTGGCTGCGATCTCATTTGCGGCCGCGTTGAAGCCCTGACACCGGCTCGAGCTGCGCCGCGCGGATCGCCGGATACAACGCTGCGGCGAGCACCACGACGAGCGATACGCCGACCACCAACACGAACTCCACCGGGTCCATCCGCACCGGCAGCTCGCGGATGAGGTACACCTTCGCGTCGAGCGGGAAGCCATAGCGGCGCAACAGCAAGGCGCCTAAGTACCCGCCGAGCACGCCGATGCTGGCGCCTGCTGCCCACACCACCGATCCACACGCGACAAACACGCGCGCCACGCCGAGCGACGACGACCCCATCGACTTGAGGATCGCGATCTCGCGCCCCTTGCGGATCACCATCATCGCCAGCGCCGCGACGACGTTGAAGCAGACGACCACCGCGAGAAAGCCGCCCACCACCACGCTGAGGAAGATCTTCTGCCAGTTGAGCGCCGTGAAGAGGTTGTGGTTGAGCTCGCTCCAATCGACGATGCGGTACGGACTGCCGCCCAGCGCAGCGTAGAGCGCCTTCGACATGGCGCGCGCGCGGTAGACGTCTCGCACCTTCATCTCGACGCCGGTGACGACGTCGCCGTGGTCGAAGAAGGCTTGCGCCTCGGACATGTGCACGTAGACGAGGCGCTTGTCGTACTCGTCGAAGCCCGAGTCGAAGATCGCCGCGATACGGAAGTCGCGCGAGCGCGGCAGGTCGACGTCGGCCGACCACCCGGCGACGTCGAGCCCCGACAGCGGCGAGATCAGACGCACGGGGTCGCCGACGCGCGCGCCGAGCTTCTTGGCCAGCTCGGCGCCGAGCACCAGCCCCGGCAGCCGCGTGGGCACGCCGGCCTTGTGCTTCTTGGGTGTGGCCGTGAGCAGCTTCGGCATCTCGGCCGCGCCCGCACCCGGCGCGCAGTCGCGGGTCTCGGGGCAGATGCGTCGCGGCTTGATGATGTGCTTGGGCAGCGACAGCACGCGTCCAACGAGCTTGGGATCGACGCCCTTGACCAGCACACCCGAGAGGCGGTTGCCGCGCGCGATCATCATCTCGTTGAACAGAAACGGCGCCACCGCGACGACACCATCCATCTTTTTGGCCTTGTCCATCACCTCGCGGTAGTTGGCGAAGCTGATGCCGTACTTGAGCACCAAGATGTGTGCGTTGACGCCGAGAACCTTGTTGCGAAACTCGGTCTGAAAGCCGCTGGTCACCGAGAGAACCCAGATCAAGATCGCCGAGCCGATGGCTAGTCCGAGCACGGCGATGGCGGCGAAGGTCGTGAAGAGCGCGAGGAGCAGCGTCGTGATGAACAGCACGCCGCCGATGGCGAGGGTCACGGCGCCGGTGGCTTTCGCCGAGGTGGCGCCGAACAACACCGCGCCTACCACGAGCGGGATCAGCGCGATGGCGACGGCGATCCACATGATCGCCGAGCGGCGCTCGCGATAGACGTACCGCCAGGCGACGAAGAGCTCGTATGGCACCGGGGGCTTATACGGTACGGCGCCGGCGAGTGCCAGCGCCGCGATCCGCTACATGTCGACGGTGGCGTCGACCATCGAGTCGATCATCGTGTCGACCATCGTGTCGACCATCGTGTCGACGGAGGTGTCGGGCGAGACCGTGTCGACGGTGGAGTCGGGCGAGACCGTATCGACGCTCGTGTCCACCGACGTGTCGGGCGAAACCGTGTCGACGCTGGAGTCCACCGAGCTGTCGGGCGAGACCGTGTCCACGCTCGTATCGCTCGTCGTGTCGCCGCCGGCGCCGTCGATGGTGGTGTCGGGCGTCGGGCCGTCCTGCGTCGTGTCGGGCGTCGGGCCGTCCTTGGTCGTGTCCGGCGGCGGGCCGTCCTTGGTCGTGTCCGGCGGCGGCCCGTCCTTGGTGGTGTCCGGCGGCGGACCGTCACCCATGTCGGGCAGCGGACCGTCACCCGCGTCGACCTTTGGCTTGTCTGGCTTGATGATGTCGGCGGGCCCGTCGGTCACGCCGTCGGTCACACCATCGGTGCGCCCGTCGGTGCTCCCCCCTTTGAGCGAGTCCGTATCGAGGATCGCAGAACAACCGCCGTAGATCAGCGCCGCCGCACAGGCGACGAGGCCCAGATGTCCGAGCCGTCGCAGCATCAGTCGCTCCCGTGAAAAAGCATCAGCTAGTAGCGGATCGTCGCGCCGAGGCCGAAGCCACCGCGCCCGAGCATCGGTGCGATCTTGATGCTCTTGACCAGGTCATCGTCGTCCAGCAGAGGGTCTTTCTTCTTGTCCGAGCCACCGCCGCCGCCGCCGCTGTCACTGCTGCCGCCGCCGCGCCCCTCGAGGAAGAACAGCACCGTCGCCGTCACCAGCGCGGCGCCCGCAAATCCCCACAGCACGTCGGCCACGATGGCGCGCGTCTTCACCGAGTCCACGTCCGCGTCGGCGCACGCCGGCTTGCACGTGGTCTCGAGCTCGTCGAACTTGCTTTGTGCGTTGAGGCCAACCACCAGCGCGCCGAGCGCCAGCGCGCCGGCCGTGCCCGCCGCGATCCACGTCCAGAAGCGGCCCTTCTTGCCGCCATCGTCCACCAGCGGATCGCGGTCCTTCTTGGCGAGCTTCTTGGTGCCGCCGGCTTTTTTGGCGCCGCCGGTCTTGTTGTCCGGCTTCTTGGCCGTGTCGGGCTGCTTGGCTGGCCTCTCGTGAGGCAGCAGCAGTCGCTTGCTCTTGCCGGCGGCGATGGCCTTCTTATAGCGGCGGATGATCTTGTCCACCGGCCCGCGGTCAGACGCGGGCAGCGCCGAGCGGTAGATCTTGATCGCCTCGAGCGCGCGCTCGTAGTCGCCGCCCTTCTCGAAGGCGATCGCGATCTGGCCCATCACCAGGCCGTCCTTGGTGATCTTGTAGGCCTTGGTGAACTCGGCGATGGCATCGCCGTAGCGCTGGGCGTTGATGTGCTCCTGGCCAGCCTTGAACGCGGCCTTAGCCGCTGCCTTCTCCTGCGCGTCGAGCGCGAAGGCGGCGCTGGGCGCGAGGCAGAAAACGAAAACCGCGGCGCAGGCCACACGGGTCCAAGAGCGCCCCATCCAAGAGAGCCCTGAGGCAGGGGTTCGCATCGCTGTCGGTCCTCCGGAGTTGATCGGAGATCACACCTTATCACGGCCCCCGCCGTCGCCCCAAACGTCCGATATCACGATCCTTGACTACGCTAACGGCCCTTGAAAACCGGCTCTCGCTTCTGCAGGAAGGCCATCAGCCCTTCGCGCGCGTCTTCGGTGGCGAGCACGGCGCCGAGCTGCGCTTCGAGCTGCGGCAGCGCGTCGGAGAAATCGGCGTCCTGCGTGCTGTGGAACGCGTCGAGCCCGAGACGCATCACCGCCGGGCTCTTGCGCGCCAGCGCGGACGCGACCGACAGCACGTGCGCGCGCAGCGCGTCTGCGGGCACAGCTTCGTTGATCAGCCCGATGCGCGCGGCCTCGGCGGCGGTGACCTTCTCTCCCGTGAGCAGCATGCGCATGCCGGCCTTGCGACCGACGTTGCGGAAGATGTTGGCCATGATCATCATTGGCCACAGTCCGACGTTGATCTCTGGCGTGCCGAGCTTGGCGCTGTCGGCGGCGAAGGCGAGGTCGCAGGCGACGACGATGCCGAGGCCGCCCGCGAGCGCGTGGCCGTTGACCATCGCGATGGTTGGCTTGCCCAGTCGCGTGAAGAGCAGGTTGAGATCGACGAAGGAGCGCGGCGGCAGCGACGGGCCGTCGTCGGACGCGCCGCCGGAAAGCTGCGAAAGGTCGCCGCCAGCGGAGAAGACCTTACCCGCGCCGGTGAGCACGATGACGCGCACGTCGTCGTCGTCGCGCGCCGCCTCGAGCGCGTGGCAGAGCTCGGTAACCGTGGTCAGTCCGAGGGGGTTGCGCTTGTCGGGCCGATCGAGGGTGATCAGCAGAACGTGGGGGTGTTCTTCGTGGTCGAGACGTTCGACGCTGATATCGCGGTATTCCATACAGTTGCCCCGGTTGACTGCCGTTGGTAATCTGGCCGCGCACCTTATCAGGGAGCGACGAGATGCGCACTGCCTGGCGCGCGGCGCAGACATCGATGGCGCTTGTCGCGACGTGGGCTCTACTGCTCGCGAACAGCCAGCCTGCGCACGCGGGCGATTTCGATCTGAAGCTAGGGCGCCTCTGCGAGATCCAACTCACCACCGGGCAGCGCATAGACTGCGGCGCCTACCGGCCGCGGCTCGGCGACGTCTCGGGCGTCATCCCCGACAACGCCGCGTTCCGCTCGCTGATGTCCGAGCTGGGTGTGTTGTTCGCGCCCAACGTGCTGGCGCCCGCCGAGACGTTCGGCTGGGGCGGCTTCACGTTCGCGGTGGAGTTTGGCTTCACCACGCTCAACCCCAAGAAGAACTCGACCAACGTCGTACCCGACGGCAACGGCGAGCGCTCGCGCGAGGGGCGCTACTGGCGCGCCGCCGAGTCGGTGCCGGACAACGCCTTCGAGGGCAGCGGCAACAACATCGCCCTCATCGAAAACAACCTGCCGCAAGCCATCGCGCCGACGGTCACGCTGATGCTGCGCAAGGGCCTGTGGCTGCCCGTGCCGAGCTTCGAGCTCGGCATCGGCGTGCGCCATCTGATCGGGAGCCGCATGTGGTCGGGCATCGCGCAGGCGAAGATCTCGCTGCACGAGGGCTATCAGGGTCTGCCGCTGCCGGCGTTCTCGATCCGCGGCATGGGCAGCCGCGTGTTCAACACGCCCGGCTTCAACCTGACGATGGCCGGCCTCGACTTTTCGATCTCGAAGCACTTCGGCATCGCGTCGACGTTCAACCTGATGCCCTACGTCGGCTATCAGCTGATCTGGATCATCGCCGACTCGAGCGTCATCGACGCGACGCCCAACGTCGATGGCTTCGGCGAGTCGCTCAAGCTCAACCCCAACCAGCTCAACGTCTGCTCGCATCCGGACTGCAACGCCAACTTCACGTTCGACGATCAGGCCGACATCCTGCGCCACCGCTTCTTCATCGGCATGCGCCTCAACTTCTACATCGTCTCGTTCCTGCTCGAGTACAACTACTTCGCGGCGGGACGCGAGGCCGACAACGTGTTCGAGGCGGTGGGTGCGGGCGCGCTGCGCAACCGCGAGGTGCGCGACCAGTCGGGCGCGCAGCACAGCATCAACTTCGCCGTCGCGCTCGACTACTGATGGTTGCGTGGCTCGCGGCTGGCCAGCTGCGCAGCGAGACGCGCCGCTGAGGCCTCAGGCCTCGGGCCTCAGGCCTCAGGATCGCAGCGCTAGCGCTTTGCACGCTTCGCCTGTGCGGTGTCGCTGCCCAACTGCTGCCCTACTGCGAGGCGCGAAGCGCGAGCCTGCGGCGCGACCCGAGGCCCGAGGCCCGAGGCCCGAGGCCCGAGGCGCTTCGCGCGCCTCGCTCGCTAGTCCGCCTTGGGCGCGCCCGCGACCCGCTGCACCTCGACGAGCTTCTGCTCGAGCTCGCCGATGCGCTCGCGCAGCGCGCCGATCTCTTTTTGCAGCGGCGCCAGCGGCGACATGGATTCGAGGGCGCCCTGGATGTTGGCATCGATGCGCTTCTGCCAGCCGTCGATGGTGGTCTGCACGCTGTCGATGAACTCGCGCACCATGCCCTGCGGATCGTGATGCTCGTCGGCCGGCGTCTCGGCCACCGCCGAGCTGTCGTTGCCAGCGCTGGGTGGCGCGCTAGCGGGCGCGGCCGGCTGCTCGCCGCCGTCGCTCTCGCTCGCCGCGCTCTCCTGCTTGTCGCCGCGTTTGAACACGCGCGCCGGCAGCTCGCTGATCTGCGTCACCAGCCCGGTCATCTGCTGACCGCCGCTCTGGATGATCTTGCGCAGCGCGGGCAGCGGCAGGAAGCTGCGCTTGCGCTTCTCCTCTTCGAAGAGGATCTGCGCCAGCGTGACCGAGGTCAGATCTTCCTTGGTCGAGTTGTCGACGACTTTGACGTCCTCGCCCTTGCGGATCATCTCGGAGATCTGATCCAGCGTCACGTAGCGGCTGTCACGGGTGTCGTACAGCTTGCGGTTGGCGTAACGCTTGATGGTGCGGGGGCCGCTCATGCAGCGTTGCTTAACACCGCGGCCACGAAAAGACAACACGCTGCACTGCGTCACGACCCCCGCGCAACGTCTTGATCTCGGGCACTTGAGTGCCTGATAATTCACCAACCTCGTGAACGTCCCCTGCCCCAAGTGCAAGGTGGAGTTCGCGGCGCCGGACGAGCTGCTCAAGACCGGCGTCGCGAAGGCGAGCTGTCCAAAGTGCAGCTTCGCATTCGTCATCCGCCTCGGTGATCCCGCGCAGCCCAAGCAGTCGCCGGCGCCTCGCGAGCCCGTGCGTCTCGAGGGCGTCAAGGCCTCGGCCGACGTCGCCTCGGCCAAGGGCACCATCGGCACGCAGGAGCTGCGCTTCGTGCCGGCCGACACGTACACGTCGATCGTCGTCGACGACAGCTTGCGCGCCGAGATCGCCGCCGTGGAGAAGGAGCGGGCGCTCGATCCGACCACCGATCCCGAGGCGCGGCACCTCGAGCCCAGCACCGACGTCGACCGCCCCAAGCACATCGAAGCCGTCACGCAGGTCGACTCCGTCGAGCCCGAGCCGCGCGTCAAACACATCGACGCGGTCACGCAGGTCGACTCCGTCGAGCCCGAGCCGCGCGTCAAACACATCGACGCGGTCACGCAGGTCGACCCGCTGCCGCCGCCAGGCTCGCCTGCGACGACGCGGCCAGACCCGCTGGCGAGCGCCGTGACCGAGAGCGGCGAGACGCAGCGGCCAGCCGGCGTCGCGAAGGCGAGCTGTCCAAAGTGCAGCTTCGCATTCGTCATCCGCCTCGGTGATCCCGCGCAGCCCAAG
>JAGQIK010000323.1 GCA_020431405.1 Myxococcales bacterium
GTGGCCGCGGGCGCCGCTGGCGCGCGCGCGTCCGAACGCGTCGGTGACGCCGCGGCGCGCCTGCGTCGCGCGGCGCTCGTCCCGCGAGCTGGCGTCGAGCCGGCAGGACGACAGCCCCCCAGCGGCAGCGCTACCCCCAAGAGCAGCAGCGCGGCCGTCGCTGCGAGTGGCGCCCTCGCACCCAGCGCCTCGCACCGCCGCCGCGCCCTCTGTCGGTGGCGGCGCATCTGCAAATGATGCGCTGTCACGGCGATCTGAACAAGAAATCAGCCTCCGATCTGGCATGCTCGCCTGCTCATGCGGAAGCTGACCCTCGAGCTCGCCAGCGAAGGGCCCGCCGTCGGCCCCACCAGCGTTTCGGCGCTTTTTTCGCGCCCCGACGACGCCGACGTGCTGCTGGTGCTGGCGCACGGCGCGGGCGCGGGCATGCACCACAGCTTCATGCAGGCCCTCGCAGAGCGGCTCGTCGCGTGCCGCGTGGCCGTGCTGCGCTATCAGTTCGCCTACATGGAAGCCGGCCGGCGCCGCACCGATGCGCCAGCCAGAGCCCACGCCGCCGTCGCCGCCGCTTGCGCCGCCGCGACCGCCAACGCCCCCGATCTGCCCTGCTTCGCCGGCGGCAAGTCCTTCGGCGGGCGCATGACCTCGCAGCTCGCCGCCACGTCGGCGCTGCCGAACGTGCGCGGGCTGGTGTTCTTTGGCTTCCCGCTGCACCCGGCGAAAAAGCCGTCGCAAAAGCGCGCCGAGCACCTCGCGCAGGTCACGCAGCCGATGCTCTTTCTGAGCGGCACGCGCGACGCCCTCGCCGAGCTGTCGCTGCTCGAGCCGCTGGTGCGGCGGCTCGGGGCGCGCGCCACGCTGGCGCTCGTCGAAGGCGCCGACCACGGCTTCTCGGTGCTCAAGCGTTCGGGGCGCACGGACGACGAGGTGCTCGACGAGCTCGCCGAGCGCGCCGCCTCGTGGATGCGCTCGCACGGTTGATGGCGCGACCCGCGGGGAAGTACCCTCCTCGCTCAACACGAGAGGCAGCCTTGAGCGACGAAAGCGGCCCAATCAACAGCGCCAACACCTTTCACGCCATGCGCTCGGGCAACATGGTGCTCGACGGGCGCTACGAGCTCTGCGAGTACCTCGGGCAGGGCGGCATGGGCCAGGTCTGGCAAGCGCGCGACAAGTGGCTCGAGATGGACGTCGCCGTCAAGCTGCTCACGCGGCAGACACGCGGCTTCAGCGAGGCGCACGATCGGCTGCGCGCCGAGTACAAGGCCATGGCGCGCCTCACGCACCCCAACGTGGTGCGCACGCACGGCTTTGGCAGAGCCAAGATCCCCGACATCCAGCGCGGTGGAGAGGTCGAGATCGACTACTTCACAATGCAGCTCGTGCCGCCGCCGCGCCATACGATCGAAGACCTCCTCGAGCAGGGCTCGCTGCCCGTGCCGCGCGCCTTTCGCCTCGCGCGCGATCTCGCCGAGGCGCTGCTGGCGCTCGAGGTCGCCGGCATCGTGCACGGCGACTTCAAGCCTTCCAACATCTTCGTCGTCGAGACCGACGAAGGCCTCTCGGCGTTGCTCGGCGACCTCAGCTCCTGCCGCCTGCCCGAGCAGCCGCCCGAGCCCGTGCGTACCGGCACACCACCCTACATGGCGCCCGAGCTGCTCGATGACGCCCTCGGCGAGCACCCCATCGCCAGCGTCACCACGTCGGTGGACGTGTGGGCCTTCGGCACCGTGCTCTACGAGATGCTCGTCGGCGAAGCGCTCTTTCCAACCTCACATCACGCGCCGTCGCTGATCGACAACGCCCGCGCCGTGCGCCAGCTGATGACCCCCGAGCACATCGACGCGCGCGTCGAGGCGGTCGACAGCATGAGCCGCCGCGTGAAGGACATGATCAAGCGCTGCCTGGCGCTCGAGCCGTCGCAGCGCGGCGGCGCCGAAGATGTCAAAGCCGCGCTCGTGCTGTAGCGGCCCGTTGATAAATCCGGACCGAGCGAGGTGCGTCCCTGCGTGCCGCTGGCAAGGCGCGAGGAGGAGGCATATCGGGGCATACGTCGACGACGAGCAACGCAGTCAGCGGTGCGCAGGGGCGTGCATCGCGACGGGAGGGTTTGTCAACGGGCTGCTAGCGGTACACTATCGAGCGCGGCCGTCGATGTAGGGGGTGAGATGAACCGCACAAAAGCCACGATCGTCGCAGCGGCGCTGATGGCGTTCGGCTGCGGACAGCCTCCTGCCCACACCACAAGCGGCACCGCCGGCGCGGTTGCTGCGCGCGAAGGTGATCGTCTCGAGGTCCGCCGCGACGGCGATCACGTCACCGTACGCGTGCGCCCGCCCAGCGCCGCGCTCGCGCGCACCGACGAGCTGCACCTCGTCGCAGGCGTGACGTTTCGCGAGCACGATCGCCAACGCGGCCTCGCCACCGTGCTCGTCGGCTTTCGCCGCGTCGGCGAGGCGTTCCGCTTCGCTAGCTGCCGCACGATCACGTTTCACGCCGCCGGCAAGCTTGTCGGCCAGACGCTGCTGCGCCGCGAAGCGCAGATCGGCGGCAAGCGCGTGCACGAGCTGGTCTTCGCGCTGCTGCCCGCCGCCGCCGCGCGCCGCCTGGCCAGCGCCGAGCGCATCTCCGTCGGCCTCTGCGGCGAGCGCTTCCCCATCAGCGACGCCGAGCATCGCCAGCTGCGCCGCTTCGTCGCGCGCCTCGCCGACCTGCGCAGCGGCTCGCTGCCCGCCGTGGTCACCCAGCGCTAGCGCCGAGCGCTACGCCCGAGCAAAGCGCTCGTAGTAGAGCAGCACCGCGATGGTCTTGGCGTCTTCGATCACGCCGTCGCGCACCATCGTGATCGCCTCGTCGAAGGCGCGCGTCTCGGCGACGATCTGCTCGGTGGCCTCGAGCTTCTGACCCACCGGCGTCAGCCCGCGCGCGACGTAAGCGAACATGCGCTCGGTGCACCACCCGGGCACCGGCAGAAACTGCATCAGCGCCTCGATGTGGGCTGCGCGATAGCCCGTCTCCTCTTCGAGCTCGCGCGCGGCGCAGGGCGCGGGGTCCTCACCCGGCTCGAGCGTGCCCGCCGGAAGCTCCCACAGCTCGCGTCCCACGGCATAGCGGTGGTTTCGGATCAGCACCAGGCGCTCGTCATCGAGCATGGGCAGGATCACCACCGACCCCGGATGCACCACCAGCTCGCGCTCGCGCGTCGACCCGTCGTGCGCCGCGACGGTCACACGCTCGACATCGAACTTCGCGCCTCGCAGCAGCCGCTGCCGTGATCCGGGCTCGTTGGACATGACAGGCACTATAGCGACTGGCGCCGCCTCTGTGTTATACGCCGCGGATTCGCTGGCCGCGGAGCGGTCGGCGTCCCAGACGCGCGCACGAGGAGGCGGTTTGATGTCAGATTCCCGAGTGAATTCGAAGATACCGGTCGAGCGTCACTTCGCCGGCAAGGTGCTCGTGACCGGCGCCGCTGGACACCTCGGGGCCAACCTCGTGCACGAGCTTCTGCGGCAGGGCCGCGACGTGCGCGTGATGCTTCGCGACGGCAGCAACAACGCCGCCATGGATGGGCTGCCGGTAGAGCGACTGCGCGGCGACCTGCGCGACCCGCGCGCCTGCGACGAGGCCGTGCGCGACTGCGAGACCGTCTACCACTGCGCCGCCAAGCTCTCCACGATCAACGGCAACCAGAGCGAGAAGCGCGAGATCTTCGAGTGCAACGTGCTCGGCACGCGCAACATCCTGCGCGCCGCACGCGCCGCCGGCGTCGAGCGCACCGTGGTGACCGGCTCCTTCTCCGCCGTGGGCCACGACCTCGACGAGCCTGGCCGCCCCGCCGACGAGACCGTCCCGTTCTTTCCCTTCGAGCACCACCTGCCCTACGCGCGCAGCAAAGTGCTCGTCGAGCACGAGTGCCTCAAGGCCGCTGTCGAAGGTCAGGACGTCGTGATCGCCACGTCGTGCGCGATCCTCGGCCCGCACGACTACAAGCCGTCGCGCATGGGCCAGGTGCTGATCGATCTGACCCACGGCCGGCTGCGCGCCTATATCCCGGGCGGCGGCTTCGAGTTCGTCGCCGCGCGCGACATCGTCGCTGGCCACCTGCTCGCCATGAGCCGCGGCCGCAGCGGTCAGAAGTATGTCTTCGCCAGCGAGTGGAATTCGCTCGAGGACGTGCTCAAGATCTACTCCGAGGTCAGCGGCAAGCCGCTGCCGCGCCTGCGCCTGCCGGCGCCGCTGCTGCAGCCTATCGCCGAGATCACCAACTTCCTGCTCGCCAACTTCTTCCCCAACGCGCCGCAAGGCCGGCTCACGCCGGCGGCGATCCGCATCCTAACGCTGCAGCGTCGCGCCGACCTGACCAAGGCCAAGACCGAGCTCGGCTACGAGCCCACCGACATCCGCTCGGCCGTCGCCGAAGCGTACGACGACTTCGCGCGCCGCGGCCTGGTGCCTCGCCGACCGCAGGTGCAGGTGCCGGTTAAGCCCGCGGCGCCGCGCTTTGAAGCCCGTGCCGCCGCTCCGGCGCGCGAGCCAGTGGTGACCGAGATCAACAGCCGCGCCACGGCGTGAGTCACGGAGTCAGCACGATGAGCGTTCGCAAGCCGAGCCCGCCGAGCTTCGACGACGCGCGCAACCGCCGCCAGAAGGTGCGCTCCGCCGGCCTCGACCCCAACTACTGGTACGCCGTCGAGCACGACCACAAGCTCGGCAAAGGCGAGGCCGTAGAGGTCACCTTCTGGGGCGAGTCGGTGGCGCTGTGGCGCGACGAGAACGGCGCGCTGCACGCCATCGAGGACCGCTGCTGTCACCGCCAGCTGCGCCTCTCGCAGGGCGAGGTGCGCGGCTGCCAGCTGGTCTGCAAGTACCACGGCTGGTGCTACGACGGCAGCGGCGAGGTGGTCGACATCCCGCACGAGACCTTCGGCCGCAAGAAGCCCGCGCTGCGCGTGCGACAGTATCCGCTGCGCGTTCGCTACGGGCTGATCTGGATCTTCTTCGGCGACCCCGCGCGTGCTGACGGCGTGCCGATGCCCGAGATCCCCGAGCTCGAGGGCGATGATCGCTGGGCCTGCGTTCCGGTGGATTTCACCTGGAACGCGCACCACTCGATGATCATCGACAACGTCAGCGACTTCACGCACGCCTACCTGCACAAGAAGTACAAGCCGTTCGATGGCGCCTCGAAGCTGACCCGCCTCGTCGAAGAAGACGACCGCGTGCTGATGAGCTACGACACCAAGGTCGGCGGCGGCAAGATCTCGGGCATGTTCGTCGATCGCAAGGCCGTCGACACGAGCTCGATGGACCTTGGCTACCAATACCCCTACCAGTGGTCCAACACGGACAACGCGATCAAGCACTGGTGCCTGGTGCTGCCCGAGAGCGAAGAGCGCACGCGCGTGTTCTTCCTCTTCTACTTCAAGTCGTTCAAGGTGCCGCTGACGCCGCTCAAGATCCCACGCTGGCTGATGACGCCATTTCTGCGCATCTCCAACGAGCTGCTCGTCAAGCCGCTGCTCGCCGAAGACGGCTGGGCCGTCGAGGAAGAGCAGGAGGGTTGGCGGCGCCACTGGGACGCCCCAATCGCCGAGCTCAACCCCGCGGTGCACGCCATGCAGACGCTGACGATCCGCAAGTGGGAGGAGTATCTCGCCAGCCAGCAAGGCGAGAGCCGGCGCCCGCGCCTCTCGGCCGAAGGCTAGCGTTATCCCTCGCTAGAGCTTGCGCTTGACCGTCATCACCTCGACGAAGGTGCGGTCCTTCATCACGACGAACGACTTCTCGCGGAACGACAGCTTGCCGCGCCCGTCGTGCTGCACCACCTGCACGCTACCCATGCCGTAGCCCATCGGCCCGCGCCGGTAGTAGTTGACCTGCAGCGTGTAGGGGAAGGCCTTGGCGCGGCCGTCGATGACAAACGCCTCGGGGCCGTAGCCGGTGGTGACGTCCGCGTAGAGCTCGCCGCCCGAGGCGAGATGCTTGTGGCTGTAGAACGCCTTGTTGTTGTAGCGGTCATAGATGTGCAGATCGACGTCGTTGGCGTCGGTCTCCCAGCTCATGACGAAGCGCAACGATGGCCGGCGCGCGACGCCCACGCCGAGAGCAGCCAGTCGGCGGCGAAGCGCCTTGTCCTCGCGCGGCGCTTTGCGCAGCCACGCGGCGGCCACGAGCCCCAGGTCATCGCGCATCACGCGCCGCACGCCACGAAAGCGTCCGCCCGGGTAGCTGCGCTGCAGCGCGCGCTCGAGCACAGAGAAGGCCTTGGCGTAATGGCCCGCGCGCAGCTCGGCGTAAGCGAGCAGCCGATGGCTGTTGGGGTGATCGGCGCGCTGCTTGGCAGCCACGGCATACGTATCGCGCGCCAGCGCCAGCGAGGGCTTGTCGGCAAGCGCGCTCAGTCGGTTGCCGGCGAAGCGGCGCATGTCCGCGCGCGACGGAAACAGATCGATGATCGAGCCGAAAGCGCGCGCCGCGCGCTGGCGCAGCCCCTTGGCGAAGAGTGCATCGCCGAGGCCGACGAGCGCGAGCACGTCGCCCGGTTTTTCGTCGCGCCAGCGACGCGCGAAGGCGAGCGCGCGATCGATCTTTCGCTGCGCCAGCATCGTCGTGACCTGCGCCAGCTTGCCCGTCAGGCCCGAGGCGGCACCGAGTCGCGGGCGCGCAGGTGCTGTCGGCGGGCGGTCTCGCAACACGCTCGGGGCAAGGCCGGTTCCCGAGTGGCGGAAAACGAAGGGATACGTCACGACAACGATGCCGCCGCCGCGCGCGGCCGGGAAGCGCCAGCGCCCCACCGCGCGCGAGACGCAGCGCGCGACGCGGTCGATGCCGCGGCCAGCGATGCGCCGCGGCACGGCGCTGCGTACGTGACCGGTGCCGTCGATGACGAAGCGCACGTCGAGGCGTCCGAAGTCCGCCACGGCCCCCGCACGCTGGTAGCAGGTGCGCACCTCGTCGATGTGTCGCCTGACGACGCGACGGATCATCGAGCGGCTCAGCGAGCCCAGCACGGTGGCACGCCCGGTGACCACGCGCGGCCTAGCCATGCGGCGACGAGCCACCCGCAGCCCCCTGCGAACGGGGCGCGCGAGCGCAGCGCGCGCACGGATCCGACGGCCTCCGCCGAGCGCGCCGTCGATCAGGGCGTCGAGCGAGTCGCGTCTGCGTCGCGAGGCCACCCGCCCACTGCCGCGCCCCACGCCAAGGCCGCCGATGCCGTGGCTGTCGCCAACACGGTTGCCGACGAGCCCACCGAGCGCGTCACGCGCGTCGGTACCCAACGCCGTGTTGCCACCGCCACCACCGCCCGCGCCACGCCGGATGCTGCCCAGATCCCCGATGCGTCCCTCGCCCGTTCCACCGCCGCCTCGCCCCGTCCCGGTGACCCCCATCCCACTTAGCCGCGGCCCGCGCAGCCCATAGCGTCCTGACATCTTGCCGCTGCGGCCACGCCGCGACCCAGCCCGCTTGAGCCAGCCCGGCGCTGCGCCACTGCCCGCCGCGATGTCCTTCTTCTCCTCCTTCTTGCCGCCTTTCTCTGCCAGCTCCCGCCGCGCGGTGGTGTGCTTGCGCGAGCGCGCCGCGAGACCGCGGTGCGTCAGCGTCGGGCCCAGAGGCGTGACGGCGAGGATGTCGCTCAGCGCGCGGCGATCGAGCCCGAAGCGCCGGTAGTCGTACTCGGTCTCGAGCACGAGCAGCGCGGTGTAGTCGCTGAGCACGCGGTTGGTCGTCGAGAGCCGCACGACGCGCTCGGCGAGCTTTCGGCGCGTAGCAGCGTCCTTCGCCGAGAGCGTGGCGATCTGCGCCTGCAGCGAGGCGATGCGCGCGCGCACGAACGCGCGATCCAGCAGCGCGCTCTCCACCGGCGACAGCGTCACGCGCGAGCGCTGTTCGCCAACGCTGACCTGCAGCGTGCGCGCCTCGCGGGCGCCGAGCGCGCTGTCGAGCTCGGCGTAGACCAGCGCCTCGTCACCGTCTTGAACGCCGTCGAGGTGCTCGGGATAGGTGAACGCGGCGCCGCCCACGGCCACCTTGACGCGCGACGCCGTGGCGCGAGATAGGCGAGACACCACGCGATCGAGCGCCTGGTCGCGATCGATAAGCAGCCCGTCGGCCGGCAGCGCGCCGCGCACCACCGTCGCGAGCGCGGTCTCGTCGCGGATGCCGCCCACCACCAGCGCGTCGGCGCGCTGCGTCTCTGGCTTGAGCGCCTCGGTCAGCTTGCCCAGCCCGCTGCGCTTGCCCGCGGTCAGCACGCCGTCGCTAATGATCAGCACGCGCGCGCGATCGCGCTGCGCCTTAGCCCAGCGCAGCGCCCGAGAAAGGTCCGACGCGCCCAGCGCGCCGTGCGCTCGCATCGACGCGATCTGCGCGGCGCCGAAGCCGTCGGCCCGCCCGCGATAGATCTCGCGCACGACCTGGTCGTAGCAAGCCACCACCAGCGGCATCGCGCCACCGTGCTTCTTTCGCAGCGCCTCGACCAGGGCGCCGAAACTCTTCAGCTGTCGCGCGAAGCCCAACGCGCGCGAGGCGCTGCTGTCGAACAGCACCAGCAAGCTCTTGATGCCAACGGGCCTGCGCGTGAGGCGCACGCGAGCGCGCACCACGGCGAGCTTGCCGCTGACGAGGCCGCCCACGCGGGCGCTGCCGTGTACCAGCGCGTCGCCAGCCGGCTTCTGATCACGCAGCGCCAGCGTGTAGATGCGGCGCGCGGTGTAGATCTCGACGTCGAGGTTGTCGACCTTGGGCAGGCCCGCCAGCGGCAGCCGGTACGCCGTCTCGGCGCCGACCAGCTGCTGCGAATAGGTGACCTTGATGTGTTTGACGCCGCGCGCCGGGATCGGAAAGACGCGCGCGCGAAAACGATTGCCGGCCTTCTTCTCGAGCAGCGCGGGGTCTTGTCGACGGTGCAGAAAGTCCTCGTAGACCTGACGCGCGCGCTGGCGCTCGACAACCTCCGCTTCTTGCCACTTGCCCGCGATGCGCATCGCGAAACGGCTGATGCTGGCGCCCGGCGGCAACGTGATCTCGAAGCGCCCTTCGATGATGCGCGCCTTGGGGTTTTCGAATGACAGCACGAGCTCCGTCAGCGCCAACGGCCCCTGCAGCGCCGCGCGCGCGCGGTAGCGGCGCAGCAGGAGCCCCGAGCCATCGCTGCTGGTCAGCGAGACGGGCACGCCATCGCGGCCGCGGGGCTTGCGGTCGAGCGTGAGCTCCACGCGACGGCGCCGCACGAGCTTGCGGCCGGGCTCGCCGAGCACGTGCACACGCACAGGCGACGCCGCCGACGGCGAAGACGGCGAAGCTTGCGGCTTGACGCTCGTGGAGAGCGAGCCGCGGATGCTCTTGGCGCCAGCGGCGACGTAGCGGCCGGGAAATGCGCCGTTGGCGCCGCCGGCGGAGGCGCCCTCGATGCTGCAGCTGGTGCTGGTGATCGTTGTCAGCGCGAGCGCGCCGAGGAGTATGCGCCGGATGAGCGTCTCTGGAGTCACGCTGGACCTCGCCTGTCTTCGCCGCGCGCGTGCGCGGAGGGTGTCAACTGCGGCTTGCCTACGCCTCACATCGACACCGCGCGACGCCAACGGTTTTGCAGAAATTGCATCGCGGCTCGCGCCGCGAGCAAAATCAGATCGATTCAACCGCTGGCGCGGTCGAATTGCATCGCGACTCGCGCCGCGAGCAATATCAGATCGATTCGACCGCTGACGCGGTCGAATTCATTCGAACCTTCGCGCGCGCGCGTTGTCCAAGCTCGACATGCGCATCCAAAGCAGTCTGATCACCGCCTCACTCGTCGCGTCGGCCTTGCTCGTCGCCGCGGCGCCCTCGCCCGTCGCGGCCTGCGGCAACGCCATCGAAGAGCGCGTCGACTACACCGTCGAGTATCTCGTCCGCTCCGAGAGCTACCTGCGCCGGCGTCGCCACCGCCTCGCCGTGCGCTGGGCGCTGCGCGCCTATCCCGGTCTGCGGCGCGTGCAAGGCATCTCGCGCCGCACGCCGAGCAAAGTGCGCCGCGGCCTCACCGTGGTCGCGCTCGCCGCCCTGCGCAGCGCTGGCGCGCTCGATCTCGGCGCTGGCCATCGTGGCAAGTCGGCGCTCGATAGGCAGCGCAACGTGAAGTGGGCGATCCATTCGCTGAAGAACCTCGCCAACCTCTACCCGCGCAACGTGCGGCTACGCGGCCATCTCGGCGAGGCGCTCGCCGCCAGCCCCAAGTCACACGCGCGCGCGCGCAAGATCCTCGAGAAGCTCGCCAAACGCGACCTGATCGTCAGCGCCGAAGGCTACGCCGCCCTCGCGCGCCTGCGCAGCGCGGCCGGCGACAGCAGCGGCGCACGCGCGGCGATCACGCGCTGCCAGCGCATGGCCGGTCGCCGCTTCCGGGCCGCCGTCTGTCAGCTGCCAGGGCGCGGCCGCGTCGCCGCCTTGTCCGCTTTCAGGTAGCGCTCGCGGTAGGTCAGGTAGGCGTTGAGCAGCTTGGGCAGGTGCACCTTGATGAGCCCGCGCGCACGCCCGGCCCCCGACTCGCCATAGTAGGGACGCATCGCCGCAGCCAGATGCGGCGCGATACGCGCGACCGTCGGCGTCTCGCCCGGCGCCAACCTGCGGCTGCCCAGCGCGCGATAGACGCGCCGCGCCACCGCGGGCCCGCTGTTGTAGCCAACGTAGGCGAGCAGCAGGTCGCCGCCAAACTGCCGCCGCAGCGTGCGGATGTAGAGCCAGCCAGCGCGCAGCGCCTTGTCCGGATCAAAGCGCGCGTCGGTGAGGTCACACGGGAAGTGCCCCTCGGCCTTGATCACGTCGGCGACCGCGCCGCTCTCGAGCGCGCGACGCGTGGCGCGCGAGACGCGGCAGCGCCCCTCGCAGCGACACGGATAGACCTGCCCGACGCCGAAGATGCGCCGAAAGCCGCCGGTTCGCGCGGTGCGCGAGCAGAACTGCATCAGCCCGATGCAGCCGGTGTGGCTGACGGCGAACTGCTCGCCCGCCGACTCGACCCACATCACGGCCTTGAGCGACGCGAAGTCGTGGGCCACCGTGAGGCGACCGACCGAGCCCGACCCGCGCGCCGCGAGCACCACCGCTTTCACGCGCGCGTCCCAGCGATCCATCAGCGCCTGACCGGCGCCGCTCGCCCGCGGCACCGAGCGCCCGGCGATGGCGCGGTCGAAGGCCTCGGGCGAGACGCTCTCGCCGAGCGTCGGCCGCGCGCCAAAGCGCCGATAGAAGCCGATCACGGACTCGATCAGCGCCGCGCTGGCGCTGCCATCGACAAGGTTGGCCAGCCGCAGCGCCCAGTCGCGCGCCGAAAAGCGCGCCGGCACCATCGTCGGCTGCACCACGAAAGGCACCAGCAGCAGCGTCACCAGCAGGGAGAAGGACACGCCCAATGTCGTCGCCACGCGCCGACGCCGCTTTGCCCAGGCGCGGTAGCGGTCGAGCCAGGCGTCGATGCGCCGCCCCGCGCGCCGCCGCAGCCCGCGGATCGGGCGCCGCAGCGAGAAGTAGAGCCCGACGTGAATGGCGCCGAACAACAGCAGGCGCAGGAGCCACGACGGCAGCGGAAACGCCCGGTCACACCACAGCCACAAGCCCTCGTGCGTCTGAAAGCCCCAAAACGGCAGCAAGAGCCCCACGAGCAGATACAAAAGCCAGCCGACGAAGGCGAACAGCAGCACCCAGGCCAGCAGATAGCTGGCCAGCACGTCGTAGATGCCCTTGAGCAGACGCAGTACTAGACGCATGAGAACGAGTAGAGGGTCCCTCAGTGTACGGCGAGCACAGAGAGATTCTCACCCCCGTGCTAGGGTGTCCCGATGCGAGTGCACGCTGCGCTCGTCCTCTGCCTGAGCCTGGCCCCCGCCGCCGGCGCCTGGGCCGAGGCCAAGCCCACCTCTCAGCCCACGTCTTCGCCCGCTCGTGCGCCGCTCTCCATCGACGGCACCGCCGTGCTGCCCGCTGCCGCGGTCCGTCGCGCAGCGGGCGCGGCGCCGCCGCACGACGCCACCGACACGACGCTGCGTCTGTGGCTGGTGGCCGCTAGCAGCCGCATCGAACGGCTCTACGCACGGCGCGGCTACACCCAGGCGCACATCTACAGCAAGCTCGACGGCGCACGAGGCCAGCGCCGCCTGCGCATGCGCGTCGACGAAGGCCGCGTGCTGCTCGTCGTCCACGGCGTGGGCACCTTTCAGCAGATCCTCTATCGCGTCGACCTACAGCTGCCCAAGAACATCTTCCACGCCCCGACCGTGGCGGCCAGCGTGCGCGAGATCAAACGCAAGTATGGCCTCGCAGGCGCCTACTACCGCATCGGCTCGCAGCGCCCGCTGGTGCCGGCCGGCTTTGGCGCGCTGGTGCCGCAGCGCGTGCTCTACGTCTACATCCTCACCCGCGAGAGCTTCGGCTGGCGATTCAGGCTCTCGCTCAGCTCCACCTGGGGCATCCTGCCCGAGGTCGGCATCTCGCACCGTGGGCTGTTTCTCGAGGACGACCGCGCCAAGGCCTCGCTGCAGATCGCATTCCCCTACCGCCGCTTCGTCTTCGAGCAAGACCCCGAGTTTCAGTGGGTCCACTCGCGGCTCCACATCTCGTACCGCCTACCGGCGCTCAAGAAGAGCATCGCGCCCAAGCTCGAAGGCCGCACCGCCGTCTCGCGTTACGGGCGCTCCGAGCCCGGGCTGCAGAGCTACTACACGTTCGGCGTCACCGGTCTGGCCAAGCTGGTGCTGCTCTTTCCCCCATTCGTGCAGGTCGAGCTTGGCGGCGGCATCGCGCACACGCGCGTCTTCGACCTCGACCGCGGCCCCGAGGAGCCGACGGCGCCGCCACGCTCGGACGAGCCGCTGACCCGCTACGTCGGGCGTGCCGACATGCGCATGCGCCTCGATCGCGATCTGCGCCGCGGCGATCTGCGCAACACCTTCGATCTCGGCGTCAAGGTCGGCGTCTCTTCAGCGGGCGACTCCATCGCCGACATCCGATTTCGCACGCAGCTCGTTGGCCACATCAAGCAGCACACCTTCATCGCGCGCGCGCGCGGCGTGTTCCTCGCCGGCGACGTCCGCTTCTGGGACGAAGAGCCGCTCGCCGGCTATTACCAGCGCGCCTTCTTCGGCAACCGCTACTGGGTTCACGAGGCGCTGCAGCTGTCGCTCGAGGCGCGCATCTTCATCAAGCGCTGGATCAGCGCCGGCGTGTTCCACGACGTCTCGACCTTCTTCGATCGCACGACCGACAACAACATCGCGGTGGCGAACGCCTTCGGACCGAGCCTGCACTTCTTCGCCCTCGACCTGTTGGCCTTCGACATCTACTACGCCTTCGGCTTCGCGCCGGTAGGCTTCGATCACAACCTCGCCTTCCGCGTGCAGACGGTCTTCTAGCGCGCTCGTGGTCAGAGCACTAGATGTCGACGTAGGGCGCCACGCCGATCCAGAAGGTGGCGTAGAACAGGTGCGTGTAGGCCGAGACGGTATAGCCGCGCAGAAGATACAGCGAGCCGAAGAGAAGCCCCGCGAGCGTCAGCGTGGCGAAACGCAGCGGCGTCGCCGCGGTCGCCACCGGCGAGAGGAACGTACCCACCAACGCGTAGATCGCCGTGCCCAGCGCCAGCGTCAACGCGAGCGCCAGGCCGCGGCGCAGCTGGCAGAGCCGGATCAGCACGAAGCGAAGCGCCTCGAGCAAAACCCAGCGAAAGAACGTCTCCTCGTTGATCGCCTCGCCGAGGGCCGAGACGAGCGCGAAGCTGACCTTCGGCGTCGGGTAGAGCGGCCGCACGTTGAACACCGCCATCACCGCCCACACCACGAGGCCAGCCAGCGCCGCGTAGAACAGCGACTCGACAACCAGCGGCCCGAAGTAGCGCGCCTGAAAACGCCCGCGCCGCTGCAGCACGATGATCAACACCAGAAACGTCACGGCCAGTGAGACCTGCACCGCCGCGTAGGCCGTCTCGCCGACGAGCTGGATCTGCAGGCGCACGAAGAAGTCGCGCTGCGCTGGCTCGAGCGGACCGAAGACGACACACAGCGTGTAGGTCAACGCCAGCGGAAAGCCCATCAGGAAGCCCGTGAAGGCCCCACGCGTGTGCTCGTGATAGGCGCGCAGGCGCGCGCGCAAGGAGTTGGGATTTTCGCCGCGCAGGCTCATCGTGGTCGGCTAATGAGACCGCCGGCGACGATGGCGCGGCGGATCGAGGGCGCGCCATGGCTGCGGCATCAAGACCCACCGCCCGTCGATATTGTAGAGGCCGTCGAAGGCGAGCGACGCCTGCTTGCCGCTGGCGACGAAGCGGAAGCGGTAGATCGAAAGCCCAGGCTTGAGGTGATGGGCGATGCGGCGGTAGCCGGCCGGAAAGTGCGCCAGCGCCTTCTCGTCGCCGGCTTTGATCGCGTCGCTTTTGACCTTGTAGAGGTCGACGCGCGTGTGGTGCGCGCGCGGGCGGATCGGCTGGCGCGCTGCGACGACCCACAGCTTGTGATAGCCCTTCTTGGCCAACGCCGCGGCGGCACCGACGAACACTCGCGCGTAGTCCTCGTCGCGCGGCCGCAGCGCGAGCGTCAGCGCGCGGTGGTCCGCCTTGGGATCGAGAAAGCGGGCGGCCATCTGGCGCGCCGCCTCGACGGTGTCGGGGTGCTTGGGCGGCGGCTGCGGTGGCGGCTTCTGCTTGGAGCTGCACGCGCTCGCGGCCAGCAGCAGCAACAACAGCAGCGGCGCCGTTGCGGCGGCGCGGAGAGAACCAGTCATCGAGCGAAGGGTAGACCGCCCACCGCTGGATGCAAACTACCGCGGTCTTGAAGCGCGCCCGCTAGGTGAGCGGCGTGTCCGTCACGAGCAGGATCGCGCCGTCTTCGCCGCGCACCACCCAGCGCACCTCGTCGCCGCTGCGGTGCTCCTCGATGACATAGGTGCCACCGATATACGACGCGCCGCGCGCCGGACGCCCGCGCTCGTCGAGCACGCGCATGGACGTCTCGCCCGACAGCCCGTCGAGGCCCAGCGCCTCGGCGTCGGGCGCGGCGAGGCGCTTGACGGTGGCGAGCTCGCTGCTGGCGCTGACCCAGAACAGCGTGGCGAACAGCAGCGCAGCCAGCTGCTTGAAGACCAACAGCCCCACCAGCCCGCCGACGACACAGCCGATGCGCGCCACCAGCACGGCGCGCTGCGTCGCGCGCTCGATGCCGAGCAGCGGCGTCAGCGCCGCGCGCAGGATGCGGCCGCCATCGAGCGGGAGCACGGGCAGCAGGTTGAAGACGCCCAGCGAGAGGTTGATCGTGACGAAGTAGGCGGCGATGCGGTGGTGAGTCGCCTGGTAGAAGATCTCGCCCACGCCGGCGAGGGCCAGCGATGCCAGCGGGCCGGCGATGGCGATCAGCGCTTCGTCGCGCGCCCGCGACGGCATACCCGCCAGCTTGACCGCCCCGCCGAGCAGGTTGAGGTCGATGCGCACGGGCGGCACGCCGAGCCAGCGCGCCACCAGCGCGTGGGCCGCTTCGTGGATCAGCACCGAGGCACAGAGCAGCCCGAGCAGGCCGGTCACCAGACCGGGGGCGCCCTGAGCGACACCGTAGTAATAGGCGAGGACGACGAGGATCAGAAACGAGTAGCGCACCTCGAACGGGATGCCGAGGAGGCGGCCGAGACGTACACCGGCCATAGGGTCTTCGTCCTCCGTGCTGCTGCGATGTTGCGGCGACACGGGTACGACAACCGGCGGCGGCGCGGGTTCCGGCGAGGCTGCGAAAAAGTGAGACTGCGAAAAGTCGGGTCGGGGCGCTAGCGAAGCGCGATGGACAGATTTAGCGGGTGCGATTGGGTCAGGCGCGAAAACGGGATCTCACCGAGCGCCTTGTCGAGGCAGCTGCGCAGCGTCTTCGAGCCGCTGCGGCCATCGACGCGCAGGCCCTTGATGCGCGCAGCACCGGTCAGATCGACCTGCACGCGCATCCAGACGGCCCCCTTCTCGACCTTCGCGCACGCCTCGAGCGCCGAGCGCTTGGCGTAGAGCGTGCGATAGGCGCGCGCCGTGTCGCGGCGATGGGGACAGCGCGCGCGGCGCTGCACGGCCGCGGCGTAGCGCGCGCCGCGCGCGGCCTCCTGCGAGACCCGCAGCGCCATGTAGACGCCGAGCGCGAGCATCGCCGAGACCGCCACCGCGATCCACGGCTTGGCCCACCAGCCGACGATGTCGTCCATGGGCGTCTGCGCCGGCTCGTGGCGCTGAGCGTATCGCAGCGCCTCTTGAGCCCTCGCGTCGTGCGCGCGGCTGCGCGCCTCGGCCGCGAGGCGAGCGGCGCGTTCGGCTTCGAGCTCAGCTTCTAGGGTATCGACTCGGGCTCTGAGGGCGTCCTGCTCGTCGCGATACATATACCTAAGTTTATGTCATAGCGGGTGCAGCAAACAACTGGCCCTTTTACGGCTTGCCCGTCTTTGGCGCGACCTTCTTCGCGCTGCGCCGGAAAACGATGGCGTAAGAGCCCGGTCCGCGCCGGATTAGCAGCGCCTGTTGGGCCGAGGCGCGCCGCCTGAACTCGGCGAACCAGCCCTCCTCGCTCACCAGCGAGCCCTTCTCCTCGATGTACTCGGGCACGAACAGATCCACCTCGACGTAGCGCCCCTCGCCAGCCGCCTTGCTCGCGCGCGGGCCATAGGCGTAGGCCGCGAACTCTTTGCTCGGCGCCCGGTCGTTGTGCAGCGCGCCGCCATAGACCAGCACGAGCTGCTTTCTGGCGAGGATCGCGCGCATGCGGGCTGCCTTGTTGCCCTTGGCGTTGGCCAGCTTGGCGCGCAGGGCGTCGCGGTCCTTGCGAACGGCGACGATCTTGGCCAGCAGCTGGTCGCCCGTGAGCTTGAGAAAGCGCGCGAAGTCGACTTTGCCCTTGGGCCGCACGTGCTCGTAGTCCTTGCACGTCATCTTGAGGATGTGCGGGCGCACGTGCAGCTTGTCGGCGCGCTTGATCAGGGTCACGACCTCGTTTTCGGTGGTCACGGGGCGCTTGGTGGTCTTGCGCACGACCTTGGCCACGCGCTGCTCGGTCTTGCCGCAAGCCCCGGTGCTGACCCAGGTCTCGACGATCAGGTCCGAAGCGCGCGCGTTGACCAGCGGCAGCAGCGCCGAGGTGAAGCGCTTGATCGCCGACGTGACCTTGGCCGCGCCCTTCTTCTGGTGATACTCGCCGAAGCCCAGCACGCGCACGTCGGGGTGCGCCGCGAGCACCGCGCGCAGCGCCGCCGCGGCGCTCTCGTGGGCACTGATGCGATAGCTCGGCTTGGGAGGCTCTGCCGGCGACGACTGCGGCTTTCTCGTCGGCGCCGCCGTCCTCTTTGTCGCCGCCGCACCAGGGCCGGGCGCCTGCGCGGCGCCCTCGTGCTTGCAGGCGCTCGACAGCGCGAGCGCCGCCACCGCGAGCGCGCCAACCACCGCCCTCATGACGTCAGCGCAGCCCGAGCGCCCGCTCGAGCACGGCGCGATCGCCTTGCAGCGCCGATCGTTGCAGGTAGAGGTCGAGACCGCGGGTTCCACCGAGCTCCTCGCCGCCGCCAGCACGCCCTGGCCCGCCGTGCACGCAGCTCGGCAGCACCATACCGGGCGGCGTCGCGACATCGGCGACCTTCTTGCTGCCGACAAACACGCGACCATGATACGGCGCGAGCTCGAGCGTTAGCGCCTTGGTCAGCTCGGCATCGTCGCTGTAAACGGACGCCACCAGACCGCCGCCGCCCATCGCCACCAGCTTGGCCGCCTGCTCGGCGCCTTCGTAGGGCATCAGCGTGGCCACTGGGCCGAACACCTCGTGCGCGTGCACGGCGATGGCCTCGTCAGGCGCGTCGGCGCGCAACAGCACCGGCCCGAAGAAGTAGCCCTGGTCGCCGCTGCGCCCGCGCGCCTCGACCTGGTTGGGATCGCCGTAGACCACGCGCGCGCCGGCGCTGACCAGCTTGTCGACACCCGCGCGCGCCTCCGCGAGCTGGGCGCGGTTGACCAGCGGCCCCATGCGCACGTCGCTGTCCGATGGATCGCCGACGACGATGCGCTGCAGCCGCTCGGCGAGGTCCTGCTCGACGCGGTCGAGATCGTCTGCCGGCACCAACACGCGCCGCGTCGCCGTGCACTTCTGTCCGGTCTTCTGCGTGACCTCCTTGACGACGTCGCGCAGAAACATCTGATAGGTGTCGTCGTCGACGTCCGGCGCGAGCACGGCCGCGTTGAGGCTGTCGGCCTCGACGTTGACGCGCACCGAGTGCTCGATGACGTTGGGCAGCGCGCGCAGCGCACGCGCCGTGGCGGCGCTGCCGGTGAAAGCCAGCACGTCCTGACCGCCGAGGTGCGTGAGCAGGTCCCCCGCCGATCCGCACACCAGCTGCCACGCACCGTCAGGCAGCGCGCCGCTCGCCACCAGCACCTCCATCAGCCGAAACGCTAGTGCCGCCGTGCTCGTTGCCGGCTTGCTGATCACCGGCACACCGGCCAGCAGCGCCACGGCCGCCTTCTCGGCCATACCCCAGGCCGGAAAGTTGAACGCGTTGACGTGCACCGCGACGCCGCGCAGCGGCACCCGCACGTGATAACCGCAAAAGCGCGGCGAACGAGCGAGCTTTTCGCCCTGCTCGCCATCAGCCCCCTCGACGAAGAAGCCGCGATCGCCGAGCTTGCTGCCGAGGTCGGCGTAGTAGGCGATGGTGCCCGTGGCGCCGTCGACGTCGAACTTGGCGTCGCTGCGCGTGGTGCCGCCGCTCTTGATCGACTCGTCGAGCAGCATCTCGCGCGCCTCGCGCAGCGCGCCGGCGAGCTTGCCGAGCATCGCTGCGCGCTCGACGAACGACATCGCCCGCAGCGCCGGCCCGCCGACATCGCGCCCGTAAGCGACGGCCGCGGCAAAGTCGAGCCCTTCGCTGCTGACGCGAGCCAGCGGCTCCTCGGTGGTCGGATCGAGCAGCGTGCTGCCCTCGCCGGCGCCTGCTTGCCATTTGCCTGCGAGATACGACTTCAGCGTGATCATGCGGGTCTTGCCTCCTCGTCGCCCCGTCGGGCCGCGGCAACTTACCACCGCCGCCCGCGTCACTCAAAGGGTGGCAAACGCGGCGCGCAGCGACGCCGCCAGGCGTGGCCCCTCTTCTCCGGTGTGGTGCTTGAAGAACACGTAGGCGTCGCTCCACGGCATCGCGTGCACGGCGCGCGCGATGTCGGCGAGTTGCTCGTCGCTATAGTCGACGCGCATCAGGCGCAGGTAGCCCCAGCCCGCCGTCGACACCAGCGGCAGCTCGCCGGGCGCGTCGGCCGCGAGGTCGTCGGTCACGCACAGCGCCATGTCCCGATCGCGCAGCGCGGCGCGCACCTCGTCGTCGTGCCAGCTCGCGTGGCGAAACTCGAAGGTGCAGCGCCGGTCGCGCGGCAGCAACGCCAAGAACGCGACCAGCCGCGGCAGGTCGCAGCGAAAGCTCTCCGGCGTCTGGAAGAGCAGCGGCCCGAGCCGCTCGCCGAGCGTCTCGACCGTGCGCAGCAAGTAGCCCACCAGGTCGTCGGCGCGCGAGAGGCGCTGGTCGTGGGTGATGCGCTTGGAGGCCTTGAGCGCGAAACGAAACTCGGGCGGCACCGTCGCGGCCCATTGCTCGAGCACCGAGCTTCGCGGCAAGCGGTAATAGGTGCTGTTGATCTCGACGCAGTCGAAGCGCTCGCTGTAGTAGGCAAGCATCGCGTCCTGGCGCAGATCTGGCGGGTAGAAGCCGGGCTTCCACTCCTTGTAGCTGTAGCCGCAGGTGCCGACGTGTAGCCGCATCGCGGCCAAGACTACACCGTCGAGGTCTGCGTCACGCTAGCCAAAGGCCCCCACCAACGCCCGCTGCGCAGCCGCCACAACAGCAGCGCCGCAGCGGCGCAGAGGCCCGCGGTCAGCCCCCACCAAAGGCCCGCCGCGCCGAAGCCGAGCCCGAAGGCCAGCACCGCGCCGAGAGGCAGCGCGATGACGAAGCTCGTCAGCGCGTGCACGCGCATGGGGAAGCCCGTGTCGCCCGCGCCGCGCAGACAGCCCGCGATCACGCCTTGCACGCCGTCGGCGAGCTGAAAGAACGCCGCGATGCGAAGCAGGCGCGCGGCCCCGTGCTGGACAGCCGCGTCCGTGGTGAAGATCGCCGCCAGCTGCTCCGGCACGAGCAGAAACGCCAGCGCCGGGACGCTCATGATGCAGGCCGCGCCGCCGACGGCGACCCACGCCGCGGTCGCCGCGCCGCGCCGGTCACCCGCGCCGCTCGCGTGGCCGACGCGGATGCTGCCGGCCGTGCCGAGCCCCATGGTCACCATGAAGGCGCAGGCCGCCAGCTGCAGTGCCACCTGGTGCGACGCCACGTCGCGCGCGCCGAGCCAGCCCATCATCAGGGCCACCACGCTGAACATGCCGACCTCGGAGACCAGATGCCCGGAGATGGGCGCGCCCACGCGCCACATCTCGCGCACCCCCGCCCAGTCCACGCTCACGCCGCGCGCGCGCCGCTCCTCTGCCGTGTGGCGCACGGCGAAGTCGTCGAAGCGCCGGCCGCCGTACACCAGCCACGCCAGCACGACGAGCATCGACAGCCTGCACGCCACCGTCGCCACGCCCGAGCCCAGCTCGCCCAGCGCCGGCATCCCCAGGTTGCCGTAGATCAGCACCCAGTTGAGCCCGACGTTGGCCACGTTGGCCACCACCACGGCCACCAGTGTGGGCCGCGTGTGCCCCAGCCCGTGCAGGAAGTTGCTCAGCGCCGTCGTCGCCAGCATCACCGGCGCGCCGAAGGCCAGCACGCGCATGTAGGCCGCCGCGCCGCGCGCCACCTCGGCGTTCACGCCGAGCGGCTCGAGCGCGTAGCTGATCGCCACCACGACGAGCACCAGCGGCAGCGAGAGCCAGATCGCCACGCGCACGCCGCTTCTCAGGATCGCCCCACAGCGCGGCAGCTGCCGCGCGCCGAAGCTCTGCGAGACCATCGGATCGAGGGCGTTGACGATGCCCATGGCGAGCACGAAAGGGGCGTAGAAGAGCGAGCTTCCCAGCGCCACGGCCGCCAGCGGGGCGGCGCCCAGCCGGCCCACCATCGCCGTGTCCACGACGCTCATCAGCATCATGCCGAGCTGCGCCAGCGAGGCAGGCAGCGCCAGCCGCAGCGTCTCGCGTAAGTGATAAGCGTAAGTACCGGACACGGTGACCCTCGAACGCCGCTCCAGTTTCGCCACGCGCGAATTCGGAGCGAGAAGCATTGAATATGGCGCACCGTGATCGATTTGCCTGCTGACGCAAGACCAAAACCTTCCGCTATTCTTCGCAGCGATGCTCGACCCCAAAACCACCGCCGTCGCGCAAGCCATCGCCGAGGCAGGGGGCCGCGCGCTGGTCGTCGGCGGCTTCGTGCGCGATCTGCTGCTCGGCATCGCCTCCAAAGACGTCGACATCGAGGTCTACGGCCTGCCTCTCGAGGAGCTGGAGCGTGTGCTGAGCCGCTTCGGCAAGCTGCTGCGCGTCGGCCGCGCCTTCGGCGTGCTGCGCGTGCGCGGGCTCGACGTCGACTTCTCCATGCCCCGCCGCGACAACAAGACCGGCGCCGGGCACCGCGGCTTTCAGGTGCAGCTCGACCCGAGCCTCGACTTCGCCGAGGCGGCGCGCCGCCGTGACCTGACGATCAACAGCATCGCCCTCGACCCGCTCAGCGGCGAGATCATAGATCCCCACGGCGGCCGCGAGGATCTCGAGGCGCGCCGCCTGCGCGCCACCGATCCGGCGCACTTCGCCGAGGATCCCCTGCGCGGCCTGCGCGCCGCCCAGTTCGCCGCGCGCTTCGAGATGCAGCCCGACGCCGAGCTCGTCGCCCTCTGCCGCGAGCTCGACCTCTCGGAGCTCGCCGGCGAGCGCCTCTTCGAGGAGTTTCGCAAGCTGCTGCTCAAGGGGCGTCGCCCCTCGATCGGCCTCGCCTTCCTCGCCGAGTCCGAGCTCCTGCGCTTCTTCCCCGAGCTCGACGCCCTGCGCGGCGTCGAGCAGGACCCGCGCTGGCACCCCGAGGGCGACGTCTGGATCCACACGCTGATGGTCGTCGACGAAGCGGCCAAGCTGCGACGCGACGAGGGCGTTGACGACGGCGTGGATCCCGACGAGGAGCTGGCGCTGATGTTCGGCGCGCTCTGCCACGATCTGGGCAAGCCCGAGACCACGCGTCGCGAAGGGGATCGCATCACGGCGCACGACCACGAGGGCCGCGGCGTGGCGCCCACCGAGCGTCTGTTCGAGCGGCTGCGCGCGCCGAACCTTCTGACGCAGCGCGTCATCGGCCTCGTGCGCTTTCATCTGCGCCCCGTGCAGCTGGTCAAGAGCGGCGCCAGCGGCCGCGGCTATCGCAAGCTCGCGCGCGACGCGGAGGCCAGCCAGCTCTCGCTCGACCTGTTGACCCGCATGACGCGCGCCGACCAGCTCGGCCGCGGCCCCGACGAGACGCGTGCCGAGCGCGACGCCGCCGTCGACGCCTTCGTCGCGCGCGCCGCGGCGCTGAGCCTCGAGCACGCCGCCCGCGACGCCGTCCAAGGGCGCCACCTCATCGCGCGCGGCCTGCCGCCTGGGCCACAGTTCAAGGATCTGCTGGCGCGCTGTCGCGAGCTGCAGGACGAGACCGGCTGGCAGGATCCAGAGCGGATCCTCGACCGGGTGTTGGAAGGTACTGACGAAGGCGCGGGCTGAGCGACCGCCCAGCCCGCGAACGGCAGAACGGCTAGGCCTCTGGCTGGACCGACTTCTCCACCGGCGCCAGATACGGCGACACCGAGCGCAGTGGCTCGGCGCCTCCCTCGGCCATGCCAGCCGACTGCTCGCACAGCTGCTCGCCGCGCTGCGCCTTCTTGGTGTGAAGCGCCACGCTGCGGCCCATGGCGTCGAGCGAGCCGTCGAGGAACGCCTTGCGACAGGGGCGGCGCTGGATCTTGCCGCTCGACGTCTTGGGGATGCTGCCCGCGGTCACGAGCACCACGGCGTGAAGGTAGAGGCCCGTGCCGCGCATCACCGCCTGGCGCATCGCGTCGGCGATCGCATCGGCGTCCACGCCATCGGCCACGGCGCGCTTGTCCACCTCGCTGACCACGACGAGGATCTCCTGGCTGTCGTGGTCGATGGAGAACGCCGCGCTCGAGCCCGGCCGCAGCGCCGGGTGCGCGCGCTCTGCCGCCCACTCGATGTCCTGCGGGTAGTAGTTCTGACCGCGGATGACGATCAGGTCCTTGCAGCGTCCCGTGACGAAGACGTAGCCGTCTCGCACGAACCCGAGGTCGCCGGTGCGCAGGTACGGTCCGCTGCCGTCGGCCAGCCGCGCGCCGAAGATCTCCTCCGTATCTTGCGGCCGGCGCCAGTAGCCACCCGCGACGCTCGGGCCCTTGAGCCAGATCTCGCCCACGCGGTTTGCGGTGCACGGCGTGTTGGTCGTCGTGTCGACGACCAACAGCTGCTGGTCGTCCACCGGGTTGATGCCTGACGCGACGAGCCGCTGCGTGCGCGCCCTCGAGCCGTTTTCACCCTCGGGCGGCGCGACCTCGTCGTTCTCCAGCGCGGCAGAGTCGACCTCGATGCTCACCGGCGCGGCGTCGTGCTTGCCACCCGAGACCACGAGCGTCGCCTCGGCCAGGCCGTAGCACGGATAGAACGCCTCGCGGCGGAATCCGCAGCCCTCGAAGGCCGCGACGAAGCGCTCGAGCGTCTCGTGACGCACGGGCTCGGCGCCGTTGAGCGCCTGCTCCCAGCAGCTCAGGTCGAGCTCGGCCTTTTGCTCCTCGGTGACCTTGCGCGTGCAGAGGTCGTACGCGAAGTTCGGGCCGGTGCTGATCGTGCCGCGATACTGCGAGACGGCCTTGAGCCAACGGAAGGGCCGCTTGAGGAACGCGATCGGCGACATCAGCACGCACGGGCCGCCGAGGTACATCGGGTGCAGCACGTGTCCGATGAGCCCCATGTCGTGATAGAGCGGCAGCCAGCTGACCACGACCGTGTCCGCGTGGGTGCGGAACGCGTTCTGGATCATCTTCTCGTTGTGCAGCAGGTTGCCGTGGCTGACCATCACGCCCTTGGGCGTGGCCGTCGAGCCCGACGTGTACTGCAGGAACGCCAGCGAGTCGGCGGTCGCGGCCGGGTCGCGCCAGCCCTGCGCCTCGTCGTCGGCGACGGCGTCGCCCGCGACCCAGGTCATCTTCGACAGCTCTGGCGCCATCGGGAACAGCGCCTGCGCCATCGGCATGATCTGCTTGGTCGTCAGCACCATCGACGTCTGCGCGTCGTTGGCGATCGCCATCAGGCGCGGCAGCGTGCGCGCCATACGCGTCGGATCCGGCGGGTAGGCCGGCACCGCGATGACGCCGGCGTACAGACAGCCAAAGAATGCTTCGACAAAATCGAGTCCCGGCGGATACAGCAGCAGGGCGCGATCACCCAGCTTGGCCGTCTTCTGCAGCTGCGCCGCGATGGCGCGCGCCCGACGATCGAGCGCCTCGTAGCTGAGCTTGGCGCCTTCGCGCTCGCCGCTGTCGAGGAACGTGAACGCCAGCTTACTTTCGCCAGAAGTGTCTCGTGTCTGGTCGGATCGGTACCGCGAGAGCTCGACCAACGAGACCCAGTCGTGCTCGGGTAGCAACAGCTTGCCCATCAAAGCGCCTCCACAACAAATGGTTGGCCTTGTTACCTTACCAACGCCAGTTTTTCAATGCTGTGCGGGCGCCACACCGCGGTCACGCGACGGGTCGAAGGCAACACACACATTGTGTGTGATGGGGGTAGTCGGCGCGACCCCGCGGTGCTAATTTGAACGCGTCGTGTCACACAGATCATCGTCGTACGCGCGTCCTGTCGCCCTGGTCCTCGGCTTGGCCTTGGCGCTGCCACTGGCAGCCTTCCAGGCAACGCCGGCACACGCCAACCCGGCCCTCATCGCGGCTTTGCGCGCCGCGGCCGCCAAGGCGGCCCAGAAATACGCGGCCAACACCATGCGGCGCGCGATCAACAAGCAGCTCGAGCTTCAGCTCAAGCGTCTGCAAGACCGCACAAATGAGTCGCTTCGCAGCCAGCGCCAAGCCCAGCGGCGCATGAACCGCCAACGCAGGCGGCGCCTCGCGCGGCAAGAACAGCTCGAGGCGCGAGAGACACACGTTCTGCGGCGCCACCGTACGCGTGGCCCGCTGACGGCGACCACCGGCGGCTTTGCCAGCCACGTCGTTCGCCCGGGCGATCACACCCACGACCGCCGAGACCGACACAACGTCGCGCGGCTGTCCTACCGGCGCCATACCCGCAAGAGCCGCATCGTCAAGCTCGGGCGGCCGGGCTTCTAGAGCCGCTGGGCTTCTAGAGCCGCTGGGCTTCTAGAGCCACTGGGCTCTAGCGCTACTTCGTCTTCGCGGGCACGTTCTTCGTCGTCTTCCGTGGCGCCGCCGAGCCGGCCGCCGCGCCGAGGCGCGTGCGCGAGATCATGCGCACCTTGGCGCGCCGCTGGAAGTTGCTGGCGTAGGTGATGCCGAGCTTGGCCTGCCGCGCCAGCTCCGGGTCCTTGCTCTTGAGGTAGCGAGCGAGCCGCTTCTTGCTCTTGTCGTCGGGGCGCAGAAAACCGATCGTCCACAGCGCGAGCCCGCGCACCTTGCTGTCGATCTTCTTGTTCTTGGCGCTGCGCTCGAGCACGTCGAGCAGCTTCTGACACTGCGCGTCCGTGGCTGGCACGTTGAAGTGCAGCAGCGCGCGGCAGGCCGGCCGGATCGAGAACAGCACGCGCCGCGAGAGGTTGCCGGCGCGCACGCGCTTGTCGAGCGCGCTGATCATCGCGTCGATGTGCTCGCCGCCGCAGCGGATCAAGGCTTGCGCCGCCGAAGCCGCCATCTGACCGTCGTCGCGCGCCATGTACTTCGCGACCCACGGGCAGATGACCTTCTTCTCCTCGTCGGTGGGCTTGCGCATGCGCGCCACAGAAGAGAGCGCCGCGCGCTGCAGGTCGAGGTCCTTGCCTTCAGCGAGCTTGGTCAGCTGCGGCATCACGCGCAGGCGCCCGTAGCGCGCCGCCTGCGAGTAGCCCACTCGCCGCACGTTGGCCTCGTGCGCGTCGAGCACCTTGTAGAGCGCCTCGTGCTTGCCTACGTGCGTCGAGACGTGGGTCACCAGCGAGACGAGGCGCATCGCGTCGCGGCCCTTGAGCTTGGCCAGCGCGGCGAGCAGCCCGTCGGCGCTGGCAGGCTTGACGCTGTCCGGCTCGCGGCGGGCGTAGTCGATGATCGAATAGAAGTAGCGCGACGCCACCCGGGCGGCGGCTGCGACGAGCTTGGCGTCCTTGTCCTGCAGCGCCTCGACCAGCTGAGGCAGCCGCTCGATCGTGGCACGCCCCGACGCCAGCTTGGCCGCCGTCTGCTCGGCGGCGCAGGGCTTGCGCACGTTGGCGATGTCGCAGGTGTTGGCCATCTCGCGCAGCGCGGAGAGGAACGGATCGCCAACAGGCGCCTGCGCGCTGCCGCTGCCGGCGCTCGAGCCGGCGGCACTGCCGCTGCCTGATCCGCCGCCGTCTTGACGGGTGCAGGCGCTGCTCAGCGCGAGGACCATCGCGAAGCAGCAAGCGATGACTTTGACCGCAGCACGGCGGTCCGCGACCAGCGTTTTTGCGTACATGAGGGCTTGACCTATCACATGCGCGCCAGCGGTACAAACGGCCCGCGCCTCCGCTGACAAAGCGCGCACCGCCGCGCGACGGCGAGCCAGACCCTGCTATCATCGCGCGGTGAACGCCCCCTCCACTGCCCCGAACGTGCTGCCCGCCGACAAGCCTTCCGCGGCGAAGTGGGCCGCTGGCGTCTCCGACGCCGAAGCGCTCGACGTCGCCATCGAGCGTGCGCGCGCCGCGCTCGGGTCGCTCGCAGACAAGCCCGACGTGCTGATGGTCTTCGTCTCTCCGCACCACGAGGCGCGCTACGGCGAGCTCGCCGAGCGGCTCGCGCAGAGCATCGAGCCGGCGGCGCTCGTCGGCTGCAGCGGCAACGCCGTTATCGGCGCCGGCACCGAGCTCGAAGGGCGCCCTGGCCTGGCGCTGCTCGCCGGCCGCATCCCCGGCTGCACCGTGCGCGCGCATTGGCTCTCGCCCGACGTACCACCGCCCGAGGATGAAAGGTGGCTCGAGATCGCCGGCGACGATCCGCGCGGCTTCATCCTGCTCGCCGACCCGTTCACACTCGACGCCGACGCCGTAGGCCGCGCGCTCGACCAGCGCCGCCAGGGCGCCACCGTCGGCGGCCTCGCCAGCGGCGCGCTGCGACGCGGCGAGACCGCGATCTTTCTCGACGGACGCCTCGAGCGCACCGGCGGCGCGCTGCTGTCGCTGTCCGGCGACGTGACCCTCGACGCTGTCGTCGCCCAAGGCTGCCGCCCCGTAGGTCGGCCGCGCTTCGTCACACGCGCGCGCGGCAACGTCATCGATCAGATCGACGGCCGCTCCGCGGCCTCGGTGCTGCGCGAGCTCTACGAGCAGCTCGACGAGCGCGACTCGAAGCTCTTTCGCAACTCGCTGTTCATCGGCATCGCCATGCGCGAACAGGCCGAGACCTACCAGATCGGCGACTTCCTCGTGCGCAGCCTCATCGGCGTAGATACGCGTAGCGGCGCCCTCGCCATCGGCGCACCAGTGGAAGACTACACGGTGATCCAGTTTCATCTGCGCGACGCGCAGACATCCACCGAGGAGCTCGAGCAGCTGCTCGCGCGCTACGTCGACGAACACACCGGCCAGACGCAGCCCGAGTCGGCGCTGGTCTTCTCGTGCCTCGGGCGCGGCGTCGGCCTTTATGGCGAGCCCGACCACGACAGCCGGCGCATCACCAACGCCCTCGGGCGGCTGCCTACGGCAGGTTTCTTCTGCAACGGCGAGATCGGCCCCGTACGCGACAAGACCTTCCTGCACGGATATACCAGCGCGCTGGCGATCCTGCGGCCGCGCGACGACAAAAACCCCGCTTAACTGAAACGGTAGCGAGCGATGAAGCAGAGCTTTCTCGGCGACACCGGCGTGCGCATCTCGCAGCTGGTGCTCGGAACGATGAGCTTCGGTCGGGACGAGCAGACCGACGCGGCGATCTTCGGCCGCGCGCGCGACGCCGGCGTCAACACCTTCGATTGCGCCGATGTCTACCAGGAGGGCGCCTCGGAGCGCGCGCTCGGGCGGCTGATCAAAGGCTGCCGCGACGAGGTGGTGATCACCACCAAGGGCTACTTCCCGACCAGCGGCGACAGCAACGCGCGCGGCAGCTCGCGCTATCACCTCGTGCGCGCGGTCGAGGCGAGCCTGCGGCGGCTCGAGACCGACTACATCGACATCTACTTTCTGCATCGCTACGACGACGTCACGTCGCTCGAGTCGACGCTGCGCGCCGTCGACGACCTGATGCGCCAAGGCAAGCTGCTCTATGTCGCGGCGAGCAACTTCTCGGCCTGGCAAACCGTCAAGGCGCTCGGCGTTCAGACGCTGCACGGCTACTCGCGCCTTTGCTGCGTACAGCCGATGTACAACCTGCTCAAGCGCCAGGCCGAGGTCGAGATCCTCGAGATGGCGCGCGCCGAGCGCCTAGGCGTGTTCAGCTACAGCCCGCTGGCCGGCGGCCTGCTCAGCGGCAAGTACGGCGTCGACGACACTGGCGCGCGCCGCGCACCCCAGCGCGGGCGCATCGTCGACGTCGAGATGTACAAGACGCGCTACGACAGCGACGCCTACTTCGCCATCGCGGAGCGCTTCACGACGCTCGCACACGAGCGCGGCGTGCACCCGGCGACGCTCGCCATCGCGTGGGTCGCGTCGCACCCGTCGATCACGGCGCCGATCATCGGCGCACGGGACGTGGCGCAGCTCGAGCCCTGCCTCGCCGCGGCCGACCTCGAGCTGGACGCCGAAGCGCGCGCGGCGATCGGCGCGCTGTCGCCCGAGCCGCCCCCTGCCACCGACCGCAACGAAGAACGCACGGCCCACAACTTCGGCTCGCGCTAGGGTATCCTTCCCGCCATGGACGCCAAAGACCTCACCGCCGACGAGCGGGTCGCGTTGATGGGACTGCTCAAGCTGACGGTTAGCGCCGACTCGACGATGAGCGCCGAGGAGTCGCAGGCGCTGCTCAAGATCGCCGACGCCATGGGCCGTGCCGAGTTCATCGAGGCACGCAAGCGCGCCGAGGCCGAGATCACCAACTTCGAGGCCATCAAGAAGGCCGTCAAAGCGGTGCAGCGCCCCGAGGCGCAGCGGCTGATTTACAACCTCGCCGTCGATGTCGCCGAGCCCGACGAGATCGTCGAGACCGAGGCCGACGTATTGCGCTGGGCCGCCGAGGCCTGGGGCTTCGAAGTCGACGACGAGACGCTGCGCCCCAAGTAGGGCCGTCCGGGAACCACGCTGCGTCTAGAGCCTAAGGCCGCGCTTGTCGTCGGGCTCGTCTCGGGCGCGGGTGTCGGCGTCGCTTCGCTCGTAGTGGAAGGCGCGCCGCTCGCTACGCTAGCGGCGGCCGTTGGCTGGGGCGCCGCGCTTGGCGGCCTGCTCGCGGGCATGCAGGCGCTGTGGCAGCTCGCGCGGCGCCGCGAGGTGGCGCTGCTCGCCTCTCCCGTGGCGGCGCTGTGCTGCGTGATCTCGGGCGCCGGCCTCGCCGCGGCCGTTGGATTGGCCGCAGCGAGCGGCCGCGCGGTGCCCGTGCTGCGCTTTGTCGGCATCGGCTTGGTGGTCGCGGCCTATGGCGCCGTGCGGCTCGCGCGTCCCGCGCGCGACCGAGGGCGCGGCCTGATCGCGGCGCTGTCGCTCGGCGTGGCGCTGCTGGCCGTGGAGCTGCCACGCGAAGCGGGCGTGACCACGCTGCGGCTGGCGAGCACGAGCATCGCGCGCGCGACGACGACAACCTGGCGCGGCGCGCAACAGTGCAGTGGCATCAACCTCGCGTCGGCAGGCATCAAGCGGCCACGCCGCGTCGCGGACCTACACCCTCGAGGCGTCGCCATCGCCGCCAGCAAGCTGACGGGAAACATCGGCTCGCTGCTGGCGGAGCGCCTCGCGCGTCGCTTGCCCTCGCCCGCCGGCGCCGGCGCCAGCACCGCATCGTTCACGCTCTCTGGCCGGCTCGACGGCGACGAGATCGCGTGCTACACGCCGCTCTATCGACGCACGCGCCTGTCGGGCAGCCTCGATGTCGCACTGCAGTTTCGCAGCGGCGGTGAGACCGCTGGAAGGCAGTGGGCCGCGAGCTGTCGCGGGGTCTACACCGCCACGATCGACATCGCCGCCTCGCTCGTCGGCATCGCCGCCTGCGTCGACGCGCGGCGCGCCATCGCCGTCGAGCTCGAGCGCGTGCTGCGCGCGAAGATACGGCAGCTAACCCGAGGCAAGTAAGGAACAGCGCATGATCCCCAAGCACGGCGAGATCGAGATCAAGGTCTACTACGAAGACACCGACTGCCTCGGCGTCGTGTACTACGCCAACTACCTCAAGTTCTTCGAGCGTGGCCGCACCGAGCTAATGAACCTCACCGGGCGCAGCATCGCCGACTGGAATGCCGCCGGCGCCAACTTCGCCGTCTACAAGGCCAACGTCACATTCGTCGGCGCAGCGCGCCTCGGCGACGTCTGCAAGGTCATCACCGAGGTGGGCGACAGCGGCTCTCCCTACCGCATGCTGATGAAGCAGCGACTGGAGCGCGACGGCGACGTGATCACGCGCGGCGAGATACACCTCGTGTGTCTCGACGAGAACATGAAGCTGCGCGAGATCCCCAAGGAGCTCGTCGACGAGCCCGAGGAAGACTGAGCCCGCGGCAGCGCGCTAGTAGTCGCCGTTGATGACCCAGATCTTGTGGGCGGCGTAGTCGGCGACAAACACGTTGCCTGGTGCATCCACCGCCAGGCCCGTCGGCTGCTGCAGCTCGTGTCGCTCGACATCGAGCGCGTGCAGGCTGCCCTCTACCACGCGTTGCACGCGGCCGGCGTCGGCCTCCGAGATCACCGCGTTGCCGTCGCTATCGAGCGCGATGCCTGCCGGCCCAGCCAGCGCGCCGACGCCGACCGTCGTGACCTTGCCGTCGGCGATGCGGCGCAGCCGCCCGCTGCTCGCGTCGCCGAGCTCGATCACGTAGACCGCCTTGCCGTCGGCGGAGACCGCCACGCCGAGCGGGTTGTCGAACGTCGCCTTGTCGGCGTCGCCGTCCGCGTCGCCGCGCGCCCCGGTCCCGGCCAGCGTGCGCACCGTCTTGCCCTCGATCACGCGCACGCGATGGTTGGCACGATCGGCGACATAGATCTCGCCGTCAGGACCAATCGCGACGCCGGTGGGCTCGGCGAAGCGCGCCGCCGAGACGTCGCCGTCGGCAAAGCCGCTCTCGGCGCCGGCGATGGTCGTCACCGTCCCGTCGGTCTCCACGCGCCGGATGCGGTGATTGCCGCGATCAGCGACCACGAGGCCACGCACGTCGAGGGCGATGCCGGTGGGCGAGCTGAAGCGCGCCTCCGCGCCGCGACCGTCTGCAAAACCCGAGACGCCGTTGCCGGCGAGCGTCGTGACCTGCGCGTTCTGCAGCAGCCGGATGGCGTGGTTGCCTTGATCCGCGATGTAGAGGCGCCCCGGTCCGACGGAAGCCAACGCCGAGGGCTGCGAAAAACGGGCGTCTTCAGCGGGCCCGTCGGCGAAGCCGCGCACGCTGCCCGCCACGTGGCTGAACGACTCGGCGGCGACGCAGCCGCCCAGCAAAAGCCAGGCGAGCGCGGCCACTACGATCGATCTCGGCGTGGTCATGTCGACGATACTACCCCGCGGTGCCGCTCGAGGCCGCAGCCTATTCCTTCTTCTTCTTCTTCTTGGCGCGCTGCTCGGCCTTGCGGCGAAAGCGCGTGTACGCACGCTCGACGCCCATCGCCTTGCGCACCTCGCGCATGGTCTCGCGCGCCAGCTCGCGCACGCGCTGCGTGCCCTCGAAGAGGATCTCGTCGACGAGCCCCGACTCCTGCTCGTAGTGCCGCATGCGCTCGCGAATCGGCTCGAGGTAACGCTCGAGCGCCTCGATCAGCGCCTCTTTGACCTCGACGTCGCCCACGGTGCCAGCGCGGTAGCGCGTCTTGAAGTCCTCGATCATCGCCTCGTCCTCGGGGCGCTTGACCACCTCGAAGTACTCGAAGACGGTGTTGCCCTCGACCTTGCCCGGAACGTCGGCGTGCACGCGCGCCGGATCGGTGTAGGCCTTGCGGATCTTGCGCGCGACGGTCTTGGAGTCATCGCCGAGCATGATCGCGTTGCCGGCCGACTTGGACATCTTGCCCTTGCCATCGGTGCCGACCAGCGACGGCACCTCGCCGAGCATCGGGTCGGGCTCCGGGAAGACCTCGCCATAGAGGCGATTGAAGCGGCGCGCGATCTCGCGCGTGATCTCGACGTGCGCCAGGTTGTCCTTGCCCACCGGCACCAGGTGCGCGCGCGGCAGGAGGATGTCCGCGGCCTGCAGCACCGGATAGCCGAGCAGCCCGTAGGGCATCGACTCGTCGTCGAGGTGCGCGTTGCGCGCCATCTCCTTGATGCTGGGCAGGCGCGCGAGGCGGTTTACCGTGACCATGTTCTGCAGCAGCGTGTTGAGCTCGTAGATCTCGGGGATCGCCGACTGCAGGTAGATCGTCGCCTTGTCCGGATCGATGCCTGCTGCCAGGTAGTCGAGCACCATGCCGCGCGCGTTCTCGGCGATCGCCTCGATGTCCTCTTTGGTCTGCTTGGTGGTCAGCATGTGCAGGTCGGCGACGATCAAGATCGTGTCGTACTGCGACTGCAGCTTGACGCGGTTGAGCAGGCTGCCGACAAGGTGGCCGAGGTGCAGGCGCCCGGTGGGCCGGTCGCCAGTGAGGATGCGCTTGCGTTCGGGCTCGGTGGGGAGCGCGGTCGCGGGCGCGGTCGCGGGCGCGGGAGCGCCTTCAGCGGTATCTGAGCTCATGGGGCACCGATTGTAGCGACCGATCAGAATCCCGCTACCGCAAAACCCACGCCGCCGGCCCGCTGACCCACAGGCCGATCAGCACGCCGCCGAGCGCATTGGTCACGAGACCGACGCGCATGAAGACCGTGATCGAGACGCGGCCGATGCCGGCGATAGCCAGCGCGTTCACCGGCGTGGCCAGCGGCGTCATGAACGCGCAGGTCGACGCCAGCGAGACGCCGAGCATCAGCAGCAACGGGTCGGCCCCGACGCGCCGCGCTACGATCACCGCCACCGGAAAGAGCAGCGTCGCCGTGGTGGTGTTGCTCAACACTTCGGTGGCGAAGATGGTGACCAGCGAGAGCAGCGTGGCGGTGGTGAGCGGACCTACGCCGTCGGGGATCAGCGCTGGCAGCCATCCCTCGAGCACGCCGATGAGCCCGCTCTTGGCGATCACGATCAACAGCACCAGCACGCCGATGCCTAGCAGCACGCCCCTCAGCGGCACGTCGCGCACGAGATCGCGCAGGCCGAGCAGCGCGGCGCCGCGTCGTGGCACGAACAGCTTCAGGATCAGCAGCAGCAGCGCGACCAAGGCCACCACGTCGGCGGCCGTCAGCGAGAGCGTGTAGCCCCCGGCCTTGCTCAGCCAGAGCCGCGTCGAGCCGAGCTGCCCCACCATCGTCAGCGCGATGAACACGCCCCAGAACACCAGAAAGGCGAGGCCAACCCTGCGCGCAGAGCGCGCCAGCGCATCGACGATGGGCGCCTCGATCCGCGCCGGCACCACCTCGCGCATGGCGCGGCGCTCGACCAGCCGCAGCAAGAGCCAGCAGGCGATCAGAAAGCCGATCGCCAGCGGCATGCCGAAGGCGAGCCACGAGACGAAATGCAGCGACTCGCGCCCCGCGATGTCGAAGATGCCGAGGTTGAGCAGCAGGTAGAGGTTGGCAGGAGAGCCGAGCAGGGAACCAACGCCGCCGATGTTGGCGCCGTAGACGAGCGCCATCGCGAGCAGCGTGGCGTAGCGGTCGGGCGCGTCGTCGCCCGCGCCGGCGCGCAGCTGCCCGACGACGGGAAGCAGCGCCAACACCACCAGCGCGTTGGGCGCCATTGTCGAGAGCGCGAACGCGCCGAGCATCAGCCCCAGCACGATGCGCGAGACGTGGCCCGCGCAGCGGCGTACCAGCCAGGCCACGAAGCGTTCGTGGCTGCGCGCGCGCAGCAACAGGCGGGACACGAGGTAGCCGCTGACGAACAGCAGCACCGTTTGGAGGGTGGTCATCGAGCGCCGCTATCATAGCGCGGCGCCCGATCCGAATCTCTGCTGCCGCGCTAGCGCGAGAGGGCCGCGGTGCCCCAGTCGCTGGCGTTGAAGTTGGGGCAGGCGCCCGTGTCGGCGACACGCTGGAAGCTGCTCTTCTTGGAGTCGAAGGTGCCCCAGCTCATCGGCGTGAACGACGCGTTTGCAGGAATGCCCACCGCTTTGTCGACGGCCCAGTAGTCGACGAGCGCGCCCGCGGCGTCATAGAGGCCAACGGCGTTGGGCTTCATGGCGCTGGGGGGTCCGTTGTAGAAGGGGATGTTCTGCTTGGTGTTGACGTCGGTGCCGGCTGTGCCCTTCTCGTACTCGAGCACGTAGACGCTCTCACCTGCGGCGATTGTCTTGGCGGCGAAGGTGTGCTCGACGGGCTTGTTGCCGTTGATGCCGTACATCTCGAGCTTGTAGCCGGCCAGGTCGATGGGTCCGCTGCCGTTGTTCTTGAGCACGACGAAGTCGAGCGTGCCGACGGCGACCTCGCTGATGCGCAGCCCGCTGCTGCTGCAGGTGGCCGGCGGCTTCGTGGCCGAGGCGCCGGCGTCTTGCTGGCCGCTGCCGGTGTCGGCGAACGTCGAAGTGCCAGCGTCTTCCTGCCCGCCGCCGCCAGTGTCGGGGAAGACGTAGCTGTCGTAGGTCGGGATCGCGCCGGTGTCGTACTGTTGCTGCTGCTGCTGCTGCGCGTCGCCGCCACTGGGCGGCATGGTGCTCTCGCCGGCGCAAGCGCCGAGCGCCAGCAACGCGAACGCTGCGACGGATGCGGTGGGAAGGCGTCGCGGAGGACGGTTCCGCGACCCGCGGACTGCGGAGGTGGGGAGGATGCGGCGCATCGGATTCGCTCCTTGCGAAGGCAGTGGACGTCACGGCGTCACAGTGATCGACGCCAACGCAGCACCACTCAGCAACGCGCGTTCCAAGAGCGCGCCTGACGCATTTCGCTCGTTTGGCGACGAGTGCGCACTGTTGTTTGCATGGTGCGCACGCCCCACGGATAGCCGCCTAGCGGCCCCAGAGTCGCCTTCGCAGCGATCATGGACGAAGCGCGAAGTCCCTCTGAGCCCAGCAAGAATGGTCGGTCCAATAGCCGCGGCATCCAGTGCGCAAGACTCGAGAGCAGCTCCAGACCGCGCGTTGAAGCGCGCGATCGGGTGGCACGCATCTTGGAGACGGTGGTCGCATGCCTACGGAGTGGCACTTCACCTTTGACTTGCCCGTCGCATCTCGCGTATTGCAGGAATCGCGGTCATCGGTGCGCGCCGAAGCTGCCGCTTTTCAGCACACGAGATACGGGACGTCGATGTTCACGCCTACGCCGACGACACCTACTCCATTACCGCCGCCCGTCAGCGACGAGACGGTGACCGACGTGCGCGCACCCGACCTCGACGATGCAACCCGCCGCGTGTTCTCCGACGATGTCGTGGAGCGCTCGGGGCGAGACGAAGCCGCGCTCGGACCCGCCGACGAGCTCGACCTCGATCGCGGCTCGCTCTTCGGCGTACACAAGCGGTCGCTGGCGACGAGCTACGATCTCCTCATCGCTGCCACGGCGGAGGCCGCTGACGGGCCGACCATCGAGCGCTTGATCGAGCGCCACGAGGCACGGACCTACGCAGGTGCGGTGCCGCCGCGATGGGAAGCGAACGACCCACACGCCGCGCCAACGCGCGAGCGCCTTGCGGCGGTCGACGACGGACAGCTGGACACGCCCACGCCTCGCGTCAAGCCGCCAGACGACGAGGTGGACACGGACGAAGAGATCGCGCCGCCACCAGAGACGGCGGCGCCAACGCTCTCCCGGCCGGAAGTCCCAGCGCTTCCTCCGCTGCCCGCGCCAGCGCCGCCGCCGTTGCCGAGCCTCGTGATGCGAGGGCTACACAGCGGCGGCGTACGCTCGGCAGATGTCGCGGTGGAAGGTGACGACGAGGAGGATTTGATCCTCGCCGAGGAGGATGCGGCGGAAGGCCCGACGCTGATCAACCACGAGCGTCGCTCGACAGAGGTCGCGATCGTGCCCGGCATGCCGCTGCCGCCGGAGGACGAATCGGCGCCGCTTGCAGGGTACGCCCTCGCGCCCGTGCAAGACGACTCGGTACCTTCGCTGGCGTCGCTCCGTCCGCCGATACCGGGCACACCAGCGGGACCGCCGCCGACGTTGCTCCCCGATCTCGGCAGCGGCGAGCAGCCGATGCGCATCATCCCACCGGCTCCGTTGGTTCCGATCGGTGCCGTACCGCGGGCGGCGCACTCGAACGCCGGCTCTGCGCGCCGACCGACCAAATCACGGCGCTGGATCTGGATCGCGGCGGCAGGGGCGCTGGTCATCGCAGGCGGCGCGGTCGCAGGCGCACTGCTGCGGCAAACGTCACGAGCGAAGCCGCCCGAGCATGACGATCTCGTCCACCCGGCGCCCGGCACGAGCGCGATGCGCAGACGCAGCGCCGCGAGCCCAGCGACGCCTGCCGCCGCGACGGCCGCCGAACGAACCGCACTCGAACCTGTCGCGCCACAGCCCAAGGCTGCCGCGACGCAGAAACTGCCAGCGGCGCTACCACGAGACGACGAGCCCAGCTCGCCGAGGGCTTCCCTGGACGACGCTCGTCAGCTTCTGCAGCGCGGCCATTTCAAGGCCGCACACGAAGCGTTCAGTGCCCTGCTCGCCGCACGCGGCAACAACGAGCGCGCGCGCGTCGGCCGCGCGCGAGCCGCCGTAGAGCTCGACCTCCCGGAGCCGCTGCTCGGCCTGGAAGGCTCGAGGCAAACCGACGACGAGGCGCGTCTGCTGCGTGTCCGCATCGCGGTGCGGCGCGCGCTGCGCGACAGCGCCTCGGCTCCGCTGGCGATGCACATGCTGGAAGGGCTGCCGCAGAGCCTGCGCCGCCGGCCGCGCGCTCGTCTCTGGCGTGGCCAGCTCCTCGCGGCGACCGGCCGCCAGCGTGCCGCACGCTCGACGCTTACTGGGCTGCTCGTCGGGCGACGACGGCTTCGCACTGGCCGGACGCGTTTCGACACCATCGTCGCGCTGTCTCGAGTCCAGCTCGCGCTGGGTTACAAACCAGCCGCCAAGGCGCTCGCGCAGCGCGCGCTAGTCGTCGCCAAGCAGCTAGCGCTCGCTCCGCAGCTCGTGCGCCGCGCCGAAGCGCAGCTTCAGCGCAGCGAGCGCTCTACTCGTCTTCATCCGTAGCAGCGTCGGTCGAGGCTGCACCGCCGCCGGCCATTGCCTCGCCAAAGGCGCCGAGCGCCGCCACAGGGTCCATGCTGCTGACCATCAGCCCGAACGCCTCTTGCAGCGGGTTGGTCGACCGCCGTGCGAGCGCCGCAAAGAGCGCTCCGTCCTGTTCGCCGCGCAAAAAGCCCTCGATGCGTTGGCGCACGTGGTCAGGCAAGGGACGCTGATCGAGCGCGCTGGCGAGCTCTACGTCGAGGTCGCCCGCGTCTGGCGTCGAGATGCGCGGCTCGCTGCGCTGCTCGGAGCTGTCGATGCCCGGCGGCGCATCGCTCGCCGACACGATCACCGTTCGCGCGAAACCCGCGAAGCCGAAACGGGCCAAGCGTGCCGCACGCCATTCTAGTAGCTCGCGCGCCGAGCGTGTGTTCAGGACGTCGCCCGCTTCCAGCCAGCCGCGCCGCGCGGTCCACACGCCATAGCGCTGCTGGGCAAGCTCGGCGACGCTGTGCGCGTCCGAGCTGACGACGATCGGGGCGCCGAGCTCCTTGGCCTGCCGGCACTCGACGCCGTCGAGGTCGAGCCGTCCGGGGTTGCCGTTGCACTCGAGCGCGACGCCCGCCTGCCGCGCCGCGACGAGCACGGCCTCGAGATCGATCTGCGACGGATCCCGCTGGCAGAGCCGGCGCCCCGTCGGGTGGCCGATACAGTCCACCACCCCGCTCTCGATGGCCCGAATCACCCGTCGCGTCATGAGCGACATCGGCTGATCGAGCTCGGCGTGCACGCTGGCGACCACCCAGTCGAGCTCGGCCAACGTTGCCGGGTCGAGGTCGAGCTCGCCGTCGGGCATGATGTCGACCTCGATGCCCGCCAGCACGGTGATCCCCATCTCGCGCCCCATGGCTCGAATGGCGCTCGCCTGTTCGCGCAAGCGGCGCTCGTCGAGGCCGTTGGCCAGCCCCATCGCCTTGGAGTGATCCGTGATGGCGATGTACTCGTGTCCCAGCGTCCGTGCCCGTTCAGCCATCTCGCGGATGCTGTTGGCTCCGTCGCTGGCCACCGTGTGCATGTGCAGGTCACCCCGCAGCTGCGACGCCTCGAGAAGCTGAGGTAGCCTGCCTCGCTCCGCTGCTTCGATCTCTCCCGAGTCTTCGCGCAGCTCGGGCGCAATGTAGGCGAGCCCTACCGCTGCAAAGAGCTCCTCCTCGCTCGCTCCACCGATGCGTCGCTCGTCGTCGCGCGTATAGACGCCGTGCTCGCTGATCTTGAGCCCCATGCGATCGGCTCGAAGACGGACAGCGATGTTGTGCAGCTGAGATCCCGTGAAGTAGTGCAAAGCGGCGCCATACTCGTGAGGCGGCAGCACCACCAGGTCGACCTGCTGTCCCGAACGCAACCGAATCGCCGAGAACGTCGAGCCATCGCGCACCACCGCTCCCGCCTGCGGCAGCGTGAGAAAACGCGCCATCACCGGCCCCGGGTCTTCTGACATCACGAGCACGTCGAGGTCACCAATGGTCGGGCTTCGTCGCCGCGCGCTGCCCGCTACCACCGCCCGTTCGACCCCCGAGATCTCGGCCAACGCTTCGGCCACGGCCTCCGCACGCCGCAGCGACTCCGCCAGCGGTACTCGCCCGACGCGTGCACGGTAGGCCTCGATCGCCCGCAGCAGGCTCTCGGCCGTGGTCTCGCCCAGGCCCGGCAAGCGGGCGAGCATGCCACTGCGTGCTGCCCACTCCAGCTCCTCGACCGTGCCCACCCTCAGGTGCTGGTAGATCAGTCGAATACGCTTGGGCCCCAAGCCTTCGATAGAGAGCATGTCGCGCAGCCCCGGAGGCAGCACGGCCCGGAGCTCGCGGTGGTCCTTGCACGTGCCGGAGCGCAGTATCTCCTTGATGCGGTGCTCACCGCCCTCACCGATCCCTGGAACGGCACGCAGCTGGCCGCGAGTGAGCATGCGCGGCAGCGGATGCGGCAGGTTGTCGATCGCCTTGCCGATTCGCCTGAACGCCCGCGCGCGAAAATCCTCGCCGCCTTTGATCTGCAGCAGGTCGGCCATCTCGAAGAACACAGCCGAGACGTCCTTATTGGAAAGCCTTGTTATCGTTGCGCTCCGTGCAAAGAGGCACGCTACGATAGCCTACCCGAACCCAGAACGAGGCCAATGTGACCAGCACCGAAAAGATCACCTGGACCATCGACGAGGCCATCTTCGAGGGCCACGCCGTGTGGCGCGGCGACGCCAACCCCAAACCCGCCGTCCTCGTCTGTCACACGTGGGGTGGGCAAAAGGACTTCGAGCGCTCGCGCGCGGCCCACCTTGCCGAGCTCGGCTACGTCGGCATCGCCATCGACGTCTACGGCAAGGGCTGCATTGGAGACGACAAGGAGACCTGCCGCGCTCTTATGGAGCCGCTAATGGCAGATCGCGAAAAGCTCCGCCGCCGACTGCACGCGGCGATCGAAGCCGCTCGGCTCCACCAAGCGGTCGACCCACGACGTGTTGCGGTGATCGGGTTCTGCTTCGGCGGGCTGTGCGCGCTGGATGTCGCCCGAGGGGGACTGGACGTGCTTGGCGTTGTCGCCTTCCACGGCCTGCTACAGCCGAGCGGCCTCGCATCGCGAAAGGTGAAAGCCAAGGTGCTCGCCCTGCACGGCTACGACGACCCCATGGCGCCGCCGTCAGCGTTGACAGCCTTCGCCAACGAGATGACGACCGCCGGCGCCGACTGGCAGGTCCATGCCTACGGTGGCACCATGCACGCCTTCACCAACCCCATCGCCAACGACCCGAGCTTCGGCACCGTGTACAACCCGATAGCCGAACGCCGCTCGCGTGCCGCCATGGAGCAGTTCCTCGGCGAGATCTTCGGCTCGACCGACTAGTCGCTAGCCCGCCTTCGAGCAAAAAAAAGGGCCGCCTCGATTTTCATCGAGGCGGCCCAAAATCCCCGGCAGCGTCCTACTCTCCCACACAGTCGCCCGTGCAGTACCATCGGCGCTGGAGGGCTTAACTGCCGAGTTCGGGATGGAAATCGGGTGTTTCCCCTCCGCCATAGCCGCCGGAAAGCGTGATTCTCGAGAAATGAGCCGTCCGTTCGACCGCGCTAGCGGCCGAACTCGCATTGAAGCGAAGCTCTGTAGAGCTCAGCGCGAGCGCTATGAGCTCTAGACTGGTTTCGATCCGAAGCCTCTATGCCGAAGCAACGGGAAAAAAGAAACATCGAGTATAAAATAAAGGTCAAGCCTCACGGCCGATTAGTACTGGTTAGCTCCATGCATTGCTGCACTTCCACACCCAGCCTATCAAACTCCTGGTCTTGGAGAGGCCTTTAGGACCCGAAGGTCAGGGACTGCTAATCTTGGAGGTGGCTTCCCGCTTAGATGCTTTCAGCGGTTATCCGTTCCGGACATAGCTACCCTGCAATGCCCTTGGCAGGACAACAGGAACACTAGAGGTCCGTCCACCCCGGTCCTCTCGTACTAGGGGCAGCCTCCCTCAAGTATCCTACGCCCACGGCAGATAGGGACCGAACTGTCTCACGACGTTCTAAA
>JAGQIK010000324.1 GCA_020431405.1 Myxococcales bacterium
TGGCGGCGGAGGCGGCGGCGCGCCGTTGTCCGCGGGCGGCTGCGGAGCGCCGTCGGCCGGCGCAGCGGAATCAGACGTGGGCGGCGCGCCATCTGCGGGCGGCAGCTGACCCGCGTCGCTGGCGCCCGGCGCGTCGGCCGCCACGGCGTCTGGCGCCCCGTTGCCTGTCAGCGTCCCTGGCCGACAACCAACTGACAGCAGCGCCAACATACCTGCCGCGACAACCCACAGGCGAAACCGCATTCACCGATCATACACCTGCTACACGTGCGCGTGGCAGAGCGCGCGCAGCGTGTCGCCCAGATCGGGCGCGCTGAGGATCTCGCCGTGGCTCATCACCAGCGTCGTCGGCGGCGCACGATCGAGCTCGAGGTCGACCCAGGCGCCATAGGCGCGCTTGTCGCGCAGCGCCAGCAGATTCCAGGTGCGACCGATCTGCAGCCCGCGAGACGTACGCGTCAGCCGGCACATCACGCCGAAAAGGCCCGCCGGGTGCTCGCTGACGTTGAAGAAGGCATCGCACACCACCCAGGCGCGCGCGCCTGCCGCGCCGTCGACGGCGAGCCAGACCTCGCCGTTGCGCGTGCCGGGCAGCTCGAGCAGCTCGCAGCCATCGCGCAGGCGCTCGCGCAGCGGCTCGAGCCCGTCGATGGCGCAGGAGAGCTTCTTTTCGAGGCGCGGGCGCGCGACATCGCTGCTGACCACCTTGGCCTCGGGATAGCGCGCCAGCATCTTCGGCACGCCGAGGTTGTGGAAGTGGTTGGGCGCCAGCGCGAAGGTCGGCCGCCCGAGCGTCTCGAGCTCCTGCCACAGCGCGTCGCTGACGCGCGTGGGCGGGCTCTGCACGACGATCTCGCCGCCGTCGAGCAGCAGCGCCACGGCGCGCAGCGGCCACTTTCCGCCGCGCGCCCACACGACCGTCTCCCACAGCCCGTCGAAGCCTTCTACTGCGCGCCAATGCTCGAGCTTGCTCGCCATGGCGAATCAGTAGCAGCAGCGCCCGCCGCCAGGCAAGGGTGTGTTAGTCGCAGCTGACGCGGTTTCGGCCGCCCTGCTTGCTCTGATACATCAGCGCGTCGGCGCGCTCGACGAGCTGCTCGGCGCGCTCTCCACGGCGAGCCATGGTCGCCCCCAACGAGACGGTCACCGAGATCTCGTGCCCGTCGTGCGTCAGCGCCGACTGCGCCACGAGGGCGCGCAAGGTCTCGGCCTTGGCGCGCAGCTGTTCGGCGGTGACGTTGGTCAGCACGATCACGATCTCTTCGCCGCCCCAGCGCGCCACGGTGTCGAAGCCGCGCACGGCGTTTCGCAGCGTGCGCGCGACGAGCACGAGCGCCTCGTCGCCGACAGCGTGCCCGTACGTATCGTTGAGCGACTTGAAGCGGTCGATGTCGATAAAGAGCAGACCGAACGGCCAGCCATAGCGGTCGAGCTCGCCGAGGCGGTCCGCCACGGCGCGATCGGCCTGGCGTCGATTGCCTAGCCCGGTGAGCTCGTCGAGCAACGAGCGCGCCTCGAGCTGCTCGATCAGCGCGCGCTGGGCGACGCTGTCGCTGATGTCGCTGAAGATCTCGACGGCGCCGACGACGTTGCCCTCGTCATCGTGCAGCGGCTGTACGCGGGTCTTGATCGGCACGCGATGGCCATCCGCGTGGCGAAAGTAGATCTCGGTCTCCTGGGCCTCGTCGAAGCGCATCGCGCGCACCGCCGGGCAGCGGCTCTTGGCGCACAGCAGCTGACCTTCGGCGTCGGTGTGGCAGAGGACGCGATCAGCGCAGCGACGTCCGACGACCTGCGCCGGCGAGAAGCCCGTCATACGTTGGGCGCCGCGGTTCCAGTACGTGATGCGGCGGCGCCGGTCCATCGCGTAGACGCCGTCGTAGAGCTCGTCGAGCAGCCGGGCCTGAAAGTCGTCTTTGTCGCCCATATGTGCTCTATCGACGGTACATCGCTAGGATTGAGGCCTTGCGCTAGGCTCGGCGCCATGATCGACGCGCTCCAAGTCCGCGCCATGCAGCCCGCCGACTGGCCCCAGGCGAGCGCCATCTACGCGGCTGGCATCGCCGAGGGCGACGCCACCTTCGAGCGCGAGGTGCCGGCGCGCGAGGCCTTCTTCGCCAAGACCGCGCTGCGGCTGGTGGCGGCGCGCGGCGAGACGCTGCTCGGCTTCTGTGTCACGACCCCGGTCTCCACGCGCCCGGTCTATCGCGGCGTCGCCGAGGTCAGCCTCTACGTGGCGCCCAGCGCACGCGGCGAAGGGGTCGGCACGCGGCTGCTCGACGCGCTGCGCGAGGCCGCGGCGGGCGCCCGCGTGTGGACACTGCAAGCTGGCATCTTCCCGGAGAACGGCGCCAGCATCCGGCTCTTCTCGCGTGCAGGCTTTCGTCTGGTGGGCCGCCGCGAGCGCCTCGGCGCGCAGCGGTCAGAGAGCGGCGAGCTGCGCTGGCGCGACGTGCTGCTCTACGAGCGGCGCGAGGCAGAGCCGGCGGGCGAGGCCGCTCCACCACTGTCGGCAGCCGCGGCGCCGCACATCCGCGCGGCCCTGACGGGCGACGACGACGGCATGTGGCGCATCTTCTCGGCGGTGGTCGCCGGCGGCGACACCTACCCTTACCCACCCGACACCGATCGCGCGGCCGGCCTCGCGGCGTGGCGCGGCAAGGCGCCCGCCGAGCGCGAGGTCTTCGTCGCCGAGCGCGACGGCGAGATCGTCGGCACCTACACGATGGCGCCCAACCAGCTGGGCCTCGGCGATCACGTCGCCCACTGCGGCTACATGGTCGCGCCCAGCGCGCGCGGCGGCGGCATCGGGCGTGCGCTCTGCGAGCACTCGCTGGCACACGCGCGCGCGCGTGGCTTTCGCGCCATGCAGTTCAACCTGGTCGTCGCCAGCAACGAGGGCGCCGTACGCCTGTGGCAGCGGCTCGGTTTCGAGATCGTCGGCACGCTGCCGGGCGCCTTTCGGCACGCCGAGCTCGGCTTCGTCGACGCATACGTGATGTTTCGTTCGCTGCTATGATCGACGCGTGGGTCTTTCGCGGCACGCCGTTGTCCTGCTCGCCGCCCTGCTCTCGCTGCTCAGCAGCGCGTGCTTCCGCGTAGGCTTCGACGACAAGCCGCTCGGCGCGCGCGACGCCAGCGCAGACGGCAGCGCAGACGCCAGCGAGACGTTGCCGCCCGACGCGCCTGGCGACGTCACGCAGGACGCGATACCGCCGCGCGATGCGCCGCCGCTCCCCGTCGAAGTCTCCGCGCCCGACATCGCGCCGCGCGACACGAGCGTCGACGCCTTCGTCGACGCGCCGCCGATCCTCAGCGACAGCGCCGTCGACGTCAGCGTCGACACCTCGTGCGCCGTCGCGGTGGCGCAGACGGCGAGCAACCGCGGCTACCTGTCGCTCTACACCACGCGCGCCTACGCCCAGGCGTTCACGCCGAGCGTCAGCGGTCGCCTCGGCAAGATCGAGGTCTACGAGCAGACGCTCAACGGCGGCCAGGCGCAGACCTTGCGGCTCGCCGTGTTGAACGCCACGCCCAACGGCGTGCCCAGCGGCGCACCGCTCGCAGAGGAGAGCATCGGGCCGCTGCAGCCGGGTTGGCTCAAGTACGTGGTGGATTTCTCGCGCTACAACGTGCAGCTCAACTCGGCCAGCACCTACGCGCTGCGCTTCGTCAGCGAGTCGGTGCAGAGCACGCGCCACACCGTCGCGTTCGGCACGCGCAGCGGCACCGGCGTCGGCCCGCTCTACGCGAGCGACACCAACTCCACCAGCGGCTGGTCGCTCGCGACCAGCGTCGTCACCACGCTCGTCAGCACCGACGCGATCTACTTTCAGGTGCTGCTATGCCCGTGAACGCTCGCGCTTCATCATGGCGACGATGATGCGCTGGTAGCTCACCGGCAGCAGCCGCTGCACGATGTCGATCACGTGCGCGTCGAGGCCGACGAGCACGCGGCGCCGCCCGCGCCTGACGCCATCGAGGATCGTCTTGGCGCACTGGTCGGGGGACGTGCGCGCGAGGCGGTTCTGGAAGTCCTGCACCAGCGCCTCGCGTCCGCCGAACAAGCCCGCGTCGCGTCCGAAGCGCCCCGCCTTGACGATGTTGGTGGCGATGCCGCCAGGATGCACGCTCGTCACGCCCACCGGCTTGCCGGTCAGCTCGAGCTCCTGCGCCAGCGCCTCGGAGAAGCCGCGTACGGCGAACTTGGCGGCGTTGTAGGCGGTCTGACCGGGCACGCTGATGATGCCGAAGACGCTCGAGATGTTGACGATGTGCCCTTCGCCAGAGCGCTCGAGGTGCGGAAGAAACGCCTTGCTGCCGTACACCACGCCCCAGAAGTTGATGTTCATCAACCACTCGAGGTCCTCGTACTTGGTGCCGTCGAGCGTGTCGAAGAACCCCACGCCGGCGTTGTTGAACACCAGGTGCACGGCGCCGTGCTGCGCGACGACGTCGTCGGCCCAGCGATGGACCGCGTCGCGATCGGCCACGTCGAGCTGCGTCGAGCTGACGGCGATGGCGCGCCCTTCGACCTCGCGCCGCGTCTCGGCGAGACGCAGCTCGTCCACATCGGAGAGCGCCAGCTGCGCGCCCTCTTCGGCGAGAGACAAGGCCAGCGCGCGGCCGATTCCCGACGCTGCGCCCGTGATGGCGGCAACCTTGTTGGAGAAGCTCTTCACGACACGCTCACATTAGGATGCCGTCTACCGGCTCCGGTATCGCGGGCAGCTCGCGTTCGCCGAGACGCTCGCGGATGTTGACCTCGATGGTACGCGCCATCGCCATCAGCGGCAGCCCGTTGTAGAACATGTTGAACGGGTCCTCGAGCACGCGGCCGGCCTCGCTGATCAAGCCGAATGCGAGACACACCAGCAGGTTGACCGGAATGACAGCCCAGCCGATGTGGTGCACCACCGCGAACGGGAAGATCAGGCTAAAGGCGATCACCAGGCGGTTGGCGATAAAGCCGTAGCCGCGTGGCAGCGGCGTCTTCTTGATGCGCTCGCAGCCGCCTTGGATGTCGAGCAGCTTGGCGACGGTGCTGTCGAAGGACTGCAGCCTCAGCTCGTCGAGCTTGCCCTCGTTGCACAGCGTCGTCAGCTCGGCGGTCTGGGTATCGAGCAGCGCGTGGGTGATGTTGCTCTGGCCGCGCAGGCCCTCGCGCTCCTTGTCGTCGAGAAGCTCGAAGGCGGCCTCGTCCGCGAAGGGATCCTGTAGTCGCAAAAGACAGCGCAGCGAGTGCACGTAGGCGACGTGGCGATGAACCAGGCGGCGCTGCGTCTCGGTCGGCGTGCCGTCCGCGCCGCGCGGCAGATACGAGAGCACCTGGGTCGCGAAGTGGCGCGAGCTGTTGATCAGCCGCCCCCACAGCTTGCGGCCCTCCCACCAGCGGTCGTAGGCCTGGTTGGTGCGAAAGCTGACGAAGATGCCGATGGCGCCGCCCACCACAGCCAGCGGCAACGTGGGCAGAAGCAGCCACTTGGGATAGTCGAGGTAGTGGTGGATCGCCCAGGTCGTCGAGCCCGCGGCGAGAAACAGCAGCGCGAACTTCCATTGCCAGTAGAGCAGCCCGAACACCGAGCCGCTCCGCCCCTCCGTCATCATCGCGTGGCGCTAGCCTTTCTTGGGCGGTCCCTGCTTCTTCTCGACCTTGGCCCACGAGTCCCGCAGCGAGATGGTGCGGTTCCAGACGAGGTTGCCATCCGCCGTGTCGTTGTCGACCGCGAAGTAGCCAACGCGCTCGAACTGCACGCGCGAGCCCACGGGCAGCGCCGCGGCGTAGGGCTCGACCTTGCAGCCGCGCTTGACCTCGAGCGAGCTCGGGTTGAGGTGCGTGAGGTAGTCGACGTCGTCGTCGCCGGTGGGGTTTTCTACCGAAAAGAGCCGGTCGTAGAGGCGCACTTCACAGTCCACCGCGTCGGCGGCCGAGACCCAGTGCGAGGTGCCGCGCACCTTGCGGCCGTCGGGCGAGCTGCCGCCTTTGGAGTCTGGGTCCCAGGTGCAGCGAAGCTCCACCACCTCGCCGGCCTCGTCCTTGATCACCTCGTTGCACGTCACCAGACAGCCGTAACGCAGGCGCACCTCGCGCCCTGGCGCGAAGCGGAACCACTTCTTCGGCGCCTCCTCGCGAAAGTCGTCGCGCTCGATGAACAGCTCGCGCGTCAGGCGCAGGGTGCGCGAGCCCATCGACGGATCCTCGGGCGAAAGCGGCGCCTCGAGCTCTTCGACGTGGCCCTCGGGGAAGTTCGTGATCACCAGCTTGAGCGGGTCGAGCACGCCGAAGACGCGCGGCGTCGTCGCGTTGAGCTGCTCGCGAATGGCGTGCTCGAAGAGCGAGATGTCGACCACGCCGGGGCGGCGCGCGACACCGACGCGATCGGCAAACTTACGGATCGCCTCGGGCGGGATGCCGCGCCGGCGCATGCCGCGCAGCGTGGGCATACGCGGGTCGTCCCAGCCGGCGACGTGGCCTTCCTTGACCAGCTGCAGCAGGCGCCGCTTGCTCAGCACGGTGTAGCCGATGTTGAGGCGCGCGAACTCGATCTGGCGCGGCGTCGACGGCGTGTCGAGATGCTCGATGAACCAGTCGTAGAGCGGCCGGTGCCCCTCGAACTCGAGCGAGCACAGCGAGTGCGTGATGCCTTCGATGGCGTCGGACTGACCGTGCGCGTAGTCGTAGGTCGGGTAGATGCACCACTTGTCGCCGGCGCGGTGGTGCGCGACCTTGAGCACGCGATACATGATCGGGTCGCGCATGTTCATGTTGCCCGACTGCATGTCGATCTTGGCGCGCACCGTGGCCTCGCCCTCGGCCATCTCGCCGGCGCGCATCTTCTCGAGCAGCGCGAGGTTCTCCTCCACCGAGCGATCGCGGTACGGGCTCTCGCGACCGGGCTTGTGAAAGTCGCCGCGATACTCGCGCACCTGCTCGGGCGTGAGGCTCTCGACGTAGGCGAGGCCGCGCTTGATCAGGTCGACCGCCCAGGCGTAGAGCTGGTCGAAGTAGTCGGAGGCGAAGTAGAGGTTGTCGCCCCAGTCGAAGCCGAGCCAGCGGATGTCCTGCTGGATCGCCTCGATGTACTGCTCGTATTCGCGCGTCGGGTTGGTGTCGTCGAACCTGAGGTTGCAGACGCCACCAAACTCCTGGGCGAGCTCGAAGTTGATGCAGATCGCCTTGGCGTGGCCAACGTGCAGGTAGCCGTTGGGCTCGGGCGGAAAGCGCGTCACGAGCTTGCCGTCGTTTTTGCCGGCGGCGATGTCGGCGGCGACGACGTCGCGCAAGAAGTTGCCTGGGCCGTCGTCGGTTTCGCGCTTGGAGGCGTCTATCGGTCTGTCATCTGCAGTCATGGCGTGCTTACTATAGTCGGCCAAATCGAGGAGGAAAGACCCTATGTGCGGTGTTATCGGGCTCGTCTGCGAGCGCCATCGCGAAGACCTCGGGCGCATCGCTGCCGAGCTGCTCAAGACCCTCGAATACCGCGGCTACGACTCGACGGGCGCCGCGATCCAGGGCGACGGCCTCGACGTCGCGCTGCGCAAGGGCGTGGGCGCCCCCTCGGTGATGGTCAACCAGCTCGGCATCGTCGACCTCGCCGGCCAGGTGCTGTGCGGCCAGGTGCGCTGGGCAACCTTCGGCGCGGTGGACGACCTCAACGCGCAGCCGCACATCGTCAGCCACCGCCGCGGCGCGGCCCCCGTCAACGACGGCGACATCGCGCTCTACGGCGCGCACAACGGCAACGTCACCAACTGCGACACCCTCAAGGCGTGGCTGCTCTCCGAGGGCCACCGCGTGCTCTCCGACAACGACGGCGAGATGGTGGTGCAGACCATCGCGCACTACTTCGCGCACGAGATCGCCGAGCTCGACGACGACGACAAACGCCTCGACGCCACCGAACGCCGCGCCGCCATGCGCCGCGCCATCGTCACCGCCGGCGCGCGCCTGGAAGGCAGCTACACTGCGGTCGTGGTGGACCCCGTGACCCGGGTCGCCTGGGCCATCAAAGAGGGCTCGAGCCTCTACTTCGGCCGCGGCCAGGACGACGGCGGCAGCTTCGGCATCGCGTCATCCGACTTGTCGTCGGTGCTCAAGATGACGCGCGTGGTGGTGCCGGTGATCGAAGGCGAGTTCGTCGAGTTCGACGCCCACGGCTCCGCGATCTACTGCATCGCCGATCGCACCATCACCGACAAGCAGGGCAACAAGCAGCACTTCGAGGCGGGACAGATCGTCGAGCGCACGCCCAAGCGCAGCCGCCTACGCGCCAAGGACACGGTGCTGCTGCCGCAGTTCGACACCTTCATGGACCAGGAGATCAGCGCCCAGGAGCTGACGGTCAAGAAGGTCGCCGCCGTGTTTCTCGGCGGCACTCAGGCGGTGCACCTGTTGTGGCCGCTCGTCGAGGCGCGCCCCGACGGTGACCTGCCGGAGATCCGCAGCGCGCTCGACAAGCTGCGCGACCAATACGACGACGAGCAGATCAAGCGCGGCTTTCACGCGCTGGTCGACATGACGCCGTTTCAACAGCTGCTCGAGACGATCCCCGAAGACCTCAAGCACCGCGGCACCGACGCGCCCTCGCCCGAGCATCTCGCCGACAAGCTCGTCTCGTCGGAGGCTGGCTTCTTCGCCGACCTGCTCGCGATGGCGCGCGACCGCGACGACAAGATCGCCGTGCGCGTGCTCGACGTGCTGCTCGAGCGCGCCGAGGTGCGCGAGTACGCCGAAGCGGTGGAGCGTTTCTGTCAGATGTGCCGCGAGGCGCTCGCGCGCGGCGGCCGCATTTTCGCCATCTGCTGCGGCAGCTCTTTTCACGCCGCCAAGGCGGCTGCACTGTTCTTCAACGAGGTGGCGCGCGTCGAGCTCGTGCCGGTGCTGCCGGGCGAGTTTCGTGCGCAGTACCAGCGCTCGCTGCGCGACGGCGACCTGTTCATCGCGATCAGCCAGTCGGGCGAGACCAAAGACCTCATCGACGTGATGAACACCGTCATCGAGAGCAGCTTCGACATCGGGCGCGTGGCGGTGGTCAACAACGTCAACTCGACGCTTGCCCAGGAAAAGGCCGACCTCGTCATCCCGCTGCGCTGCGGCCCCGAGATCGCGGTGCCGGCGACCAAGTCCTTCATCAACCAGATGATGGTGCTCTACTGTCTCTCGCTGCGCCTAGGCGAGCGAAGGCTGCCGGAGATGTCGGTCAGCACCGAGCTTCGCACGGCCATCGCGCGCGATATCGCCGAGCGCATCGAGAAGCTCGAGCAGCTGCCGGCGCTGATCCGCGAGACGTTCGACACCACCAACGCCGAGATCGAGACGGCCGCGCAGCTCTTGTTTCTCGAGCCGAGCATCCAGATCCTCGCCACGCGCGTGACCGCGGTGGCCAAAGAAGGAGCGCTCAAAATCCGCGAGGTCGTGCTCAACCACACCGAGGGTTTCGAGGGCTCGGAGTTCAAGCACGGCCCCAACACGATCCTCGGCTTCAACACGCTGTTCGGCCCGCGCCAGGTCGACACGATGCTCAAGAAGGTCGGCGACGTCATCGCCGAGGTCACGGCGCGCGCCCAGGCGCAGGGCCTCACCGCGGAGCGCGTCGGCGCGCTGGTGCAGAGCGTCACCGACTCGGTGCTCTCGCCGGGCACACCGTTCGCGCTCAACAACGCCGAGCGCGAGCTGCTCGGCGACGTGCTCGACCGCGCCGAGCTGATCGACGCGCTCTACAGCGACTACCCGCTGATCTACATCACCGGCCCCATCGAGCGCGACGTGCTGCTGACCGTCTCGCAGATCAACACGCACAAGATCCGCGGCGCCAGCACCGTGGTTATCGCCGAAGACCACGCGGCGCTGCGCCAGGCGGCGAGCAAGGCCCCCACCGACAACCCGAACTACCGCTCGGTGTTCATCCCGCTGCCGCGCACCAAGGACACGATCATGACGGTGTTCTCGTCGACGGTGGTGCTCCAGCGGCTGGCGCTCAAGATGAGCCTGATGAAGATGCAGTACCTCGATCGACTCGGCATCCAGCAGCACGGCGTGCACCCCGACGTGCCGAAGAACGTCTCCAAGTCGATCACCGTCGATTAGGCCTCGGGCCTCGGGCCTCGGGCCTCGGGCTAGACAGCGCTCGCCGTAGTCGCGGCTCTGCGCTCCACACCGCGCATCCACCACAGCGCTTCGGTGAGCCGCGCCTTCGCGTTGTCGTCGACGATCACGCCGTGGCACATCACCACGCGCTCGATGTCCCAGCTGAGGATCGCCTCCACCGACGCGCGCGCCGCCTCGCGGTCTTTGGTGAAGCGGCGCCACAGCTTGCTCTGTACGAAGCGCTTGTAGGCTCCGACCAAGCGCATCATCAGGCGCGTGAACCAGCCGCGTGGCTCGAGGATGTGAAAGACGAGGTCGGTGAGCAGCACGGTGCGCGAGGGGCGGTGAAAGAAGGCGACCTCGTTGACCTTGGGGCAGCCCTCGACGAGGCGCTGATCGAGCACGCCGCGCCACGACGCCGGCGGCTCGCCGCCGAGGGTGCTGTCGAAGGTCAGGTCTGCGCGTTTTTTCGCCAGCCCCGGTGCGCCGTGCAGCTTGGCCTCGGGGTAGCGCTCGCGTGCCGCGCCGGCATGCACGTGGTGCAGCATGCTCGGCGCGACGATATCCGTGACGCGCCCGAGCTCGGCGATCTCGCGCGCCGCGTCGTCGTCGATGCGCACCGGCGAGTGCAGCAACAGCTCGCCCTCGCCGAGCGCGACGATGGTCATGCGCAGCGGAAACCGCATGCCCATCACGCTCAGCTCGTCCGCGAGCTCCCACAGGCCGTCGCAGATGGGGCGCACCGTCCTCTTGTTGCTGGTCATGATTTAGTCAATCACACCTTACCATTTTGTCAAGCATGCTTTACCATCTTGCTGTGTACGATCGCGACAAGCTCGAAGCCGCCAAGCGCGCCAGCGTCGGCCAGCTGCTCTTCAAGTGCGCCCGCCTGTTCAACGAGCTAGCCATCGGTCGCGTGCGCGCCGTCTGGAAGGTGCCGATCCGCACCGCGCACACAAGCGTCTTTCCCCACATCGATCTCGAGGGCACACGTCTGACCGAGCTCGCGCGGCGCGTCGGCGTGAGCAAGCAGGCCGTGGGACAGCTCGTGGACGAGCTCGTCGAGATGGGTGCGCTCGAGCGCGTGCCCGACCCTTCGGATGGGCGGGCCAAGTTGATCCGCTTTTCAAGTCGTCGCGGCCGCCGTATCACCGACGGGCTGGCAGTGCTGATGCAGATCGAAACGGAGCTCGCACGCGAGCTGGGTCGGTCCGACACGCCCGCGCCCGCCGACAAGATGGCTCAGCTTCACGACCTGCTGCTCGAGCTGCTGCCGCTGCTCGAAACGAAGCTCGAGGCGAAGTAATCGCGTTTCGACCGGTTGCGACTCGACGAAGCCTGTGCTTGTGTATCCCTGTTGCGCGCCTGCAGACGGCAACCAACGAGCACATCGGCCTTACCATTCTAGATGTCCGCAAATAGCATAAGCCTCAAATCGCGCGCGGTCTCGCGATTGGTCGTGGCGCAGCGCCAGCTCGACGGACACGGCTTTTCGATCCGCCGTCCGCTCCCCGCCGAAGGCCTCGAGCTCGTCGACCCATTCCTCGTCGTCGACGAGGTCGGGCCGGTGGACTACGAGCCGGGCGAAGCCGTCGGCACCGCGGCGCATCCGCAGCGCGGCGTCGAGACGGTGACCTACCTTCTCGAGGGCGAGCTCGTTCACCAGGACTCGCGCGGCACGCGCGCGCAGCTTGGCAGCGGCGACGTGCAGTGGGTCACTGCCGGCGCCGGGCTCGTTCACGCTCGCACCCCGTCGCAGCGCATCGTGCGCGAGGGCGGGCGCATCCACGGCTTCCAGATCTGGATCAACATGCCGCGCAGCGACAAGATGATGTCGCCTGCACATCAGCGGTTGTCACGCGACGAGGTACCGACCGCGGTCAGCGACGACGGGCGCGCCAAGCTCAAGGTCATTGCCGGTCGCGCGGGCGGCCAGCGAGGTCGCGTCGAGACGCGCATCCCGCTCTTGCTCTGCGACGTCACGTTGCAGCCCGGCGGAAGCACCGAGATCGACATCGACGACGGTCACAACGGCTGCTTCTACGTCTACGGCGGCAGCGTCGCCGTGCCCGCCGGTGAGAGCGTGCGCGGGCAAACCATCGAAGAAGGTCAGCTCGCCGTGCTCGAGCGCGAGGGGCGGCTGCACCTCGCCTGTCCCGACTTCGCCAGCACCGCGGCGCGGCTGCTGCTGCTCGCCGGCCAGCCCATCGGCGAGCCGGTCGCGCGCTACGGCCCGTTCGTGATGAACAGCGAAGACGAGCTCGAGCAGGCGTTCGACGACTTCCGCGCCGGCCGCATGGGCCAGCTGCACGCCACCGACTAGCTCACACCGAAGGCCGACACGCCATCCGCCGCGTCGTGTGTTGGTGCCACCGTCGCGACGGCCAGCGCGGGCGGAACGTCCTCGAGCGCTGCCGCCAGCACGTCGCTCATGTCGGCGGCGAGGATGAGCTCCATCTCGTCGCGCACGGCGCTCGGGATCTCGTCGAGGTCACGTGCGTTGCGCTCGGGCAGCACCACGCGGCGCACGCCGGAGCGATGCGCTGCGAGCACCTTGGCCTTGATGCCGCCCACCGGCAAGACGCGGCCACGCAGCGTGCACTCTCCCGTCATCGCCGTGTCGGAGCGCACGCGCCGCTCCGACAGCAGCGACGTCAGCGCGGTGAAGATCGTCACGCCTGCCGACGGACCATCCTTGGGAATCGCGCCGGCAGGCACGTGGATGTGCAGGTCCTGCGCCTCGAGAAAGGCCGGGTCGACACCGAGCAGCTCCGCGTTGCTGCGCACGTAGGTCAGCGCCGCGCGCGCCGACTCCTTCATCACGTCGCCGAGCTGCCCCGTGATCTCCAGACGCCCTTTGCCCGGCATGCGCGACGACTCGATGTACAGCAGGTCGCCACCCACCGGCGTCCACGCGAGCCCGGTGGCGACACCTGGCTTGACCGCGCGCTCGACGTGCGCCGCCTCGAAGCGCGGCGTGCCGAGGTACTTCGCGACCTCGTCGGCACCCACGTGTCTCGTCTCGAGCTTGGCCTCGCTCGGCTGTCGCGCCACCTCGAGCGTCACCGCGCGGCAGATGCGCGTCAGCTCGCGCTCGAGCTGGCGCACGCCGGCCTCGCGCGTGTGCTCGGCGATGATGCGCGCCAGCGCCGCGTCGTCGATGCGCAGCGCGTCCTCGCCGAGACCGTGACGCTCGAGCTGCTTGGGTAGAAGGTAGCGGCGCGCGATGGCGACCTTGTCGTCGTGGGTGTAGCCCTCGATCTCGATCACCTCGAGGCGGTCACGCAGCGGCGCCGAGAGTCGATCGAGCGTGTTGGCGGTGCAGATGAAGAGCACCTCGGACAGATCGAAGTCGAGCTCGAGATAGTGGTCGGTGAAGGTCGCGTTCTGCTCCGGATCGAGCACCTCGAGCAGCGCCGCCTCGGGCGATCCACGCCACCCATCGGAGAGCTTGTCGACCTCGTCGAGCAGCATCACGGCGTTCTTGGCGCCCGCGCGGCGAAGACCGGAGAGGATGCGCCCCGGCAGCGCGCCGACGTAGGTGCGCCGGTGGCCGCGGATTTCGGCCTCGTCGCGCACGCCGCCCAGCGAGACGCGTACAAAGGGCCGCCCGGTTGCCTCGGCGACCGAGCGTCCGAGCGATGTCTTGCCCACGCCGGGGGGACCCGCGAGGCACAACACCGCGCCACGGTGGCTCTCGGCGAGCTTGCGCACGGCGAGGTGCTCGAGCACGCGCTTCTTGACGTCGTCGAGACCGTGATGGTCCTCGTCGAGCTTGGCTGACACGGCGTCGATGTCGAGCGAGACGTCGGCGCGCTTGTCCCACGGCAGATCCGCGATCAGCTCGAGGTAGCTCTTGATGACGTGGTGCTCGGCCTGCTGCGGGCCGATCTGCTCGAGCCTGCGCAGCTCGCGCTCCACGGCGCGACGCGCCTGCTCGGGCAGCTCGATCGCGTCGAGCCGCTCGCGCAGCGCTGACGCCTCGGACGTTTCGTCCTCCTCGCCCAGCTCGCGCTGGATCGCTTTGAGCTGCTGGCGCAGAAAAGCTTCGCGCTGCGCCTTGGACAGCTCGCCGCTGACCTGCTCGGCGAGGCGCCCCTTGAGCTCGGAGATCGAGCGCATCTCGTCGAGCAAACGGATGACCAGCTCGAGCCGCTGGCCGACATCGAGCTCGAGCAGCACCTGCCCTTCCTGCTCGGCGCCCAGGTCGAGCGCCGCGGCGACCACGTCGGCCAGCGCGCCGCCGGCGAGCGCGGTCTCGCCGAGCTTGCTGAGGTCCGGGGCGTTGCGCGCGTCGAGGCCTTCGATCTTCTCGGCCAGCAGCGTCGCCAGCGCCCGCACGCGCTGCACATCGCCGACGGTCTCCTCGGCCTCGGCGAGCTGGCCCTTCCAAAACGGCCGCGCCGCGACGAGCGCCGACAGCCGCGCGCGGCGCAGGCCGGCCACCACCAGCTGCGCGCGGCCGGGCCGGCCGGGTGCCACCGAGCGCACGCGCGCTAAGGTCACGATGGGAAGCAGATCGGCGATGCCCGGATCGGCGACCTTGGCGTCGCGCTGCATGGCGACGGCGATGAGGTCGCCTGGCTCCACCGATCTGGCGAGGGCGAGGGACGCGGGGCGCCCCACGGGGATGGTGATGATGGTCTCGGGAAACAGCGCACCGCTACGGAGCGGCAAAAGGGGGATCGGGCTGATGGGAAGCTCGGTCGTTTTTGTGCTCATAGCGACGAAAAGTGTGTCCGTGACGGTAACAGTCAACCCGACACCCATTCTTTTCGACATTCTCTTTTTATTCCGATTTGGTCAGAGCTGCGCTAGAAGCGCCCGAGGGAGGTCTACCAATGGCTGAGGACAGCAAGAAGGTCACGCGCAGCGACGACGAGTGGCGCGAGAAGCTCACGCCCGAGCAGTTTCGCATCGCGCGACAGGCCGGAACCGAGCGCGCCTTCACCGGAGCCTACTGGGACCACAAGGCCCAAGGGATCTACCGCTGCGTGTGCTGCGGTCAACCCTTGTTCGAGTCGAGCACCAAGTACGACTCGGGCAGCGGGTGGCCCAGCTTCACCTCGCCGCTGGGCGATGTCGACGAGCACACCGACACGTCCCTCGGCATGACACGCACCGAGGTGGTCTGCGGGCGCTGCGACGCACACCTCGGCCACGTCTTTCCGGACGGGCCGCGGCCGACCGGCGTTCGCTACTGCATCAACTCGGCGTCGCTGGCGTTCGAGGCTGAAGGTGAAGAGGGGGCGGAAAGTGACGAGGGCTGAAGCCCGCTAGCGGATGCCGCCGCGCAGCACCGTGGGGTCGGTCGTCTCTTCGATGATGTCGCCGCAGACGCGGCAGCGATACTTGATCAGCTTCGGCCGAGTGCTGATGCCCACCGTGTGGCTGAACCAGCCGGCCACCGTGTACTCGCCCTCTTTCGAGACCATGTAGTGGTCCTTGTCGAAGCCGCAGCTGCAGGTTGACTTCTCGGCGCTTCCTTCGCTCATACGGACGTTTTAGCACCACTACGGCTCGAATGCTCCATCTCGAAGGCGCTCGCCAGGCGCGTCATCTCGAGCAGCCGCAGCAGGGGCTTGGTCACGTCGAGCAGCTTGAACGAGACGCCCTGCGCTCGGCAGCGCTTGAGCGAGCGCACCAGCGAGCCGAGGCCCGAGCTGTCGACCAGCGCCAGCGTACCGCAGCTGACCGCCACCTCGCTGGCGCCGGCGGCGAGCGCGTCGGCTACGCGGCGCTCCAGCGTGTCGCCGCTGCTCGTGTCTAGCCGCCCCTGTTCGATTCCGATCACCTGCGTAGCCATCACACCGCCTCCCGCTGCAGCACCAGCAGCGACATGTCGTCGTCTTCGATCGTCTCCGAGGCTGCCGCCGCGAGCGCCGCCTCGGCGACCGCCGCGGGCGTCGGCTCGTCACGCAGCGCCAGCTCGAGCGCCTGTGCTCGCAGCTCGAAGCCGTCGCGCGCCACGTCGCAAACGCCGTCCGAGTAGAGCAACAGCCGATCGCCTTCGCCAAGCGCGAGCGTCTGCAGCTCGCAGGCCGGGCCGATGCCGACGCCGAGCGGGCTGCCGCTGGCCGACAGCCAACGCGTGCGGCCGCGCTCGAGCAGCAGCGGCGGTGGGTGGCCCCAGTTGAGCAGCTGCAGCTCGCCGCTGCGCGTGTCGAGCATGCAGACCACCAGCGTCGCGTAGAAGCCGGTGCGCTCGATATCGACGAAGGCGCTCAGCTCGCCGCGCAGCGTCGCGGCGTCGAGCCCGCGCTCGTTGATCGCACGTTGCAGCACCCCGCTGGCCGCCACCGCGACGATGGCAGCACCGCTTCCATGACCCGCGATGTCGAGCACGAACAAGGCAAGCCTGCCGTCGGCGGCGATGAAGTGGCCGCACATGTCGCCGCCCAGCGCGGTGGTAGGCCGGTAGCGCTGCGCCACCGTGGCCCCCGCGACCTCGGCGACGCGCGGCAAAAAGGAGCGCTGCACGCGCGCCGCCACGTCGAGCTCGCGTGTCATCGCTCCGTTGCGCTCGCTCAGCTCGTGCATCAGCGCGCCGATGCGCAGCTGCGAGCCGACGCGCGCGAGCATCTCGTAGTGGATGTAGGGCTTGCGGATGTAGTCGATGGCGCCCGCCTCGAAGGCGCGCACGATCGACTCGCGGTCATCCTTGCCGGTGAGCATCAGCACCGGCACGGACTCGAGCTCCGGGCGTCGCTTGAAGCGCTGCAACAGGTCGATGCCGCACGCGTCGGGCAGATCGATGTCGAGCAGGATCGCGTCGGGTGTGCGCTCGTCGAGGCGATCGAGGGCCTCTGCGCCGAGCTGCGCGTCGGCTACCGAGTAACCGGCGGCGCTCAGGTGCGAGCGCGCCATCGCGACGAGCAGGATGTCGTCATCGACGACCAACACCAGCGGCCGGCTCACGACGCCGCCTCCACGATCGCCTCGCCGGCGAGGTCGCCGAGCGTGCGCAGCGCCTCGCGCAGCGCCTCGACGTTGGCGTCGTCGGGGCTCTGCTCGACGCTTCGCGCCAGCTGCGCGACCTCGAGCAGACCGAAGGTGCCGAGCGAGCCCTTGAGCGCGTGCGCGACGCGCGACAGCTCGTCGTGGTCGCCGCGGCCGCGGGCACCGTCGAGGCGATCCAGCTGATCGGCGACGTAGCGCTGCAGCTCGGGCAGCAGCGCGTGAAGCTGCGGCGGCGTCAGCGACGCCGAGCGCTCGATCGACTCGAGCGACAGCGACAGCGGCGCGGGCGCGAGCGGCTTGGCCGGCGCGCGGCGCGCACGCCGCTCGACGCAGCGGCGCAGCACCTGCGCGGTGAGCGACCAATCGAGCGGCTTGCTCAGATACGCGTCGCAGCCGGCGGCCAGGCAGCGCTCGTCGTCACCGCGCATGGCGTTTGCCGTGGCCGCCACCACCGGAACTGCCTCGAAGCGCGCGTCGTCGCGGATGATGCGCGTAGCTTGGTAGCCGTCGAGCACCGGCATCTGCATGTCCATCAGCACCGCCTCGATGCTGGCGTCGGCGTCGAGCGCCTCGACAGCCAGCGCGCCGTCCGCCACCGCGATCACGTCGAAGCCGAGCCGCTCGAGCGCGCTGAGCGCGATGCTGCGATTGACCACCGAGTCCTCCGCCACCAGCACGCGCAAACGATGGCTCGAAACGCCGAGCCTCTCGCGCGTCTTGGACGCGTGGCGCGCGGCGATCTCGAGCACGCGGCGCTCGCAGACCGGCTTGAACGCCGGCTTCCAGCCGCTCGGGGTATCGAAGCGCTCCGAGTCGACCAGCGCCACGAGGGGTACGCCGCGAGGCAGCGCTTGGCTGATGCGTTGGCCGACCTGCTCGAGCTCGCGCTGCGAGGCGAGCGCTCTGTCGGCGAGCACCACCAACGGCTGGAGCGCGACGGCGCGCTCGAGCAGCGCATCCGCATGCTCGACGATATGTACGTCGATGCCGTGATCGCGCAGCGTCGCGCGCCAGCGGCCGCCGTCGCCGAGGAGCCCGAGCCAGCATCCGCCGTGCGGTGTGATCTCGATCGATGGCCCACCGCGCGACCGCCACGCCCCTGCTCCCCCGCCGCCGCTGCTGTCGCTGCCGCCGCCCAGCTCGGCCACCAGGAACGGCACCTCGACGACGAACATCGAGCCGCTGCCGAGCTCGCTCTCGACTCGGATCGAGCCGCCCATGGTCGACACCACGGCGTTGGCGACGCTCAGGCCCACGCCGAGCCCGGCGCGCGCGCGCGTGCTCGACTCGTCGACCTGTCGGAAGGGCTCGAAGATGCGCCGCTGCTGGTCGGCAGAGATGCCGATGCCGGTGTCGAGCACCGACAACGTCACGCGCGCGCGACCGTCGCTCGCCGGCTGACCCTCGAGCAGCAGCGAGATGGCGCCTACCGGCGTGAACTTGATCGCGTTGTCCACCAGCGCCGAGACCACCTGCCGAAAGCGGCCGGCGTCACCGAGCACCAGCGCCGGGACATCGCCGATGTGCACCTCGAGCTCGAGCTGACGCGCCGTGGCCGCGGCGCGGGCGGCACGCACCGCGTCCTGCACCGCGAGGCTCAGCGAGAACGGTGCCTGCTCGAGCTCGATGTGGTCGCCATCGATGTATGCGGCGTCGAGCAGCTGGTCGAAGATCGTCATCAGCTGGCGCGTGGCGCGGCGGATGCTGCTCACCATGCGCCAGCTGTCGCCGTCGAGGTCGGCGCCGGCGAGCAGGTCGGCGTAGCCGACGATGGCGTTGAGCGGCGTGCGCACCTCGTGGCTGACGTTGGCGAGGAACGCGGCGCGCGCGCGCTCGGCTTCCTCGGCGCGGCTGCGCTCGCGCGCGAGCTGCTGCTCGAGCAAAGCGATGCGGCGCACGGCCACCTCGGGGTCCATCGCCATGCTCGATCCATCGACCACACCCCCTGTGGCTTGAGCCCAAAAAATCGCCGCGGAACACCCGCTTGGCAGCCAAAGAGATGCTAACGATCGACCCCATGAGGCAGAAACGGCTCGGTCAGCTCGACGCCTTGCTCGCTGGCGGCCCCGACCGCGAAGGCGGCGGCGATGGCCCACTGGTGGTGCTCAACCACGGCTTTGGCGCCCCTGGCGACGATCTGGCGATGTTGTGGCGCGTGCTCGACGTGCCGCGGGAGACGCGCTTCGTCTTCCCGGCGGCGCCGCTCGGGCTGCCGATGATGGGCGACGCGCGCGCCTGGTGGATGATCGACTTCGAGCAGGTGCAGGCCGCGATGGCCAACTCGCTCGCCCGCGACCTCTCCAGCGTCGAGCCGCAGGGGCTGCTCGAAGCGCGCGAGGCGCTCTACTCGCTGCTCGACGCGGTCGAGCGCGAGCTGCGGGTGCCGCCACAACGCACCGTCATCGGTGGCTTTTCACAAGGAGCGATGCTGGCGCTGGACGCCGTGCTGCGCCGGCCGCGCGCCTACGCCGGCCTCGCGCTGCTGTCGGGCAGCCTGCTGTGCCGCGACGTGTGGGAGCCGCTGGTGCCGCGCATCGCCGGCATGCCGGTGCTGCAGAGTCACGGCCGCCACGACATGCTGCTGTCCTTCCAGATGGCCAAACAGCTGAGCGAGATGCTGCGCGCCGGCGGCGTCGACGCCAGCTTCCTCGACTTCGGCGGCGGCCACGAGATCCCTGTCTCGGTGGTCGAGCGTCTCGGCGCATTCATCACCGAGGTGCTCACCGACAAAGGCGACGACGACAGCGAGCCGATGATGTAGGCAGATGTCAGCCGCGGCGCTGGTTGTCCACCAGCCACTGCGACAGCCGCGGCCAGAAAGCGGCCTTGGCGCGGCGGCTGACGATGGCGCCGATGTGGCCGCCGCGAAGCTCCCAGGTCTGGCGCTTGTCGGAGCTGACCAGCTGCTCGAGGCAGCGCGCCGAAGGCGGCGGCACGATGTGGTCGCCCTCGGCGATGACGTTGAGCAGCGGCGCGCGGATGGCGTCGAGGCGCGCGGGGCGCCCGCGCACGGCGAGCGTGCCGTGAAGCAGGCGGTTCTCCTGATACAGCTCGCGGATGTAGCGCCGGTAGGCCTCGCCGGGGAAGTCGACGTTGTCGTTGCCCCACGTCTCGAGCGCGACGAAGCCATCGGTGAACTCGTCATCACCGAGCCGGTCGTAGAGCAGCAGCGCCTTCTGGGCCAGGCTGGTGGGCACCAGCATGTGAAACGACGCCTGCATCAGCGGCCACGGCACGTTGCCGAGGCTGTCGACGATGCGGTCGACGTCTAGGTTCTCGCGCTGCGACCACTGGCTGAGCACGCCGCCCTGCGAGAAGTCGACCGGGGTGGTCAGGCAGACCAGCGCCGAGATGCGCTGCGGGTAGAGGCTGGCGAAGATCGCCGCCAGCGTGCCGCCCATGCAGTAGCCGAGCAGCGAGACGCCGGCGCGCGGCCCCGCGGCGAGCTCGACGTGCTCGAAGGCGCGGCGCATCTGGCCGTCAAGCACGTCGTCGAAGGAGACGTAGCGGTCCTCGGCGCGCGGGCGACCCCAGTCGATCATCCACACGTCGAGGTTGTCGGCGGCGAGGTGCTCGACGAGGCTGCGCCCGGGCAGAAGGTCGAGCACGTAGTGGCGGTTGATCAGCGACGGCACGCACAGCACCGTCGCGCGCGCGGGCCGCGACGGATCGGCGCGGCGATAGCGCAGCAGCCGCATCTTGTTGCTGCTGTAGACGACATCAGCCGGCGTGGAGCCGACAGGGGCGCGCTTGCCGAGCAGCGACAGCGCCGCGCGCGCCTTGGCCAGTAGCTCCGTCGCCCGCTCGATCATGGCGCGGTGATTCTAGGCCTAGCGGTAGAGCGCGTCGAGCTGGGCCGCGTAGCGCGCGTAGATCTGCTTGCGCTTGATCTTCAGCGACGGCGTGAGCAGCCCGTCCTCGACGGAGAACGGCTCGGGCGCCACGACGAAGGCCTTGACCGTCTCGTAGCGCGCCAGCGTGTTGTTGACGCGGTCGATGCGCGCCTGGATCTCGGCGTGCAGCGCCGGCGCGGCGCGCAGCTGCGCGCGCGAGAGGCGGCTCTGCTCGTCGCCGAGCAGCGCGCGAGCGGCGCTCTCGTCGATGTCGACCAGCGCCGTGAGGTACTTCTTGCCGTCGCCGTAGACCACCAGGTGGCTTACCAGCGGGTCGCTGGCGAAGCGCAGCTCGATGTTGGCCGGCGGCACGTTCTTGCCGCCCGCGGTGACGAGGATCTCCTTCTTGCGCCCGATGATCTGCAGAAAGCCGCGCTCGGTAAAGCGCCCCAGGTCGCCGGTGTGAAGCCAGCCGTCGTCGTCGAAGGCCGCCGCGGTGGCCTCGGGGTCTTTGTAGTAGCCGGCGAAGACGTTGGGCCCGCGCGCGAGGATCTCGCCGTCGTCGGCGAGCACGAGCTCGACGCTGGGAAGGGCTTTGCCGACGGTGTCGAAGTCGAAGTCGTCGGGGCGGTTGAGCGTCAGCGTCGGCGAGCACTCGGTGAGGCCATAGCCTTCGATGATCAACATCCCCGCCGAGTAGAAGAAGTCCTTGATGTCGCGCGTCAGGCCGGCGCCGCCAGAGAGGCAGAAGCGCAGACGGCCACCCGTGACGCGCAAGAGCTCGGCGCGGCGCGCGTCCTCGCTGGCGTCGGCGCCCGCCGTCGTGATGGCGGTCTTGGCGAGCTTTTCCCAGTACGCCGGAACGGCCATGAAGATGTGCGGCCGCACCTCGCTCAGGTCGTCGAGCACGCTGGCTGGCGAGCTTACGTAGGTCTGCATCGCCAGCTGGTTGCCGAGGCAAAACTCGCCCCAGCCGAAGATGTGCGACATGGGCAGCCACAACAGATCGCGATCGCCCTCGTCGATGAGCGGGCCGTTGATCTTGACCCAGTCGTCGCCGTTGCTGCCCACGTTGTCGTGCGTCAGCGGCACGCCTTTGGGCGCGCCGGTAGTGCCCGAGGTGTAGAGCATGTAGGCCACGTCGTCGCCGCGAGCGCGGTCGAGCCGCGCTTCGACCAGGCGCGGGTCACGCGCGCAAAGCGCCGCGCCACGCGCGCCCACCGACGTGCTGTAGCTCAGCGCGCGCTCGCGAACGAGCGCCTCGTCGACGCCGGATGCAGCCGCCGCGGCGGCATGGTCGACCTCGTCGAAGGCGACCATGTGCTCGAGGGCGAGCTTTGGCCAAAGGCGCATCACGCGCTCGAGGTCGCGCTGGCCCTCGACGAACAGCACCCGCGTCTGCGAGTGCGACAGCACGTAGACGAGGCTCTCGTCGGTGAGCGAAGGATAAACGGGCACCAGCGTGCCGCGCGCCGCGACGATGGCGAGCCCGGCCACGCCCCATTCCGCGCGCGTGTCGCTGAGAACTGCCGCGCGCGTATCGACGTCGACGCCGAGCTCGATCAACACCGCGCAGAGCCTCTCGACGTCACGCGCCAGATCGGACCACAGCAGCGGCTGAAAGCTGCCCGCTGGGCCGCGCGTGTAGAGGCGCGGCGTGTTGGCCAGATCGGGGCGGCGCGCCTGCGACAAGAAGATGCGCGCCGCGTGCTGCTCTGTGGTGTGCGCGGTGTTCGTCATGACTGGCACTGCGTCCGTCTCCAGCTGCACCCGTTCTATCAACATCACTACGCCCTCGGGGTCTGCGCCGCAAGGTCGGCGCGGGTTTCGCTCGGCGCGGCGCCCGAGCGCGCGCTGAGCCACTCGTCGAGCTTCGGAAACAGCGAACGCGTCGCGGCGCTGCCGACGACCACGCCGACGTGCCCGCCGGCGAGCTCGGCGCTCTCCACATCGGTGGCGCCCGAGAGCTCGAGCAGCGGCTTGGCGCACTCCATCGGCACGATCTGATCGCGGGTCGCGGTGATGCACAGGATCGGGCAGTGGATGGCGTCGAGGCGCGCCGCCTTGCCGCGCACGCGGTAGGTGCCCTTGATCAGCCGATTGTCCTGATAGAGGTGGCGGATGTACTTGTTGTAGGCGCCGCCCGGGAAGTCGACGTTGTCGTTGGTCCAGACCTCGATGGCCTGAAAGCGGCGCACGAAGGCCTCGTCGTCGATGCGGTCGCGCAGCGCGCGCATCTTGCCCAGCGCGCCGAGCGGCGACAGCCACTGGAAAGAGCCCTGCATCAACGCCCCGGGCAGATTGCCGAGGGCATCGGTGATGCGCTCGGGGTTGAACCAGCTGGGGTTGGTCCAGGTGCCGAGGATTCCGGCCTTGGAGAAGTCGATGGGCCCGGCGAGGTTGATCAGGCCGGCGACCTTGTGCGGATAGAGCGCCGTGTAGATCACGGCCATGGTCGCGCCCATGCAGTAGCCGAGCACGTTGGCCTTCTCGACACCGGCGTGCTCGAGCACGCGCTCGTAGGCGGCACCGAGCAGATCTTCGATGCAGCTGTCGAAGTCGAGCAGGCGGTCTTCCCCCTGCGGGGCGCCCCAGTCGATGAGGTACACGTCATGTCCGCGGCGAAGCAGGTACTCGACCATGCTGCGCCCGCGCATCAGATCGCAGACGTAGTGGCGGTTGATCATCGAGGGGACGATGAACAGCGGCCGCGGATACGAGGAGCCAACAGTCTGGGCGTTGCGCTGTGCAGACGACTTCGCGGGCTTCGACGTCGAAGCGGCCTCGTCGTCTGCGCTGTCGGGGTGCAGGTAGTGCAACAGCCGGACACTGCGTCTGCGCCACAGCACGTCGCACGGCGTGGCGGCCATCCACTCTGGGCGCTCGAGGGGGAAGAGCATCTGCTGCCTCACACCTTCAGCGTCGCGTCGATCATCTCGACGTTGCGGGCGACCTGCTCGGAGAGCTGCTTCTGCATGTTGGCGCTGAGCTTCGAGAAGGTCTCGAGGCTGTCTTTGGCGAGGCGGTGGCTGGTGTCGATGGCGCGCCCGATCTCCTCGATGGCGTTCTGCTGCATCTTCTGGACTTCGCCGGTCCAGGCGTTGGCCGCGTCGATGAACGGCTGATAGATGGTGCGCGCGTTGCTGAACATCTTGTTCACGGGGTTCGCTTCGCTCTGCTTGCTCATGGTCTCTCTCTCCTTGGATGGGTTTATCGAGACGACCGAGAAGCTAATTGCTGCAGCGCAACATGTCAACGGCAATATTGTGCATCGCACAAAAATCGCGCGTGAACCCTATGATTCAAGAGTCTTCACTGTTCTGCATTGACGAAAGTAGCTGCTGGATCTGCTCCACCTGGGCCTTCAATGCTGCGATCTGACGTTTGGTCGCCTGCTCTTGCGCCGGCTCCTGCGCTGGCTCGGGCTCGGGCTCGGGCTCGGGCTCGGGTTCCGGCTCGGGCGGGGGTGCTGGCGCCGCCGCTGGCGGGGGCGCCGGCGCAGCGGCCGGCACGCGGGGCGCTTGCCCCTGCCCGCCTGGCATCCACGACAGCGGATTCCAGAACGACGACGCCAGGTCGCGATAGCGCGCCTCGAGCTCGCGCTGGGCACCGAGGAAGGCGTCGAAGCTGAGCGTCAGGTAGCGATGGAGCGCTTCGCGCATGGTGGCGTCGTTGGCGCGGATCACGCGCGCGAGAAAGGACGTGGGCAGCAGGTCGAGGTCGCGCTCCTGGTCGGAGATGATCTGCAGCAGCACGCCCTTGGTCAGATCGGCGCCGCTCTTGGCGTCGACCACGCGCACGTCGCGCCCGCCGCGGATCAGCGTCGCCAGCTCGTCGAGCGTGATGTAGCGGCTCGACTCGGTGTCGTAGAGGCGGCGGTTTCCGTACTTCTTGACGATCAGCTCTGCCATGACCGAAAGCTCCGTGGGACCATACCCGGAATTGTGTCGCAGTGCGCAACGCCGAGAGGCTCACCCTCGACCGGGCGACACCATACGGTAGTCAAAGACTTTTTGCAACGCGCAAGCGCGGTTATGTTGCAGTGCAAAATCTCGATTGACGCTGCAGTGCGACAGGCCTATAGTGCGCCCGCATCTACCAGCGAGGGATCGATCGATGGCATCCGACTCTTCTAGCTTCTTTCGACAGGCCTTCTCGGTCTGGGAGCGCACCACCGCCGCCTACTTCGAGTCGCTGGCGCGCAATCCGCTGTTTCTCAGCGCCAACGCGTGGTGGCTCAACGGCCTGATGGCGGTCAAGAAGGCCAGCGACAGCGCCGCCGAGAACATGATCAGCACGGCCGGTCTACCGACACGGCGTGACCAAGAGCGGGCGCTGCACATGCTGCATCAGATCGAGGCGCGCCTCGACGACATGGAGCTGCGCGAGCGACGCCGCCAGCGCGAGCCCGAGCTCGGGGCCGAGGCCCCGGCCCGCTGACCGCCGATCGATGTCGATAGTGGACCGCAGCACGCGCGGCGCGTCGACGCTGCTGCGCACCCTGGCGCTCGTCGCGCTCGCCGGCGCGCTGAGCGCCTGCCCGCGCTTTCAGCGCAGCATGGCGGAGCTGCCGCGTCGTCCCGAGCACGTCGAGGTCGGGCGCGAGCGGATCTTCGTGCTGCAGCAGGGCGCCGGCGACAAGACGCCGCTGTTGCTCGTGCACGGCTACGGCTCGAGCACGCACGCCTACAAGCGCGTGCTGCCCGCGCTGGCGCGCGACCGCCGCGTGATCGCCATCGACCTGCCCGGGTTCGGCCACTCCGACAAGCTCGAGCGCGACTACTCGCCCGCGGCGCTGGCGCACACCGTCGCGCGCCTGCTCCGCAAGCTCAAGGTGCCGCGCGTCGACGTGGTCGGTCATTCGTGGGGTGCGTCGGTGGCGCTGGCGCTGACCCTCGCGCACCCCGAGCGCGTGCGCCGGCTGGTGCTCATCGGCGCGTGGGTCTTCGAAGAGCAGCTGCCGCCGTTCATCCTGTGGTCGCGCGCGCCGCTGGTGGGCGAGATCCTCTACGGCCTGTTTTACGACCAGCGCGCCGACGATCGGATGGAGCTGGCGTTCTACGACGCGACGCCGTTTGTCGCGCCGGCCAACGTCGATCGCGCACGTAAGGCCTTCGACGCGCCCGGCGCTATCGCCGCCGCCCTCGCCGCCGCGCGCGGTCAGCGCTTCAGCGCCATGCAGACGCGTTACAGGCGCATCGTGCAGCCCGCGCTGCTGATCTGGGGCCGTCAAGATCGCGTCAGCCACCTCGAGTACGGTCAACGGCTGGCGTCGCTGTTGCCCAACGCGCAGCTCGAAGTGATCGACCGCTGCGGGCACGTGCCGCAGCTCGAGCACCCCAAGCGCGTCGCGCGCCTGATCCGGCGCTTCATCGAGCGCGCGCGCGAGGACGTGACCTGGAAGTCGCCCGAGCCGCAAAAGCCCCGATCGGGCGCGCCAGCGACCAAGCCAGCGAAGAAGACGCCGGCGAAAAACGCGCCGGCGAGCCGACCCGCTGCCCCGAGGCCCACGCGATGAGGCGCCGCATCGGCCGCCACCGCACCA
>JAGQIK010000007.1 GCA_020431405.1 Myxococcales bacterium
CCCCGCGGGAAGTGAATCCCCGCGGGACCCCACCCCCAACGCGGCGCGCGCTGAACAGCGCGCCGAGAGGCGGCGCTCGCCTCGATCGCGCCGCTCGCTCATTCGTCATCCTCCAGCCCGAGCCGCCACAGCGCTCTGAGCCTGCGCTCCAGCGGCGGCGCCGCGAGGCCTGCGTCGCCGGCGCGCGCTACGATCTCGGCGAGCCGCCGGCGCGCGCTCGAGTCTCCGCGCAGGCAAGCGTCGGCTACTTGGCAATAGCTGCAGCTGCGCGGTTCCTCGCCGCGCTCGTCTTCGAGGCGCGGAAAGAAAGCGCCCTCCTCGAAGCCTGCCAGAAGCTCGGCTGCCACCATCGGAAACAGGTCGCGCGTGATCTCGTCGTCGGCCGGCAGATCGAGCTCGCTGATACGCGCGTCGAGGTCCGGCCGCACGTAGAGGTAGCGCCCGACGCCGTCGCCCGAGGTCGAGGCGGCGTAGGCGGCGGCCTGCAGCGCGCGGCCACCGGCCACGGCGCGCCGCAGGTGCTTGTGGCGCGTGCTGCTGCGCTTGCCGCGCGAGAGCGGCCGCCCGGTCTTGTAGTCGGTGATGCGCGGGCTGCCGCGCACCATGTCGACGCGATCGGCCTTGCAGGCGATGCGGCGCTCGACGCCCGACGCGTCACAGATCACGGCCACCACCTCGAGCTCGCCGCCGAGCACGTCGACGCGCGAGCGGCGCAGCGGCCAGTCGATCTCCAGCGCGCGCTGCACGTAGGGCTCGGCGATGGCAGCCAGCGCGCCGTGAAGCCCGGGCAGGTGCAGGCCCGCTTCGAGCGAGACCTCGCGCGCCACGGCGCGGCAGCGCTCGACCACGGCCTCGTCGTCGGGCCTGCGCGTGGCGCGGCTGCCGCGCACCTGCGCCTCTTGCAGCGAGCGCGGCGCGGTCGCGTCCGCTCCGTTTCGTGCAGACGGCCCACTACCGACCAGATCGTCGAGCACACGGTGCACGGTCGTGCCGAGCAGCAGCGCGTCGATGGTCGGCAGCGCGGCGAGCGGATCGGGCGGCGGCTCGAGCCGCATCACGCGCGACAGAAACGTCTGCCAGGGACAGCGCGCGAGCTGCTCGAGGGTCGTGATGTAGACCGCCGAGCTCGGCTCCTGCACGTCCTCCTCGGGCGCCTCGGGCGCCGAGCCCCCGATGAGGCCGAAGTATGGACCAGGCAGGCGCCGCCGCCGGCGCCCGTCGCGCGTGCGCAGGTCGGGATCGTATTCCTCGACGATCTGAGCGCGCGCCGAGGCGAGCGCGATGGCGCCATCACGGGCGAGGCCCACGCCGTGCTCGAAGGCGAGGCCGAAGAGGTCGACGAGGCGCCCTCTTCCGCCGGCGAGCCCGGCCAACTGCAGCAGGTCGCGCGCGGTGCGCGGGCGCGGCCGGCCGCCGGCGAACGGCGCATCGAGCGCGACGTTGCGCAGCCGCGGCACGCGTACCAGCGCGAGCTCGGCCGCGCCCTCTCCATCGGCACCCGGCTGGCCGATGCCGCGAACGAGCCGCAGCCGCTCCACCAGCGGCGAGACGCTGAGCGCCTTGCCGTCATCGTCTGCGCGCTGCCAGCTGAGGGTCACGCGCGGCGCTGCGTCGCACAGCTCGGCGAACAGGTAGCGCTCTTCGTCAAACCCGCGCCGCTTGAGCGGCAGATCGGGCAGCGCGGCGAGCAACGGGGCGCGCGCCGCGTCGGGCAGCAGCGCATCCTCACGCACGATGCGCGGAAAGCGGTCACGATTGACGCCCACGACAAAGAGCGCCTCGAAGGTCAAACCGCGGGCGTGTGCGGCGTCGAGCAGCTGCACGCCGCCGCCGCTGCCGCCCAGCGCGCCGGCGCCGAGCTCCTCGACCTCCGAAGCGAAGAGCAACATCAGCTCCTCGCGGGTGACCTCGAGCTCGCCGCCGGCCGAGGCGAGTCCTTCGAGCGCGTCGAGCCACTCCGGCGCGCGCTCGCCCTCGCGCGTCGAAGGCCAGGCCAGCTGCTCGGCGCACAGCGCGCGCACGTGCTCGACCTGCCGCAGCACCGAGGCGCGCTCCGGCCACGCGGCGAGGGCGTCGAGCAGCCGGCGCGCGGCCGCCACCGCCTGGCGCAGCACCTCCCCCG
>JAGQIK010000325.1 GCA_020431405.1 Myxococcales bacterium
AAACGAAAGCACGTCGGCGCGCTCGTCGGGCGCCAGCGCCACGTAGGCCTCGCGCGCGCGCGCGGCCTCGCCGCCGTGCAGCAGGATCGCGCCGGCGATGGTGTCGGCGCGGCCATCGTGAAGGTACGGTCCGGTGGCGCTGAGGCCCCACAGCGGCTGGGTGCGAAACTCGCGCGCCTCGGCGACGCCGACCTGCACGCCGTCGCCGAGCGCGTCGCCCATGTCGTGCAGCAACAGGTCGCTGTAGAGCGGCAGCGCGCCGCGTGGGCCGACGAGCGCCGGCTTGTGACAGCCCGTGCAACCGACCCGCGCGAACAACGCGCGCCCACGCTCGCTGGCCGGCGTCGGCGCGTCGGGCGGCGGCGCGGCGAGGCCCGAGACGAACGCGATCAGCGCTTCGACGTGCGCGCTCGAGACCTCGGGGTCAGCGACGCCGTCGTCGTCCGCGGTGGGCAGGTTGACCGGCGACGGCTGCGGATCGACGTGCGCGCCGATGCCGCCGCTGGTCAGGCCGAGGTGGTCGCGCAACGCGAGGCGGATCACGCCCGACAGCGACGCCATCTGCGCCTTGCGCCCGAAGCGCCCGACGAAGCCGCGCTCGAAGTTGACGCGGCCGCTGATGCCGTCGCCGTCGGCGTCGAGCGGATCTGCGTTTTCGGTGATCACGTCTACGGGCAGCTCGGCGATCAGCCCGAGGCCGAACAGCGGCATCGGATTGCGCGTCACCGTGCGCGCGCCATCGCCGCCGCCGCCACCACCGCCGCCGCCAGCAGCGATGTCGTCGGCGCGCCCGCGCGCACCGACGGCGAACTGCTGCTGCACCCGCACGATCGCGTCGGCGGCACCGGCGAGCACGAAGACGTTGCGGTAGCGGCTGGCGCTGCCGCCGACGACGGGACGTTCGTGGCAGGCGGCGCACGACGTGGCGTTGAAGCGCGGTCCGAGCCCTTCGGCCGCGCTGAAGCGGCGCGACATGGCGCGCCGTCCCGCTTCGAAGCGCGCCAGCGCGGCGTCGTCGAGCGAGCGCAGCGGCTCGCCCAGCGGCGCGAAGATCGCCGCCGACGGCAGCGCCGCGGGCTGCTCGTCGGCGGGCGTGCCGCTGCAGCCCGCCGCCAACAGCGCGGCGAGCAGCAGCGGCAGCGCACGCGGAGGGCGCGTTACCAGGTGCCGGTGAGGTTGCACTTCTTGGTCGTCGGCGCGTAGGCCACCGCCTGCTGACACATCGCCAGGATCGGGCCGCTGAGGCTGAGACAGCCGCGCGCCACGGCGTCGAGCCAGGCGCCCGCACGCATGGTGACCTCGCCCTGCAGACAGCTCGGCGCGCCGGGTGTCGTCGGCGCGGTGGCCGTGTTGACGGCGGCGCTGACGAGACTGCCGTTGGCGTCGAAGACCCCCTTGCAGGGGAACTGGATGTCGATGCCGTGCTTGCGATACGACGCGGTCGCGTGCTGGCAGAAGTACTGCTCCCACGAAGCGGGCTTGCAGTCGGTGGGCAGCTTCACGCCTTCGATGCCCGACGGGTAGTTGGTCGTCGGCGGCGTGTTGCCCGGCTCGGGCTTGGGCGGCGGTGGGCTCGATACGTCGTCCTCGGGCGTGTTGCTCGGGATCGTCGGCGTCGCCGTGCTGGCGATGCGTGCATGCTCGATGCTGCGCGTGCAGGTGCGCTCGTGCTCGCCGGTGAGCAGGCAGGCCCACGGCAGCTTGTCGAAGTACGGCCACAGCGTCTGCGGCACCACCGCTTGAAGCGGCGAGACGGCGACGCTGGGCGGGCACGCGCCGATGGCGTCACCGGCGTTGCACGCGTAGGCGCCCTGCTCGCCGGCGACCTTGGGGATCGCCGCCGTGCAGCTCGCCATCTGCGAGTCTGCATTGCAGTACCACTGCGCGTTGGCAGAGCTGCCGATCTGGGTGATGTCTCCACCGCAGGCCGCGAGGCCCGCAGCACAAACCGCTGCTGCTACGAAACAAGCTCGTTCCAACATCAAACCTCCGTGTGAGTGAACGCGCTTCGAAGCACAGGGCGTGCCGGGGGTGATAGACGTCATGTGGGGCCTCGGCTCACCAGGCAAACTCAATAGAAACGGCAGCAAAGTCGCGCCCCCCAGCGCACCGCACTAGGTGGGTGTTCCCCCACCACAGGTGGTAATCGCGTTCCCACCACCGCTTGCCACCATGGCCAGCCCTGGTGTATTCAGCGCCTCATGCCAGCAGAGCTTCACATCGACGACATCCAGGGCATCGGCAAGAAGGGCTTGCTCAACCACGAGTGGATCGCGCTGACCAACGTCGGCGACGCCCCCTTCAACACCGAGGGCTGCTCGATCACCACCACCTCCGGCGGTGCGCGCCCGCGCGTGGTCACCACCATGAAGGCGGGCGTGGTGATCCAGCCGGGCGAGAAGGTGCGCCTGGTCAGCGGCAGCTCGGGCAAGAAGTCGCACGGCGACGCGCCCGACGACGACTACCGCAACGTCTTTCTGTTCCTCAAGGCGCGCTACCTCGACAAGACGGGGCTGCTCGTGCGCATCAGCCTCGGCCAGCACGAGGTCGCCCGCACACACTACCCGAAGAAAGAGACCGACTAGCCCTCGGCTTCGGCCTCGGATAGCGACGCGCCGAGGTAGCTCGCCACCGCCTCGGCGGCCTTGCTCGACATGCCCGGCACGCGCGCCAGCTCCTCGACGCTGGCGGCGCGAATCTTTTTCAGCGAACCGAACGTCTTGAGCAGCTGGCGCTTGCGCTTGGGCCCGATGCCCGGCACGTCGTCGAGCCCCGAGCGCAGCGTGCGCTTGCGGCGCAGCTTCTTGTGGTAGGTGATGGCGAAGCGGTGCGCCTCGTCGCGGATCAACGACAGCAGGTATAGCTCGGCGGTGTTGGGGCGCAGCCGGATCGGGTCCTTGACCCCCGGCAGAAAGACGCGGTCGGGCCGCGAGCGCTCGGAGCGCTTGGTCTGGTCCTCGTGCTCGGCGCGCTGCCGGCGCGCCTCGGCGCTCTCGCGGTAGCCCTCCTGGCGCTCCTTGGCGAGCCCGATGATCGGCGGCAGCGCCGACTCGGGCGCGAAGCCGGCGTCCTTCATCGCGGCCAGCGCCACGCCGAGCTGCCCCTTGCCGCCGTCGACGACGATCAGATCCGGCAGCGACCAGCCCTCGTCGTCGTCGCGCGCGCGCCGCAGCCGGCGCGCCAGCACCTGGTACATGGCGGCGAAGTCATCGCCGATCTGCCCCGGCTCGAGGCGTACCTTGAAGTGTCGATACGACGCCGGCTCGGGCACGGCGTCCTGCAACACGACCATCGAGCCGACCATCAGCTCGCCGCCCATGCCCGAGATGTCGTAGCACTCGATGCGCCGCGGCGGCGTCTCGAGGCGCAGCCGCTGCTGCAGCTTGGAGAGCGCCGCCTCGACGTCGTCGGCGCGCTTGCGCCGCGTCAGGAAGTTGCTGTGCGCGTTGCGCTGCGCCAGCTCGAGCAGCTTGCGCTTCTTGCCGCGCTTGGGGACCACCAGCGAGACGCGCCGCGCGCGCGTATCACCCTCGCGCTGCTGGCGCAGCTCGTCGAGCCAAGCGAGCTTGCTCTCGGCGTCCTCGAGCTCGGTGGGCACGATCAACAGATCGGGCAGCTCCTCGCCGCTTTCGTAGTACTGGCCGATGAACGAGCTGAGCAGCTCGTGGTCGGGAAACTCCTGCCCCGAAAACGAGTACGGCCGGCGGGCGAGCAGCTTGCCCTCGCGAAAGACGAGCACCACGATGTCCACCGCCGCGCCCTCGCGAAAGAAGCCAAACACGTCCTGGTCGATGATCTCGTCGCCGACGGTCTGCTGGCTCATGAGGCTGCGCTTGACCGCCGTGATCTGGTCGCGCATGTGCGCCGCGTGCTCGAAGTTGAGCTCGGTGGCGGCCTCCTTCATGCGCCCCTCGAGGCTCGCCACCAGCTCGTCGGCACGCCCGCGCAAAAAGAGCGACACGTCCTCGACCTGACGCTGGTACTGCTCGCGATCGACCTCGAACACGCACGGCGCCGGACAGCGCCCGATCTGGTACTGCAGGCACGGTCGCGCGCGCGACGCCATCGTGCGGTCGGTGCAGGTGCGCAGCTGGAAGTGGCGGTTGACCACCCGCAGCGTCTCGCGGCACGACGAGGCCGAGTGGTACGGACCGAAGTAGCGCGCGTGGTCGTCGCGGATCGAGCGTGTCACTTCGATACGCGGGTAGTTGGCTTTCGGGTCGATCCGAAGCACCAGGTAGTTCTTGTCGTCGCGCAACATCACGTTGAAGCGCGGCTTGTGCTTCTTGATCAGGTTGTTTTCGAGGAGCAGCGCCTCCTTCTCGTTGCGCGTGACGATGGTCTCGACGTCGCCGAGCAGCCCCGCCAGCGCCGGCACGAAGAAGCGCGTATCGCCCGATCGGGTGAAGTAGGAGCGCACCCGCGCGTGCAGGCTCTTGGCCTTGCCGACGTAGATGATGCGGCCCTTCTTGTCTTTGAGCAGGTAGACGCCGGGCTCGCGCGGCAGCCGGTCGAGCAGCTCGCGCAGCGCGGGGCTGAGCTCGTCGAGAGCGTTGTGATCAGCCCGCGTCATCGGCGTCAGAATGCCGCGGACGACTGCTCCGCGGCCAGCCTAATTGTACTAGACTACGCGCCGACTGCACGGCCCCCAGAGACCTCAGGAGAGGATCATGAGCACCAAGTTTTCACTCGCAAAACACGGCATCGAGGTCGCACGCATCACGCGCAACCCGCCGCCCTCCGCCCTCTACGAAGCCGGGCTGCGCAACGAGCGCGGCACGGCCATCGCCGACAGCGGCGCGCTCGTCGCCATGTCTGGCGCCAAGACCGGCCGCAGCCCGACGGACAAGCGCATCGTCGAGGATCCGCAGACCAAAGACGATGTGTGGTGGGGCGACGTCAACGTCAAGATCGACCAGCACACCTTCGACATCAACCTCGAGCGCGCCAAGGACTACCTCAACACGCTCGAGCACCTCTACTGCATCGACGGCTACGCCGGTTGGGATCCGAAGCATCGCCTCAAGGTGCGCATCATCTGCGAGCGCGCCTACCACGCGCTGTTCATGCACAACATGCTGATCCGTCCCACCACCGACGAGCTGTCGAGCTTCGGCGACCCGGACTACGTGGTCTACAACGCTGGTCACTTCCCGGCCAACCGTCACACCTCGGGCATGACGTCGAAGACCAGCGTGGCGCTCAACTTCGCCAGCAAAGAGTTCGTCATCCTCGGCACCGAGTACGCCGGCGAGATGAAGAAGGGCGTCTTCACGGTGATGAACTACCTGATGCCGAAGGCGGGCGTGCTCTCGATGCATTGCTCGGCTACCGAGGGCAAAGGCGGTGACACGTCGGTGCTCTTCGGGCTGTCGGGCACCGGCAAGACGACGCTCTCGGCCGATCCCAAGCGTCAGCTCATCGGCGACGACGAGCACTGCTGGAGCGACGACGGCATCTTCAACATCGAGGGCGGCTGCTACGCCAAGGCGATCAACATCACCGAAGAGGCAGAGCCCGACATCTACCGCGCGATCCGCTTCGGCTCGGTGCTCGAGAACGTGGTGCTCGACGATCGGCGCCACGTTGACTACACCGACGTGTCGATCACCGAGAACACGCGCTGCAGCTACCCCATCGAGTACATCGACAACGCCAAGATCCCGTGCATGGGCGGCCACCCGAGCAACGTGATCTTTCTGACCTGCGACGCCTTTGGCGTGCTGCCGCCGGTTGCCAAGCTGACGCCGTCTCAGGCGATGTATCACTTCATCAGCGGCTACACCGCC
>JAGQIK010000326.1 GCA_020431405.1 Myxococcales bacterium
CGCGCCAGCGGCGGAAAGCGGAGATCGCTCGTGGAGCTCAGAGGCGTACATCGGAAGTATTTACGTGGGCTTGTACACGGACAAAAGCCCGTGGTGCAGGTCGGGCAGGCGGGCATCACCGACGCGGTGATCGCCGCCGTGGAGGCCGCGCTGCTCGATCACGAGCTGATCAAGGTCGCGCTCACGCGCCCCCCCGATAAGAAGGGCATGGCGCGCGAGCTCGCCGAGCGTGCCGACGCCCATCTCTGCGGGCTGGTCGGCCACACCGTGATCCTCTATCGGCCGCACCCCGACGAGCCAAAGATCGCGCTGCCGGCTTCGTAGTAAGCTGCACTCCAACCCGAGGCGGCGTGCGCGGGTGGAGGAGGAGCCAGACGTGAACGACCCGCAGAACCCCTACGCCCCGCCAAGCGGCGGCCAAGCGCAGGCCAACTGGAGCCCCTCGCCTCAGGTCTCGGGCGCGCCGCCGCAGCAGCGCACCTCGGGGCCCAAGGTCATCGGCATTCTCTCGATCGTCTTCGCCAGCCTCACGCTGCTCGGCGGCCTGTTCGGCAGCTGCATGGGCGCGCTGGGCGGCAGCATGACCAGCGGCATGGGGTCGCTGGCGGCGAAGCTCGACCGGCGCGGCGCCGACTCGGCCGCCGGCCGGCGCGCGCGCGCGATGATGAAGCACGTCGGCTCGCTCTACAAAGCCATCGCCGTGCAGAGCATCATCTTCGCGGCGATGTCGGGCTGGCTGCTCGCCGTCGGCGTGGGGCAGCTGCGCTACCGCCGCTGGGCGCAGAAGTGGTCGGTGATGTGGAGCGGCGCCGCCTTGGTGGTCTTAGTGGGTGTGATGATGATCAGCTTCTTCTGGATAGGGCCCACCTACAAAGCGATGTTCGACGACATCGCGCGGCACGCGCCATCGGGCGCGATGCCAGCGCAGGCCAGCAGCTGGATCAGCTCGCTCGCCGGCGGCGCGTCGGTGGTGATGACGCTGATCTTCTACGCGCCCTACCCGATCATCATGCTCGTCTACTTCACGCGCGACCGCGTCAAAGAGATGATGACCGCGTAACGTTGACGCCGGCGCAGCCGCGCCGAGGTCGTTTCCCAGCCGCGCTACCACTCTAGCAGCACCTTGCCCGTCGCCTTCTTGGTCTGCAGAAACTCGTGCGCCGCACCGATGTCCTGCGCCGGGAAGACCTTGCCCACGTGCGGCTTGAGGCTCATGCGCTCGACGTCGGCGAGGTTCTTCGTGAGCCGCTCGACCCAGCGCTCCTCGGAGAGCACGCGCAGCGCGTTGAGCGCGTAGACGCCGACGCTCTGGTCGAAGAGCTTGAGCACCGAGATGCGCGGCGTCGCCAGCGCCGCGCAGCCCATGCGTAGCAGGCTGCGCTTGCCGTCCTTGACGCCCGACGACATGCCGAGGCAGATGATGCGGCCGGTGAAGTCGAGCCGCTGCATCTGCTCTTTGATCGCCTTGCCGCCCGAGGCGTTGACGATCAGGTCGAAGCCGCGCAGCGCGGGGTCGTTGCTCTCGGCAAACTCCTGCACGGTGTAGGCGCGCGCGCCGAGCGCTTCGATATAGCCCTTCTTGTGGGCGCTGGTCGTCAGGCCCACCACGTCGGCGCCGACGAAGCGGCACATCTGGATCGCCAGCGTGCCCACGCCGCCGGTGGCGCACTCGATGAGCACCTTGTCGCCCTCGCGCACGCGCGCCATCTCGACCAGCGCCAGGTGCGCGGTGAAGAAGTTGACCGGCAGCGCCGCGCCTTCGGCAAGCGACGTCGTCTGCGGCAGCGGGAAGACCTGGTGCTCTTTGACCGTCACGCGCGAGGCGTAGCCGCCGAAGTACGTTCCCGCGACCACCGTGTCGCCGGGGGCGAACGTCGAGACCGCCGAGCCGACGCGCTCGACCGTGCCGCTGACCTCGTAGCCGGGCACGAAGGGCTTCTTCGGCGCGTCGGGGTAGAAGCCGTTGCGCATCTGGATCTCGGCGAAGTTGATGCCCGAGTACTTGACCGAGATGGCGACGTCGTCGGGCGCGAGCGTCTCGGACGCTTGCTGCTCGCGCAGCTTGAGGGTCTCGGCGCCGCCATAGGTCGCGATGGGAATGTCCTGGTAGGTGATCATCGTCGGTCCTCTTTATAGTTCGACAACTTTGAAAGTGTCTGACAATACTGAGCCCGTCGGCGGTGGTCTTCACCGCCACGGGAGGTCGTGGTTCAGGCGATATCGGGAAAGAGGGTCTTGAGCTGCCTGATCATGTCGGGATTGATCGAGCAGACGAGGTGCTTGCCGTCGCGGTGCGTGGTGATCAGCTCCGCGTTCTCGAGCTCTTTGACGTGGTGAGAGACGGTCGGCGCGCCGATCTTGAGGTTGCGCAGCAGGCCCGACAGAAAACAGTCGTGCACGCGGCCGGCGACCAGGTCGAGGCGACTCTCGGCGAGCAGATTCATGAACAGCTGCAGCCGATTGGGGTTGGAGAGCGCCTTGAAGGCCTTGGTCAGGCGCTTTGTCTGCTCGTTCGACACGCTACGTTAATGTGATAATCATCGAAGTGTGTCAAGCGGCAATTTTGCTAGCCGCGGAGCAAGCGCGTGATCACTTCGGCTTCACCACGTGGTCGCGCGGCAGCGTCACGGTGAACGTCGAGCCCGCGCCTGGCTCGCTCTGCACGGCGATGCCCCCGCCGTGCTCGCGCGCCACGCGGTAGGCGATGGAGAGCCCCAGGCCGAGGCCGACGCCGACGCCCTTCTTGGTGGTGTAGCCCGGCTCGAAGATGTGCTCGAGCCGCTCGGGGGCGATGCCGCGCCCGTCGTCGCGCACCGCCACCGTGACCTCGTTTCTGTCAGGGTCGTAGCGCGTCTCGATGGTCACCTGGCCGTCGTGCTCGATGGCCTGCACCGCGTTGGTCAGCAGGTTCAAGAACAGCTGGTTGATGCGGCCGGCGTAGACGGCGATCTCCGGCAGCTCGCCGTAGCGCCGCTCGATGCGCACGCGCTCGCCGGCGCGGTGGCGCACGAGCTCGATGGCGCTGTCGATGCCGGCGTGCAAGTCGACCTTCTTGATCTCCGCCTCGTCGAGCCCGGCGAAGCTCTGCATCGAGCGCACCAGTGTGGCGACGCGCTCGCCGGCCTCGGCGTTGACGCGCATCGCTTCGCGCAGACCTTCGAGCGCGCGCGCGCGGCGGCGAGCGGCCTTGGGGTCGTCGCCTCCCTCCGAGCTCTCGAGCAGCTGCACGGCGCGCGCGGCGAGCTCGTTGTTGGAGCGGATCGAGCCGAGCGGCGTGTTGAGCTCGTGCGATATGCCGGCCACCAGCGCGCCGAGAGAGGCCATCTTCTCCTGCTGCACCAGCTGCGACTGCGCCTCGCGCAGCTCTCGGTCGCGCCGTTCGAGCTCGCGCGCGTACTCGGTCAGCTGGTCGTTGGCCTTCTCGGTGGCGGCGAGGCTCTGCTCGAGCGCCTCGTTAGCCTCGTCGCGCTCGATGCTGGCCAGCGCGGCGCGCCGCCGCTGCTTGTAGAGGCCGCCGGAGACCTTCACCGCCGCGATACCGAAAAGGCCCGCCAGCCACATGGCGTCGCTGATGCGCGCCGACGCCGCGATGATCGCGTCCGTGACGAGCAGGCGCGCGCCGATCAGATAGCCCACCACCGCGCTGCCGCAGAAGGCGAGCGCCTGCAGCGGCCGAAACGGGATCAGCACCGTGATCAGCAGCATCAGATAGGGCATGCGCGTCGAAAAACCGGACCAGCCGGCGTAGACCTCGAGCCGCCCGAGCATCGCCATAAAAAACGCCGCGTCGATGGCGAGCAGCGGCCGGGCGTAGATCAACCGCTTGGGCGAGCGGATGAACCACAGGATCAGGATGCCGCCGGTAAAGAGCATCGCCTCGAGCAGATAGATCTCGCGCATGGGCAGCGGCGTAGGCCCGGCGAGATGCAGCGCGCTGATGACCGTGAAGCCCACCAGCAGCACGAACGGCGCGATGGTCCAGATCATGCCGAGCACCATCAGGCCGGTGCGGCACTGCTCGAGGATCGCGGCGCGCAGGCGCGGGTCGTCTTCCGGCGGCGGCAGCGTGAAGTCGGCGATCAGCTGGCGCAGCCCGATGGGCTCGTCGAGCGCATCGTAGCCCGACGTCTTGCGCTCGCTTTCTTGACCTGCCGCCATGCTGTCTTCGATGGTATGGCTCAGCAGTCATGGATGCCATCACCATCGCCGGCGGCTGTCCGCCCCTCCAAGGCAGCGTCGCCATCAGCGGCGCCAAGAACGCTGCCTTGCCGCTGATCGCATCGGCGCTGCTGACCGGCGGGCGCAACACCTTCAAGAACGTCCCCGACCTCAACGACGTGCGCACCATGGCGAAGGTGCTCGAGGCGATGGGCGCCGAGGTGAGCGGCAAGCGCACGCTGCGCGTGGCGACGTCGTCGATCGACAAGCTCGAGGCGCCCTACGACCTGGTGCGCACCATGCGTGCCTCGGTGCTGACCCTCGGCCCGCTGGTGGCGCGCTACGGGCGCGCGCGCGTCTCGCTGCCCGGCGGCTGTGCCATCGGGGCGCGCCCGATCGACCAACACCTCAAGGGCCTGCGCGCCATGGGCGCTCAGATCGAGATCTCCGAGGGCTACGTCGAAGCGCGCTGCAAGCGCCTGCGCGGCGGGCTGATCAACTGCGACATCCCCACCGTCACCGGCACGATGAACCTGATGATGGCGGCGAGCCTCGCCAAGGGCCGCACCACCATCGAAAACGCGGCGCGCGAGCCGGAAGTCGAAGACCTCGCGCGCGTGCTCAACAAGATGGGCGCGCGCGTGTACGGCGCCGGCACGGCCGAGGTCAACATCGAGGGCGTCGACGAGCTTCATCCCGTCGAGCACGCGATCATCGCCGACCGCATCGAGGCCGGCACCTTCATGGTCGCCGCCGCGATCACGGGTGGCGACGTGCTGCTCGAGGGCTGTCTGCCGGAGCACCTGGTGGCCGTGATCTCCAAGCTGCGGCAAGCCGGCGCGCGCGTCGAAGCGGCTCCCGGCGGCATCCGCGTGCGCGGCGCCAAGCGCTTCGCGCCGCTCGACATCACCACGCAGCCGCACCCCGGCTTTCCCACCGACATGCAAGCGCAGCTGATGGTGCTGTGCTGCTGCGCCGACGGACAGAGCCTCATCACCGAGACGATCTTCGAGAACCGCTACATGCACGTTCCCGAGCTCAACCGCATGAACGCCGACATCCAGGTCAACGGCCGCACGGCGATCGTGCACGGCCGCCGGCAGCTGTCGGGCACGGTGGTGATGGCCTCCGATCTGCGCGCCTCGGCGGCGCTGATCCTCGCCGGGCTCGTCGCCCGCGAAGGCACCACCACACGGGTGCGGCGCGTCTACCACCTCGACCGTGGCTACGAGCGCATCGAGCGCAAGCTGCGCAAGCTCGGCGCCAAGATCCGCCGCGTCAAAGAGTAAGGGTCACTCTATGACGCGCAACGCGACGAGATTACTGGGCGCATAGCCCACAATGACAAAACCCGCTCTGGAGCGTCGCGACGCGCCCGTCGAGCAGAAATGTCAATGTGGGCTAGAAGCGGCTAGATTCTCATGGGTTGGGGATCATAGAGTGACCCCCATGTTGTTTCGATGTGTCGCGCTGGTGGGCGTGCTGGCGCTGAGCGCCTGCGCCGGAGACAACTTTCAGTCCAACGACGGCCGCACCGTGGACGCCGGATATGACGGCGACGGTGCGCCGCCACCGCCGCCGCCTGGCGAGTGCAAAGCCGGTCAGGACAGCGACAACGACGGCATCGACGACGCCGTTGAAGGCTGCGGACCGCCGGCCGTCGACACTGACGCCGACGGTGTGCCCGACTATCTCGACACCGACAGCGACAACGACGGCGTGCCCGATCGCATCGAGGGCAGCGGCGACACCGACAACGACGGCGTGCCCGATTTTCAGGACACCGACAGCGACGACGACGGCGTCAAAGACGGTGACGAGGATCTCAACGGCGACGGCAAGCTCGGCTGCTGTCTTTCGACCTGCGGCGAGAAGCGCGACGGCTGCCCGACGGTAGCCGCCGACGCGTGCGGCCCGGGACAGACCTGCCAGAACGGCAGCTGCTCGCCAGCGGTGGACTTCTTGTGCAGCAACGGCGAGACGGACCCGCACAAGGACAAGACCTATGGCGGCGCCGGCGACGCGACGCTGCCGACGTTCGTCTGCCACCGCCCGCCCGAAGACCAGCCCGACAAAGGGCTCAAGCCGATGGACTTCCATCGCTCCAAGCCGGGCGACTTTCACGTCGCGCTCGAGCGCGCCACGCCCTACGGCCCGGCGACGATCAAGGACGCGACGGCGCTCGAAGACGGCGCGGCCTTCGACTACAGCCAACCTGACCAGCAGGTCGCAGGACTGGTGCTCTCGATGAAGGCGCCCGGCGCCGACCTCAAGACCAGCTTCGACGCCATCGTCGCCACGCTGACCAAGATCCCGGGCGCCAGCTCGGTGCAGCTGTCCTCGGGCACGCCGAGCACCAGCCACGACGGTTACCCGACCGTGCTCGGCCTGCAGCTCGCCGTCGCGCTCGGCAGCGCGCAGAACCCGCCGGCGCTGCGCAACGCGCTGTTCAGCCTGCTGCTCGGCAACCGCCCGGTGGCGCAGCTTCCGCCGGCGAGCTGGGGTCAGGCTGTCACGAGCTACCTGTTGCGGCTGCAGATCCTGCTGCGCCCCGACGGACGGGTGGTGCTGATGGGCGGCGTCGCGCCGCGCACGCTCGCCGATGACACGAGCAAGCAGACCGGATTTCTGCTCGACGACATCTCCAACGGCACGGGCCTCGCTACCGCTGCCGACACCGACACGGTCGAATGCGATCCGTTCGTGCTCGAGCGCAACCCCACCGCCGACATCATCTGGGTCGTCGACGACTCGCAGTCGATGGACGACAACCGCCAAGACATGGTCAACAACGCGGCCGACTTCTTCGCGCGCGCGGTCAAGTCGGGCCTCGACTTCCGCATGGCGATCACCGGCGTCAAAGACCCGAGCGAGGCGGGCGTGGTGGTCGGCAAGCTGTGCAGCCGCAAGTCGAGCAACGCCGACGACGACGGCGGCACGGACCGCTTCCTGACCTCCAGCGAGCAGGACATCTTCAAGTCCTGCATCCAGAACCCACCCTACAGCGAGTTTTCCGCCGAGCACTCGATCGCGCACGCCTACGAAGCCGTGGTGCGCGCGCTGCCCCGCGCCGCCAACGACCCCGCGAAGGTGCGCACGGAGGCGCAGCTGGTGGTGATCTTCGCCACCGACGAGGTCTCGCAGGAGCTCAAGAGCGGCTCGAGCTACAAGGGCAAGAGCGGCATGCTCAGCTCGTCCGACTACGGCGACAGCATCATCAGCCAGGGCAAGTGCACGCTCTCGTCGAGCACGCAGCAAAAGCTCGACGCCTACCTCAAGCCGTGGATCGACCTCTTCACCGGCAAGGACCCGACCTACGGTGCCGGCGGCAAGGCCATCGTGCACCTCATCGGCGGCCTGTGCAGCTCGGCCTGTGGCGGCAACATCTTCAACCCCAAGCCCGAGATCGGCCACGGCTTCTTCGAGCTCGTCAACGCCACCGGCGGCATCACCGCCGACGTCTGCCAGCAGAACCTCGGCACCACGCTGCAGATCATCATCGACAACATCACCGGCGCCGCCTCGCCGGCCGTGCTGCAGTACGTGCCGATTTCGAGCTCGTTGGCCGTGGCCATCGGCAACCAGAAGCTCGCGCGCAGTCGCGTGCAGGGCTTCGACTACGCGGCGAGCTCCAACTCGCTGGTCTTCATCGGCGTACCGATCCAGAAGGGCACGCAGGTGATCGCCTC
>JAGQIK010000039.1 GCA_020431405.1 Myxococcales bacterium
CAGGACGGCCGCGGGCAGAGCCTGCGCGCCAGCTGGGCGGCGAGGGCGCGTGCCGCCGCGCGCCCGCGAGGCACCCGCGGTCGCGCGCGAATGGCGCCAGCGTAGGTGATCAAGATATGCGCGCCCGCCACCCGGCCGTGCGCCGCTGGGATGGGGCCGCTGGCGCGCCGAGGTCGCCGAAACGCGGTGGGCAGCCGCGGCTTGGCCGCGGGCGACGGATCTGCGGCCGGCGAGCTGCGCGCCGGCTCGCGCCGATCGCGACGCGCTGTGGGCGGTGTCGGACGCGCGCTCGACGACGCGGCGCCGCAGCCGGTGAGGCAGAGCGCTGCGAGGACGAGCACGCGTTGAAGGGTGGGGGCCACGAGCTAGGCGATCATAACGCCCTCGTCGGTGGGCAGGGCGACGTCCGCCTCGCCGTTTTTGCCCGACGTCCCCGCAGCGGCCGGAAGCGCAGGCTTGGCCGCCGCGCGCTTGGGCAGCTCGCCGAGCAGCTGCTGCAGATCGACGCCTGTCATCGTCGCCATCACTGCCGGCAGCTGCGCCATCACGTTGGTGACGCCGCGCGCCACGCGCTCCACGCCGCTCGAGGCGCTCGCACCCGAGCCGTCAGCGCTCGCCCCACCGTGGTCGACGAGCACGATGCGGTCGATCTGCGACAGCGGCTTCGCGACGGCCTCTGCGACGGCGGGCAGGCGGTCGATGAGCAGCTCGGCTAGCGCGGCTGGGCTGTAGTGCTGCCACGCCTCGGCCTTGCGCTGCATCGCCTCGGTCTCGGCGTGCAGCTTGGCCGCCAGGCCGTCGGCCTCGGCGAGGCGCTCGAGCCGCACCGCCTCGGCGCGCGCCTTACCCTCGGCGAGCGTGACCTCGGCGTGGGCCGCGCCGCGCATCCGCTCGGCCTCGGCGGCCGCCTCGGCGAGCGCGCGCGTGCGCTCGGCCTCGACCTGCAGCAGCAGCTGCTGGCGATAGCGCTCGGCCTCGGCGGGACGGCGCACGGAGTGGTCGAGCTCGCGCTCGCGCCGCGCCACCTCGAGCGTCTCGAGCTCGATGTGCTTCTCGCGCTCGATCTTGCTCACGCCGAGCTGCTCCTCGACCAGCGTCTGCCGGCCGTGGGTCAGCTTGGTCTCGTAGGCGAGCTCGGACAGCGCGCGTGCTTCGGCGACGCGCGCCGCCAGCTCGTGCTTGCGCACGTCGCGCGCGGCGTCGGCGCTGGCGATGGCCAGCTCGGCGTCGATCTCGGCGCATTTGGACTGCTCGCGCGCCTTGGCTGCGCTCACCGAGGCCTCGCGATCGGCGACCGACTTGCCGACGGTGGCGTCGCGCTGCGCGTTGGCTTCACCGAGCACCGCCTGCTTCTGCACTTCGGCCAGCTGCGGGCGGCCGAGCGCCTGCAGGTAGCCCGACGGATCGCGCACCTCGCGGATGGTGAAGCTCACCACCTGGATGCCCATGTTGGCGAGGTCGGCAGCGGTCAGCCGCTGCACCGTGCGCGCGAACGCCTCGGGGTTGGCGTGGATCTCTTCGAACGGCATGGTGCTGATCACCGCGCGCAGATGACCTTGCATCATCTGGTGCGCGATCTCGTTCATCTCCGCTTCGGTCTTGGAGAGAAACATCTCGGCTGCGGTGGCGGTGGCGGCCGGGTCATCGCTGAGCACTTTGATCTGCGCGATGGCGTCGACGACGATCGGCACGGCGAACTTGGTGAAGAACTCCGGCGTGCGCAGCTCGAGGGTCATCAGCTCGACAGACATGCGGTGTACGCGCTCGAGCACCGGCAGCACCAGCGCGCCGCCGCCGTGATAGACGCGGAAGCTCTTTTCGACCACCTCACCGGTCGCGGCGTCGGTGTACTGGCCGCGACGGCCCGACACGATCAGCACCTCGTTGGGACCGACCTTGCGGTAGCACAGTGAAAGCGACACCACGGCAGCAGCGCCGGCACACAGAAGGATCACGCTCAAAGTCAGCCACGTCATAGGTCACCTCCATCCGATGAGACGATGTCGAGCGGCGCGACGCACACCGTGCGCGGCGAGACGAACGACAGCACGACCACTTCGCTGCCGAGCGCGGCGGCGCCGGCGCCATCGATGCGGGCGTCGAGCACCACGCGCCGCCCCTCGCGCCGCGTCGCGACACGAAACGGCGCCGTGCTGACGACCAGACCGATGTCGCCGCGGCGCGGAAGCGCTCGGCAGTGGCGTGTGCTCGCGGCGCAGGGCGTTGCGCAGCGCGCGCAGCCCCAGCACCAGCAGGCACGCCATCAGCACCAGCGCGGCCTCGGTCACCAGCGCGACCAGCAGCTTGCTTTCCATCTGTCGCTCCTTTCCGCGGGTGATGGCTGCCATTGGAAGGGACGTGCCAGCGGCGCAACCGCGCGAACTCGCTCGCGTCAGCCGCGCAGGCCCTAGCGAAAAGGCTCAGGAGGTGACAAAAATGCTCACATGCCGCGGCGCATCCTGCTCGTCGACAGTGACGCCGGCGAGCTCGGCGAGCTCGGCCGCGTCTTCGAGCAGGCCTCGCCGTCCTGTCGGCTCGAGACCGTGACGGATGGCCGCATGCTGCTCGCGCAGCTGCGCGCGTCCGATCACGACGTCGACCTGGTGCTGGTCGACGAAGATCTCGGCGACGGCGAGCGCGACGGGCTGGCGTTGCTCGCTGAAGTGCGCGCCGTCGATCCCGACGTGCCGGTGGTGCTCGTCGCCGCCCAGGGCGACGTCGACCGCGCGCGCCGCGCCATCGAGGCGGGCGCCAGCGACTTTCTCGTGCGCGGCGACCAGCTCGGCCAGCGCGTCTCGACACAGCTGCGCAAGGTGCGCCGCCTGGTGCGCCTGCTCGATCAGAACCGCGCGCTGCGCCAGGCCGATCGCGCGCCGCATCGTATCGTCGGCTCGTCGCGGGCGGTGGCCGAGCTCAAGGCGCTCATCGCGCGCGTGGCGCCGGTGCCGCGACCGGTGCTGGTGCTCGGCGAGCGCGGCCCGGGCAAGGAGCGCGTCGCGCGCGCCATCCACGCCGCCTCGGGGCGACGCGGCGCCTTCGTCGTGGTCAACTGCGCCGCATTTTCCGAGACGCTGCTCGAGAGCGAGCTCTTCGGCCACGAGCGCGGCGCCTTCACCGGCGCCGATCACCTGCGGCGCGGCAAGTTCGAGCTCGCCAGCGGCGGCACGCTGTTTCTCGACGAGATCGGAAACATGTCGCTGGCCTTCCAGCAGAAGATCCTGCGCGTGGTCGAGTACGCGCGCGTGCTGCGCGTCGGCGGCGCCGACGAGGTCGCTGTCGACGTGCGCATCGTAGCCGCCACCAACGCGGACCTGCAGGCGCTGATGCGCGGCGGCGCGTTTCTGCGCGACCTCTACGACCGGCTCGCCTTCGAGGTGCTGCGCGTCGCGCCGCTGCGCGAGCGCCCGCAGGACATCGGCGCGCTGGCGGCACACTTCATGGAAGCTTTCATGCACGAGGTGCCCGAGCTGGCGGGCAAGCGTCTGTCCGACGAGGCGCTGGCGCTGCTCGCCGACTACCCGTTCCCCGGCAACGTGCGCGAGCTGAAGACGATCATCGAGCGCGCCGTGTATCGCGATACGACCTTCGAGCTGACCCCGGAGGACGTAGGCCCGCTGCGTTCAGCGAGCGCCGACGGGCCTGGCGGCGCCGGCGGCAGCGCCAGCAGCAGCAGCGGCTTCAAGGCCAAGGTCGACGCCTACGAAAAGCAGCTCATCGACGAGGCGCTCGCCGACGCCGGCGGCAACCAGGCCGCCGCCGCGCGCGCGCTCGAGCTGTCGTATCACCAGTTTCGCTACTACCTCAAGAAGCACAGCAGCGGCTGAGCCACGCGTTACTGCTAGATGTGCTCGAGGATGGCGTCGGTGACCACCGACATGGGCGCGGCCTTCTCCTCGCCCACCACGTCGTAGGTCAGCGGCTCGCCGCGCAGCAGCACAGCGCGCACGGCCTCGTCGATGGCGTCTGCCGCGGGCGCGAGCGACGCGATGCCCTTCTGCTCGCCGACCCAGCGCAGCGACTCGGCCACGGCGAGGATCATCGCCATCGGGTTGACCTTGTCCTTGCCGGCGTGGCGCGGCGCCGAGCCGTGGATCGGCTCGAACATGGCGTGCTTGTCGCCGATGTTGCAGCCCACCGCCATACCCATGCCGCCCTGCAGCACGCTCGCCAGGTCGGTGACGATGTCGCCGAACATGTTGGTCGTCACGCACACGTCGTAGTACTCGGGCTGGCCGACGAGCCACTGCGTGAAGGCGTCGACGATGGCGACGTCTTTTTCGATGTCGGGATACTGCTCGCCGACCTCGCGAAAGACCTCCGCGAAGAGCTTGCAGCCGCGCAGCACGTTGTCTTTGACGATGCAGGTGACGCGCTTTTTGCCGTCCTTGGGCGCGCCGCGCCCGCGGCGCTTGGCCAGCTCGAAGGCGTAGCGGATCACGCGCTCGCTCGACTTGCGCGTGATGACGCGAACGTCGGTGGCGAGCTGCGCCGTGCCCACCGAAGGCACCGCGCCGCCGATGCCGGCGTAGAGCCCTTCGGTGTTCTCGCGCACGATCACCATGTCGACCTTGTCGTCGTGCCAGACGCGCTTGCGCGCACCGTGCACGCGATGGCAGACGCCGGGCAGCAGCTTGACCGGCCTGACGTTGGCGTAGAGGTCGAGGCGCGTGCGGTTGCCGATCACCGGTGACCAGCCGGCCATGCGCCCGTTGGCCATCGTCACCGGCGCGCCCTTGTCGTCGGGCCAACCCACCGCGCCGAGCAGCAGCACGTCGGCCGACGCGCAGCGCTCCTCGGCGCCTTCCGGCCAGTCGCGGCTGCCGTGCTCGAGGTAGTACTGCCCGCCGCAGGCGATCTCCTCGACGTCGTACTGCACGTTGGCTTTGGCGCACGCGGCTGCGAGCACGCGCAGCCCCTGAGCCATCACCTCTGGTCCGGTGCCATCACCCGGCAGCGCGACGACGTCGATCTTGGTTTTGTTGTCCATGGGGGGGCGACTCTAGCACTGCAAGATGGGCGTCGACGAGCCCAGGCGCGAGTCAATCGATAGATAGGCAGCCGTACTGGATCTGGATCGAGCCGCCGTTGAGCGAGCTGCAGGTCGCGGGGCAGAACTTGACCTGGGTCGGGCTGTCGTTGTTGTCGTAGTGGAAGGAGCGCGAGCTGCCGCACTGGCCGGCGTCGCCGACGCGCGGGATGTCGATGTTGTTGCCGTTGACCGAGTAGGTCACGCGGATCTGGTCCGGTTTGATCTTCTTCTGGTCGGGCGGCGTGGGCAGCGTGTAGGTGCACGGCGGCTTGGTCGACTGCGCCACGCTCTGCGCGAGCTTGCTGAACATCGGCGCCCAGTCGGTGCTGCACACCGGAAAGATCGCGCCTTTGGTGTTGTTGGAGAGCTGCTCGTAGACGCGCCCGTAGGCGGCTCCGGTGGCGCAGCCGACGTAAGGGTCGGGCCCGATGGCGGCGATGCTGTGGAAGCTGTAGTCGTTGGGGAAGCCGAGCCGCTTGACCTCGGCGTCGAAGGCGAGCGCGGGCATGTCGCTGTCGTCGTCGGTGACGGCGACGAAGCTGACCGACGCGCCGGGTCGCAGGAAGTCTCTGTAGCGCCCGTGAAGCGCGATGACCTGGTACAGCCCGTCGTTGCTGCCGACGTACTCTTTGACGTGGCGCAGGCGCGGGCCGTCGGTGCAGTTGGCGCCGCCGAGCGGCGGCGGCACGCAGATGCCGAACCCGCCGCCGTAACCGCCGTAGCCGCCATAGCCGCCGTAGCCGCCGTAGCCGCCGCCCGATTGGTCCTCGGCGATGATGATCACGTGGTAGTCGAGGTTCTGCGCGCCGATGTACTGGGCGAAGGCATTGATGTTCTGCTGCACCCATTGCGTCTCTTCGCCCATGCTGCCCGACGTGTCGACGAAGAGGATGATGTCGACCTGTCCAGCGCTGACCTCGGCGGCCTGTCCTGTCTGCTGCGCGCAGACCGGCCATGGCGTGTTGCTCGGCGTCGTCGGCGTCGTCGGCGTCGTCGGCGTGCCGGGCGTCGGCCCCGTCGGGTTGCTGGGGTTGTTGTAGTAGTTGGGCGTTTCGCCGGGGCCGCAGGCCACCAGCGCGAGAGTCAATAGCGAGCAGGCGCTCGCCACCCGTCCGCACACGTTCATCAAGGCTGCTCCCTCACCCCGGTGCTGCGAGCCGATGCAAGCGGCGCACCGTCGCCAACTGGGCGAAATGTCCACCTGGCGTGGGCGCATCGTCACCCACTGGTGGCGACTCGCCACCCGGATCGGGGTTTGCGCTGCTCAGCTCGCGCAGCGGCGGGTAGACTGCCGAGCGCACGGAGGAGCAAGCATGATCAGCGCACTGAACGAGGGACTGCTGCGCCTCATCATCGGCGTCGCGATCGTGGCCGCTGGCTGCAGCAAAGGGCCCGGTGCTACGGGCAGCGCCTCGGGCAGCGCCGGCGCGACGACTGGCACTGCCGGCGCTGCGGGCACCGCGACGGGCAAGGCGGAGCCGCCCTCGAAGACGCTGGCAAAAAAGCCGGCGCCAACGGCGGCACCGGACGAGCGCGATCTGCTGCGGCTCGCGCGCGGCGCGCACGTGCGCCTGGCTGTCGGTCGCAAGAAGGCGATGGCGATCTTCGACAGCGACCCCAAGAGTGCCTTCTGTCTGTGGCGCTATCCGTTTTCTTTCACCGTGTGGCTGCCCGACGAGGCCAAGCCGGAGAAGCTCGAGCTCGTCGTGCACGCCCACGAGAAGATCGTCTCGAGCGCCAAGGGCAGCGTCGAGATCTCCGAGGGCAGCGGCAAGCCGATCAAACATGCCGTCAAGCTCGGCGCGAGCGACGCGCCCATCGCATTCGAGACGCCGAAACGCAGCAGCTTCCGCGTCAAGCTCGCCGGCCGTGGCTTCTGCATCGCGCGCCTGCGCGTGCTCGGCAGCGTCGCGCCGGCGTCGCGGAGAAAGCGTATCGCCGCACGCACCGCGCTGATCCTCGGTGCGCCGACGTTGCGCTGCCCCAAGGGCAGCACGGCCACGCCGCTCGAGGTCGGCGAGACGGAGTCATCGGTCGGCTGCGTCGACGCCAAGGGCCAGAGGGTCGGGCTCTATCGCGCCTGGGACATCCACGGCTGGCTCAGCGTGATGGGGCGCTATCGCGAGGGCAAGCGCCACGGCTACTGGCGCATGCAGTCGGGGCGCAAGCTGGTCGAAGCCGGCGTCTACAAGCGCGGCGAGAAGCAGGGCTTTTGGAAGAAGGTGATCGAAGGCGGCATGTTCGAGGTCCAGCACGGCGAAGTCGGGGGGCGCGCGCCGCGCGCCGTGGCCGCCGCCGTCAAGGCGCTGGCCAGCGCGCCGGATAAGGTTGTCGTCGTCGCGCGCCTACGTGTCGAAGGCGTCGACGAGCTGCTCTACGTGCTCAGGGACGTGCCGCCAAAGGCCGAGCGTGCGGCGACGCCGTGGAAGAACGTCTACGTTGCGACGAAGCATCACGCCGTACACCTCGGGAAGCGCAAGCTCGGGCTCGCGGCTGACGTGGCGTTCGAGGTGACGCCGAGTATCACCAAGGCCAAGCAAGACCAGACGCCGCTCGTGGAGCTCGCCTCCGAGCAGCTCGAGCCCGCCAAGCAGGCGCTCGCACTGCCGTGTCTGGCGACCGCCACGCAGCCGATGCCACGCGAAAAGTGTCCAGCTGCGCCAGCGGCCGCATCGCAGCCTGCGCCAGCCAGGGCGGCGCCATCCGCCGCCACGGCGCGCTGAGCGCCCGATGCCCTACCGCGAGCACACCGAGACCATCGCTTCGCTCGCGCTGCCGATCTTCGACGCGGTGCACTCGCTCGCGCCGCTCGGTGCCCCCGAGGTGCGAGCCGTCGCACCCGGAGCCTTCGCAGCGCTCGAGCTGAGCGGTGCGTGGCGCCCGTACTTCCAGTACGTCACCTACACGCTGTTGTTCGCGCGCTACGAGCAGCACGTGCTGCTGTGCGTGCCGCCGCCGCCCGTGCTCGCCTCGGAGGCACGCGACGACGTCGACTACGACGCGCTCGAGGCCTACGCAGTGCCGCGCCCCGGCAGCGCCGACTGGGCAGGGTGGGTCGAGTTTCTGCGCTACCGCTACGACGCGCTGCGCCCGCAGGGCAAGCGCCCCAAACCGATCGACCCGCCGCAGCCAGCGCTCGACCTGCGCTGGGCGATCGACTCGGAGCTGCGGCGCCGGCTGCACGGCGCAGAGAGCGCGGCGGCGATCTGCGCGCCGCTGCGCGGCCTCTACGCGCTGATGAACAGCGACGGCGCGGGCAGCGCCGATCTCGCCGCCCCCGTGTTCTACGCCGACCCCCACGAGCTGGCGCGCGCGCTCGAGCGCCTGCGCGACCACGTCCGCGCCGACGCGATCCACGCCACGCCGACGTTGCTCGACGGGCCCATCGCGCCCGTCGACGAGCTCGAGGCCGTCTGCTCGCTGCTGCGTGGCATGCCGCCCGGCGCGGCGCCGCTGCCGACCACGCGGCCGACGCGCGTCAGCGCGTTCTGCTTCGTGCATCACGCCATCGACGGCACGTCGGGACACACGTCGAAGCTCGTGCGCGCAGACATCGTGCTCGCGCAGCGCGGCTACCGCTACGTCGAGATCGAGCTCTGGCAGCGCAGCGTCGAGGGCATCTACTTCAGCTGAGCCGGCGACGCTGCTGCCTAGCGCGGGAACGCATCTGCCCGCGGGGGGTGTGCACGCTCCAGCAGCGTCGCAGCCGCGGCACGAGATCGCTCGAGATCTGAAAATGGCTCGGACGTTGCTTCTGTTGATCCGCGCGAGACGTCGGGGTGCAGCAGCCGACGGAGTTAGCGGAGAGAAAAACGTCGATGTCGTCAAGGAACGCTCTACGAGCACTAGTACATGTTCTGCCACCTCTACTGCTGATCGGCTGCGCGCCCGACATGCCGGGCGCCGCCACCATCGTCGATGGCGATGAGCTGCGCGCCCCCTACATCGTCAACGGCACGCAATACAACGGCCGCGCCTCGGTGGGCATGCTCGAGATCACCGTCGCGCAGGGAGCCGGCATCTGTACGGGCACGCTCGTCGGCAGCCGCACCGTGCTCACCGCCGCACACTGCTTCGATGACGTCATCAGCGCGCGCTTTGTCGTCGGCGGCCAGAGCTACGAGCTCGTGCAGATGACACAGCACCCGTCGTACGACAAAAACACGCTCGAAGAAGATGTCGCCGTGGGACGGCTCGCCAGCGCACCCAACGTGCCACCCTCGGCAGCGTCGCAGTCGGCGCCAACGCAGGGCACGCAGGTGGTGCTGGTGGGATTCGGTCTCACTGCAACCGGAAAGAACGACACGGGCGTCAAGCGTGGCGCCACCGCGACCATCGGTCAGGTTGACGCCGAGCGCATCTTCTTGCTCGACCCGACTCAGGGCTCGACCTGCAACGGTGATTCGGGCGGTCCAATGTTCGCGACCATCGCTGGGCGCGAGTACGTCATTGGCGTCCTCTCGGGAACGTATAGCCCGACCTGCGGGCAGAACGCGATGTTCCGCCGCGTGGACACCTATCTGTCGTGGATCCAGAGCACGGCGCAAGGCGACATCAACCTCAACGGCACCACGCCCGAGGCGCCGCCGCAGAGCTCGGCGCCCACCACGCCGACACCGCCCTCCAGCGGCGGCCAGACGCCGTCGTATCCGTCGAACCCAGGCTATCCCGGGCAAGGCGGCTACGGGGCGCCGTGCCAGAGCGGACAGTCCTGCCAGAGCAACCTCTGCGTGCACGATCAATTCGGCAGCGCCTTCTGCAGCCTGCCTTGCAGCAGCGCGCAGGACTGCGGCGGCGCGTCGTGTCTGCCGACGCAGGAGGGCGTGGGTGTCTGCGACGCGCGCGGCGGCGGCGGCAGCGGCGGCGGCGGCAGCGGCGGCGGCTCCTCGCCGCAGTACCCACAGTATCCGCAGTACCCGCAGTACCCCGTGGGCGGCTACATCGGCGCGCCGTGTCAGTCGTCGCAGCAGTGCGGCAGCGGCGGCGCTTGCATCCAGACGTCCTACGTCGGCGGGCAGTGCACGGTGATGTGCAGTGGCGGGTACGGCTGCCCGATGGGCATGTACTGCGTGCCCACCAACGTGCCGTACGTCTCGGTCTGTCTCTGACGCGCGTCCGAGGCGTCCGCGCGCGGTGCGCTACAGCGAGGGCAGGCCGAGCTCGCTTCGCTTGCGCGGCTGTTCGTCCTCTGCGCCCTGGCTGTAGTCGCCGAACGGCCCATCGCGCTCGACGACGGCGGCCTTGACGCCTTGCTCCATGGCCAGGTGCACGAAGGCGCGCCCCTCGCGCGTGTTGCGCATGGCGCCGTCGAGGATCGGGCCGAGTGTCTGCGTGCTCTGCAGGCCCATGTTGTCGTAGGCCTGGTTGACGATCAGCTTCATGGAGACGAGCTGCGTGAGCGGGATCTTCGCCAGCTTGGCCGCCAGCGCGTCGACGCGCTGGTCGAGCTCTTCGAGCGGGTAGGAGAAGTTGATCAGACCGATCTCGCTCGCCTCCTTGCCGCTGACCCACTCGCCGGTGAGCGCGTAGTACTTGGCCTTGGCTAGACCGAGCCGGTAGACCCACATGCCGGTGAGGTGGCAGCCCCACACGCGCGCGTAGGGCGTGCCGAAGCGCGCGCAGTCGGAGGCGATGACCAGGTCGGCGCAGAGCGCCATCTCGGAGCCGCCGCCAACGCAGTAGCCATGCACTTTGGCGATGGTCGGCTTGAGGCCGCGCCACAGGCCCATAAACGCCGTCAGGTAGCTCGTGTACTGGTTGGTGACCATGTGGTGGTCGACACCCGGGTCGTATCCGTCCTCGGTGATGCCCGGGTAGTGCTCGAGCCCGCCCGAAAAGTCGAAGCCGCCGCAGAAGCTGTCGCCAGCGCCCTGCAGCACGATGACACGGATCTCGTCGTCGCGATTGGCATCGCGCAGCGCGTCGGAGAGGCGCTCGATCATCTCGAACCTGAGCGTGTTGTACTTGCTCGGGCGGTTGAGCGTGATGGTGGCGATGGCGCCCTCTTTGCGATACTTGATCGAGGCTTCGGACATGCTGGGGGTCTCCTTATCGCTTCGAGCTGACGGCCTGTTCGAATCGTTGGTCGAGCTGCACGTAGCGCTGTGCGAGCGCGCGCACGAAGGGGCCGAGCCAGTTGTTGAGCACGACGCCCTCGTTGAGCGTGTCGGCGTCGACGACGGCGACCGTGACCTCGTCGACGGCCTCGACGGTGGCCGTGCGCGGCTTGGAGGCGAGCACCGCGGTCTCGCCGAAGACGTCGCCTTGCGAGAGGATGCCGAGCTCGATGCGCTCGCCGCCCACCTCCTTCCAGGCGCGGCAGGTGCCGAACTTGATCATGTACGCTTCGTCGCCGACGTCGCCTTGCTTGACGACGATGCCGCCGGGCGGATAGGTGCGCAGCGGCAGATCGATGGCGCCGCGCTGGTAGTTGAGCAGGTCTTGTTTGAGCGCTTCGGCGCTCTGATAGCGCTCCTCGGGGTCATACGCCATCGCGCGCTCGGCGATGGCGCCGAGCCGCTGCGGCAGCGGGTGCGCGAGCTCCATCTCTTCGACCGGCGTGAACTTGGCAGCCTGCGCTCTGAGGACGCGCTCGCGCAGGTCGTCGCCGGCGAACGGCGCGCGGCCGGTGATCACGTGATAGAGCACCGCGCCGAGGGTGAAGACGTCGCTGCGTTCGTCGACCAAGTGGTTTTGCGCCTTGGCCTGCTCGGGCGGCATGTAGCTGATCGAGCCGGCGACCATGCCCTCCTCGTCGAGCTCGACGTTGTCGCGGTCGCGCGTGGTCGCGATGGGCCGCCGCGCGCGGCCGCTGCTGCCGCCGCTGTTGCGCGCGTTGATGATGCGCGCCAGCCCCCAGTCCATCACGTAGACCTGGCCGTAGCTGCCGATCATGATGTTGGCTGGCTTGAGGTCGCGGTGCACCACGCCGCGACTGTGCGCGAACGAGATCGCGTCGCAGACCTTGACCAGCACGTCGAGGTAGGGCGCGACCATCTGCACCGAGCGCGGCCCGACGTCGCGAAAGAGCCAGCTCTCGAGCGTCTCGCCGACCACCAGCTTCATCGTGAAGTACAGCGCGCCGGCGTCGTCGACACCGAGCTCGTGCACTGGGACGATGTTGGGGTGGTCGAGCTGTCCGCCGATCTGTGCCTCTTCGAGGAAGCGCAGCCGGAACGACCCCTGCCGCGCGAGCTCCGGTGCGAGCACCTTCATCGCCGAGTGACGCAGCAGGTTGCGGTCGACCACGTGGTAGACAGTCGCCATCCCGCCACGGCCGATCTCGCCGCGGCTCTCGAAACGCTCGAGCAGGTCCGCCTTGGGACCCTCGCCATCCACCCGCGCCCGCGTCTCGCCCGATGTTGGCTGAACGTGTGGCTGCGCAGCGTTGCCGCTGCCGCCGAAGAGCCAGCCCAAGATCCCGCGTTCTCGTTTCATGGCGGGCAGTCTAGCGCGTGTACGCTCGACCGGAGGCGCAGATGGTGCCCGTGGTGCTGCGGGCGCCACGCGCGCGCTATGATGCTGCGGTGATGGCGACGGTGACGGCGAGATCGCGTCTGCGTGCTGGGCGGCTGGCCTTGTGGCTCGCCGCCGCGCTCGCCGTCGCCGCCTGCGGCGGGCGCCGCGTCGGCTCGGATGCCGCCGAGGCTGGTGGGCAAGACCAGACGACGCGCGACATGGCGCAGCCGGACGACGCCACGCGTGACGCGCCCGCCAGCGACCGAGCGGTCCCGGATGCGGGACCGTTCTGCAACGTCGCGCCGAGGGCCGCTATCGGCGGACAGGACGTCGCCGTGCTCGACGTGCAGAGCGGCGGCGAGACGCAGCACAGCTGCTGCAACGACCTCGGCTGGGTCGCGGTGCGTCTACCCGAAGCGAACGGCCAGCGCGGCTATCTGATGCTCACGGTGCTGGTGTTCTTCGGCGGCTCGACGCCCACGCCGCCGCTCAGCGTCGACCTCGCCCAGCTGCCCGCAGGCTGGGGCCTCAAGCTCGAACGCTACATCTGTCCTGCGACGTGGACCGAGCCCTATCCTTGCTCGCGCGCGGGTGGTCTCGTCGACTCGCTCGACAGCTCGAGCGGTGACACCTTCTCCGGCACGCTGCAGCTCGGCGGCAGCGCCGTCAGCGACCGCTACGCCACGGTGTGCCTCTCCGCCTCCGCCGGCGCCGGATCGCACCCGCAGCTGTCGAGCGCCCAGCTGTACGTCGACAAGGTCGACCTCTCACGTTAGCGCGGCGTGAACGTGTTGGTGCGCACCCCGCTCACGCCAAATAGCTCGTGCGTTCGATAGCCATATTGCGTGTAGGCATCAAAGGCGTGCTTGTTGAGCGACGTGACGATGTTGCCCCAGTGGTAGCGGCGCTCGCCTTCGCGACCGCCGGTCTCGGCGCCACGCAGGAGGTTGGTCAGCAGGATGCGCGAGACAGCCGCGTAGTTGTTGAACCAGCCGACCTCCGTGTCGTTGACGACGTCGGCGTTGGTCCAGCCCGAAGGGTCTGACGCGGTCGCCTTGTTCCGGAAGATCTGCTTGGTGTAGTACTCGTAGGTCCAGCACGCGCTCATGAAGAAGATCTGGTAGCGGTCCTTGGGGTAGGTCGAGGGTTCGTCGAGCAGGTCCAGTGAGCCATAGAAGGCGTGCCCTGCGTAGATGATGATCTCGTTGTTGTGGATCAGGCGTGCGAGCACGGCGGGATCGGCGTGAGGTTTTGCTAGGTCGTCGGGGCCGATGACGTTGACGGTTTCGGTCAAGCTCGCGCGCGTCCGCACGAAGCGTTCGCCCATGGCGCTGGCGTCATCCGCGGTGCCGCTGATGGCGAACCCGCGCGCGAGCAACGTCTCGCGAAACGCTCGCCACGCGCGCAGCCCCGCGTCGTGTGCCGAGACGCTGCCATCGTCGGCCGCGTGTGCGGCGCCGAAGTAGGCGGCGACGTCGATGCGCCCGTCCGCTGCGAGGCGATCGTATTCGGGATAGGCGGTCTTCTTGGGCAACGTCGCGCGGATGCTGAACGCACCGCGAGTCAACGGGACGCGCTGCGCGCACGCCTGCTTCTTCGAATCGAAGTAGTAGAAGTAGTTCTCTTCGGTGAGGTCGTCGAGCGTCTTGTAGTTGCTCGCGCAGAGGGCGCCGGCGCGCGCGAAGACCTCGCGCGGATCAGCCGGCGCGTCGAAGCGAACGAGCTGGCCGGTGAGCTCGTCCGCCGAGCGGACACCTCCGGCCTCGAGGTCGGCCTTGGTGACGATCGTCTCGATCGCGATCTTGTAGACGAATACGATCTTTCCGCCCTCGCGGCGCGGCGCCAGCACGTCGGCGTTGGCTGCGGTCAGATTGAGGTGCAGCCCGTAGGCCTTGAGCCCGTTTTTGGCGTAGCGCAGCTGCAGCTGCACGAGCGTGTCGCGAAACTCGGCGTCGTCGAGCGCGCGGCGACCGCTCGCGTCATCGGCAAGCTCGATCCGCCCGGCGATGGCACCGTCGAGCTCGACAGCCACGTTGCTGTAGTAGCCGGTGTCTTGCTTGCCGCGCGCTTCGGGCGCGACGAGGTCTGACAGCTCGCCGGCAACGCCCGCGCCGGGCGGGCCGGCGGTGCCTTGGCCAGCCCCGCAGCTCGCCAACATCATCGTCATCACGATCAATCGCGTCCGCATGGTTGCTCCTCCGATTCTCCTGAGCTCTGTTGGGAGGAGCCAACCGGCCTGCCCGAAGTCGCACGTCGCGACCCCGTTTTTCTTCAAGCAGCGGAAATGACACGCGCCATCTAGCGCGCTAGCGCGGCTGCGGCGCGAGCTGTGCCGCGATGCGGTCCTGCACCGAGCTGCTGTCGAGGATCGAGTTGTGCTCGGCGAAGATCACCGTGTGGTGGCGGCAGCTGGCGCAGGACCAGTGCGCGTTCCACCAGGGGAAGACGACCACATCGAAGGTGGCGGCGAACATCCAGGTGGTCGGCTGCGCGCCGCGGTTGAGCCAGCGCAGGTGGCTCGATCCGGGCGCGACCTGATCGCGCACGGGCGCAGCGAGCAGCCACCACCAGCCGGTGCCGCGATTGGGCGAGGCGATGGTGAAGACCTGACCGAGCGTCGTGCGCACGCCGTCGCCGAGGTCGCAGCGCTTGGCCTGCTCGCCGCAGTACGTCTTGACGAAGGTGCGCGCCACCATGCCGCCGAGCGAGTGACCGACGAGCTCGATGCGCGCCGGTGCACGCGCGCGCAGGTCGTCGCGCAGGCGCTCGGCGTTGCGCTCGAGGCGCTCGTGGGTGACGCCGCTGTAGTCGAAGCGCACGATGCGTTCGGCCTCGACGCCGCGCGCGACCAGCGCACGTTCGAGCCCGACCATGCCGCCGGCGTCGCCGCCGTAGCCGTGGATCAGGACGACCAGCGAACGGCGGTGCGACGTCGCGGCGCGCGTGCCGTCGTCGTCGTCACCTGCAGTCGTGCTGCCGACGACGCCCGCGTCGCAGGCGCACGCCATCACCGCCGTCGAGGCGACGATTAGCGCCGCCACGGCCCGCTTCAGCTCGTGCATATTGTCTCCAGCCCCGGCAAAGGCGACGACGAAGCACGCGCGGTGCCAGGAGGGCTGCCTGCGTGGTTTCAGGCACTTATGCCAGCCAGTTGGAGACAGTAGACCTGACCGGCGACGACATGGCTATGCCCGCTGGCCCCAGCGCGCGCAGCAACGCCACCAGCTGAGTTGAAGGCGCTCGCCTGGCTGCCTAGGATCGCAGCCGATGGAAAGCAAGCTCCGCATCAACGCGCACTCGCACCTTCTGCCTTACCCGGACGAGATCCCGCAGTACATGAAGGACAAGGAGATCTTCTGGGTCGACGACGCGCGCAAGTACATGCTGCAGCGAAACTGGAAGCGTCCCGTCACCGACTCCAGCTTCTTTCTCAAGGAGAAGCTCGAGTGGATGGAGCGCTTCAAGATCGACCACGCCGTAGTGCTCAATCTCTCGCAGCTGTATGGCAACGGGCTGCGCTTGGAAGAGATGAAGCAGGCGCTGCGCTTCCAGAACGACTTCAACGCGCGCGTACAGCAGCAACACCCGAGCAAGTTCACCTGCGGCTTCGTGGTTCATCCGGGCTTCATCCGCGGCGCGCAGTGGGAGATCGAACGCTGCGTCGAGCAGCTCGGCATGCGATTGCTCTGTCTGCCGACGCACTTCATGGACACGATCGGATCGTGGCGCTCGATCTTCGACGAAGAGAACGAGCCGATCTTCGAGATGGCCAACAACTACAACCTGGCCGTCGAGCTGCACCCCTACGACGGTGAGAAGTTCATCCTGCTGGAGAACTCCGCCTGGCGCTTCCATCTGATCTGGATGCTGGCGCAGTGCGCGGACGCCTATCACTTCTATACGCTCAAGGGCTACCAGGAGAAGTTCCCTGGCATGCGCGTCTGCTTCGCGCACGGCGCCCAGCTCGCGCAGATCAACCTCGGGCGACGCATCCAGGGCTTCGATGGCCGCCCCGATCTCTTCGAGGGCATGAAGCACCCGCGCGCCGCGGTGGGCCACCCCAACATCTTCTTCGACACGCTGGTACATGACACCGGCTCGCTGAAGCTGCTGGTCGACAACCAGGGCGCCGCGCAAGTGGTGCTCGGTCTCGATGATCCCTATCCCCTCGGCGAGATGGAGAGCGAGCCCCAGTCGTCCTACCCCGGCAAGATCCTCGACCTCGCCATCGAGCGCGACATCATCGATCAGGCCGAGTACGACGCCATGTGGAGCGACAACACCGTGCGCTGGCTGTGCGGCGACGACGCGGCCGCGCAGCAGGCGTTCGTGCAGAGAATCCGCGGCGACGAACACGTCGCGGCGACGTAGAAGAGTGACACGGTCGACGCGCCTGCCGTCGTCGGACCTGGTCACGTTGATCCTGATCTCGCCGCCGAGCAGGCCAGTGCGGACGCGCTTTCAGTGCGCTTGCACGCGATCGTTGCGGTTGTGGATGGCATGAAGCCTGCTTCCTTGCGAGCTTGACTACCGCAAGGAAGGAGCTTCGCCATGACGCCTGCACTCGATGAAGCCACGCGCGTAGATTTCGGCGAGCGTGTGCTCCCGGTCGTCAACAAGCGCGTGCATCCGCTCGGCCTGTCGTTCAATCGTGGAATCAGCGCCGAAGGCATCCAGTTCGCGCTCGATCACGGCATCAACTATCTCTTTTGGAACAGGTTGCGGCGCGGCGAGCAGCTCGAGGTCATCAAGGCAGCGCTCGCGCGAGACCGAGAGCGCTACGTGCTCGCCAGCGGAGGCGTGCTGACCTACTTCGGCTGCAGCGTTCGACGCAGCGCGGAGAAGATCCTGCGCGTCTTCGATATCGACTACATCGATGTCTTTCAGCTCTTCTGGCTGGGCAGAATGTCCGCTTGGACGCCGGCGGTGCAGCGCGAGCTGCTGAGGCTGAAGGAGGAAGGCCTCGTGCGTGCGATCGGCGTGTCGATTCACGACCGCAAACGTGCAGCGCGCCTCGCCGAGGACTCGCCGGTGGACCTGTTGATGATCCGCTACAACGCGGCGCACCCGGGCGCGGAGGCGGACATCTTTCCTAGCTACTCGGTGCGGCGCCCCGCGACCGTCGCGTACACGGCCACGTCGTGGCGCAAGCTGCTCGCGCGGCCGAGCGGTTGGGATGGTCCGGTGATGACGCCGGAGCAGTGTTACCGCTTCTGCCTCAGCAACCCGAACATCGACGTCGTGCTGTGCGGCGCGGAGAGTCTCGCTCAAGTCGACGAGAACCTGCGCGCACTGGCAAAGGGGCCGCTCACCGCGGAGGAGCAAGCCTGGATCCGCCCCTTCGGACGCGCCGTGCACGGCACCGCATGATCGACGTAACGTCGGCGCCGTCAGCCGACGATTTCCTGCACGGGCGACGCGACGCGACGGTCCACTACGCGGCGCAGCGCCAACGGACCGACGAGCTCGAAGAAGGCCACGGCGGCGAGCACCACGGCGCGCAGCAGCGCAGCCTGCGCGACGAGCTCGGGCCGGCCGCTCGTCGCCGCCACGGCGGTGGCGACATCCACGAGCGAGATCGCCAGCCCCGCTTGCGCGAGCATGCCTAGGCCGAGCCGCTCGTCGACACGCGCGTGCAGCAGTGCGGCGAGCGGTGTCGAAAGGGCTTTGCCGGCGCCGCGTCCCAGCACGTAGGCGATGGTCAGCGCCAGCGCGGCGGCGTTGCCCGATGCGGTGAAGAGGTCGAGGTGAAGGTGCGCCCCAGCGAGGGCGAAGAACAGCACCAGGATCGGGTAGTCGAGCCTGGCGAGGCTAGCCGCGACCTTGTCGCCGCAGTCGCCGCCGAGGTTGGCGAGGGCGGCGCCGTAGATCAGCGTCGCCGCCAGCGGCGCGGTGCCGAGCAGCTGCGCCGCGCCCCAACAGCCCAGCAGTCCTCCTAGACCGACGAGCAGCTTCTTCTGCTCGGTGCCCGCGAGGCGCAGCGGCACGAGCAGCAGCAGCCCGAAAGCGAGCCCGACCAGCGCGCCACGGCCGATGTCCAACAGCAGCGCGTACGGCCGGGGCAGCGCGAAGGCAGCGCCGAGCAAACCGACAAAGGCGACGAGGCTGGCCGTGTTGTCGAGCCCCACCAGCGGCAGGATGCGCGCCTTGATCGCTTCGCCAGCGCCCGCCTCGCGCAGCACCAACAGCGTCGCGGCCGGTGCGGTGGCGATGGCGACCGCGCCGAAGAGCATCGCCAGCGAGTAGTGCTCGGAGCCGAGCACGACCAGGCACGCGCTGGTGGCGAGCGCGAAGGTGAGCACGATATCGCTGATGGCGTGTGCGGCGAGCGCGCCGCCGCCGCTGCGCAGGTTGCTCAGCTTGAGCCGCCGACCCACGGCGAACAGGATCAGCGCTTGCGCCAGCGCGCTGATCGGCGCCAGCGAGGTGATCGCCGACGGCGTGAGCAGCAGCGGGCGCAACAGCGCGGGAAGGCGCGTGGGATCGGCGGCGAGCCCGCTCGGTCCGAGCAACACGCCGGCCCCGAGATAGCCGAGCACGCTCGGCACGCGCAGCCGTCGAGCGATTTCGCCGAGCAGCGCCGCGGCCAGCAGGACGACGCCGGCGCAGGTTACAAGTTTCATCTCTATCAACTTCCGCGACCGCACGACGCGTAGCGGGCGCGAATCGATCGCGTCCCGAGGCGAATCAAGGCCACGAGCTCGAAGGTTATTCGGACGGGTTTCGGGTCTGTGGCGCTAGCGCGCTGGTGGGCCCCGTAACGACGTCGAGGGGTGGGACTCGAGCGGGAGCTCGGCCACCAAGCGGCCCGGAAGCCGTCTTCCGCAGCGCCGGCATGGTCGCGTGCTCTGGTCGCGGGCTCGCCGGCGGTCGACGAGGAGGCCGTCGACGGTCTCGCGCAGCGCGAGCTTCTTGCTGGGCTTGGCTTCGCGCTCGCTGCGCTTCGACTTGGACTCGTCGCGCGAGGTGCGGGCCAGCGTGTCGACCGACGGACCGACGGACGACCAGCAAAGGCCGAGCGCGACTAAGACGGAGATGAACCGCACAGCTTGAACGTGACACGGGCGAGGCTGCGCGCCACCAATAATTCGGCGCAGACGCCTGGAAATGTCCTTGGTTTCGCTCAGGGCGAACGGTATGTGAGGTGCGGCGCGACGGAGCAGCCATGCGCCGCGGACGTGCACGCTCGTGCGAAAGTGGCAAGCTCTCGCCGATCCCCCTTCACTCGCTTCCGACAAGGAGACAGCGCATGACCTCGAAGCTGTTCGAACCGCTCACTATCGGCTCGTTCCAGACGACCAACCGCATCTTCATGGCGCCGATGACGCGCGGTCGCGCGGACGCCGAGCGCGTGCCGACCGAGATCATGGCCACCTACTATCGGCAGCGCTCGGGCGCGGGCCTGATCGTCACCGAAGGCACCTTCGTCTCGCAGCAAGGCGCCGGCTGGGTCAACGCGCCCGGCATCTGGAACGACGCGCAAGGCGAAGGCTGGCGCCCCGTCACCGACGCGGTGCACCAAGCAGGCGGGCGCATCTTCCTGCAGCTGTGGCACATGGGCCGCGTCTCGCACCCCGATTTCTACGGCGACGGCGCGTTGCCCGTCGGGCCCTCGGCGATCGCAGCCAAGGGCGAGTCGCACACGCCGAAGGGCAAGAAGGACTACGTCACGCCGCGCGCGCTCGAGGCATCCGAGCTGCCGGGCATCGTCGATGACTTCCGCCGCGCCGCTGCACGCGCCGTCGCCGCGGGCTTCGACGGCGTGGAGATCCACGGCGCCAACGGCTATCTGATCGACCAGTTCATACGCGACCGCGCCAACCAGCGCGACGACGACTTCGGCGGCAGCATCAAAAACCGCTGGCGCTTCCCGCTGCAGATCATCGACGCCGTCGCCGGAGAGGTCGGCGCGGAGCGCACCGCGATCCGCTTTTCGCCGGTCGGCCAGTACAACGACATGGCCGACAGCGATCCGGTCGCGTCGTACACGTACGGCGCCGAGCAGATCGCCGCCAAGCACGCGCTCGCCTACGTGCACCTCGTCGAGGCCATCGGCGGCATGATGCACAACGCCGACGCGCCGCCGATCCACCCGCACGTTCGCGCCGCGCTGGGCGCCACCCCGCTGCTGCTCAACGGCGGCTACGACTTCGCCAGCGCCAGCGCTGCCCTCGAAGAAGGTGTCGCCGACGCCATCACCTTCGGCGTCTTCTTCCTCGCCAACCCCGACCTGCCAGCGCGCTTCGAGAAGGGCTCGACCGAATTCAACGCCCCCGACTTCGCCACGCTCTACACCAACGACGCCAAGGGCTACACCGACTATCCAGCGCTGTAGCGCCGGCGGTCGACATCAGGGGCGCAGCAACAGCTGGCTCTGGGTCAGAAGCGTCGCGGTGGCGGAGCCTTCGGCGATGCCTTTGGCCGTGAAGCTGGTGCTGTGGTGCTCGATGAGCACGATGGTGCTCGGACCTGTGGTGTCGAAGTTGGCGATGTAGCTCGCCGGCACGGTGAACGAGCCGGTGTCCTCGACGCGACAGCGCACGTAGCTGCCGCTGCCGGTGTTGGCGTCATCGAGGATGTCGAGCAGCAGGTCGCCCTTGTTGGTCGCGCCGTTCCAGCTGACCGTCAGTGGTTGCGTACGCGTGTGCTGAGACATGTGCGCCGGGCCGATGATCTCGCGTCGTGTTGGGGCCTGCACTTTGACGCTGAAGGCGCCGTGCACGAGGTTGGCTCCGCTTCCGCTGAAGGTTAGAAGCTGACCCCAGGGGTAAAGCGTTGCCGGCAGCGCAGGCGTCGCGGCGTAGCCCTTGCCAGTGACGAAGCTCAGCGTGCGCGTGCCGCTCGGGATGCCGCTGGCGCTGATCGGACCGGCGTCGAAGTCGACGGCGCTGCCGCCCGACGAGGTGCCGAGTGGCTCCAGGCGGCAGGTGTTGAGCGCCTGTGGCGAGGTCGTCGGGCCGGCGGGCCCGGCGTTGTACGAGAAAGTCGCCCCCAGACCGCCGATGGTGCGCGTGGTGCGCGTGAAGGTGTCGTAGGCGATCTGCACGGTGGCGCTGATGTTGGCGACCACGCGCTGTGCTGCGAGGCAGACGCCCTTTTCGCAGCGCTGCTGGTCTGGGCACGCTTCGGCCGCCAAGTAGCCCGTGCCTTGTGCATTGCAGGCCCGCTTGCTCGCGAGGTCGACGCACTCGGAGACGTTGGGCGTGCAGGCTGTCGGACCACCTTGGTCGGCGTCGTCGCCTTGATCGTGGGCGACGACCGTGTCGGGTTTTGGCGCGATGCTGTCGGGCGTCGGACCGCCGTCGGCCGTCGTCACGTCGGGCGTCGCAACACCCGTGTCGCTGGCGTTGGGATTAAAACAGCGCTTCTCGGCGCCTGGCGCCGACATGCACTTCCATCCCCAGGTGCAATCTTGGTCGTCGTCGCAGCGATACAGTCCGCTGTTGATGTCGTCGGTGGCGCAGCCTGCTGCGAGCAGCAACAAGAGCGCCGCGCTGCCGAGCGCGCGATGTAGCGGTGTCTGCCGTGTGGTCATTATCTTATTCTCCGTAAATCGTTCTAGATCAGAATGTCGTCGCGAACGTCAAGGCAGCGCCTCCAGGGCGCTGCGCGACGGCGACGGAAGGGAGGCGCCAAGCCCGCGCGCCAGGCTTGGTGCGATCACGGTCGACCAAAAAGAGAACCAGAGACGAGATAGCAGCCGTCGCACCGACGCCAAAAGCGACGCCGGCGACGGCTTGCCGTAGGTTGACTTGGCCCTGGAGCTCGACGGCGCGGACCATGGTGATGCCGCCGTCCGAGAGCTTGCTCGACGCCGAAGCGGCGAGGACCTGCATCGTCACCCCGAGCGCGAGACCCGCGCCGGCGACACCAAGGCTTAGCCACTTCCACGTGCGTGCGCGGCTGTACCATGGCGGTGGCGCGTCGTCGCTGCTGTCGACACCAAGCTCGAGCGCGCTAGGCTGCGCTGCGTTGGCCGTCGAGTGACCAGCGGCAAACGCGCGGCCGAAGGGAAAAGCATAGAGGTCGCTGCGGAAGCTGCGCTCGACCGAGCCGCGCGCGCGCGCCTGCAATGGACGCTGCGTCAGCGTGCTCGCGTCGACGTCGCCGGCGCTGGCGAGGCGGATCATCGCCTCGCGTGCCGACGAGCGCAGGTAGTAGTAGGGGCGATCGAGCAGGGCGAGTCGCAGCGGTTGCTCGGCCGTCTTGTTGAAGTCGAGGTAGCGCACGCCGCGGTCGTCTTCGAGGTAGTAGTGGCCCTGCACGGTGCGTGGCACGACGAGAAACCCAGCGATACGCCCCGGCGCGGGACGACGCTTGGCGCCGGCGGCGATACGCCGCAGGGTGTCGAGCTCGACCAGCGGTGCGCTGAGATCGGCGCGCGGTGCGCGCGCGTAGATCGAAAGCCGCGCGCGCGCGTCGCGTACGCGCAGATTGGCGGCGGCGACGTAGGCGGAGAGCTCGTGGTAGTCGACGCGATGGTCGCCGTCGACATCGGCAGCGCCGAGCAGCGCCGAGCGCAGCTGGTGGCTGAAGATGCCGCTGTGATAGCGCGACCATTCGTGCGTCTCGGCTTTGGTGGTTGTCGAGAGCACGACGCCGGTGTTGGGGTAGCGCGCCAGCGACTCGCGCGAGAGGAACGAGCGGATCGCGGCCTTGACCGACGCCGCTCGTTTTCCATCGCCGCGACGTCCGACCATGTAGTAGGCGTTGCAGGCGTCGATGATCACGTGATTGAGCGAGGCGGGCGAGCGCGCGATGACCTCGCGGTAGAGGTCGCTGCGGCGAAAACGCTGGTCGAGCAGGTTGATGTAGCCTTCGCGGCTGTTGTCCACACCGCCGTGGCCGGCGAAGTAGAAATAGAACACGGTGCGCTCGCCGGCGCGCTGAGCGCGCATCATCGCGCCGCGAAGCCGCGTCATCGCCGCGCGCAAGCCGTCGCGCGTGGGCGGACGCGACTGCTTGGCCAGACCGCTGAACGTGCGCTGCGTCTGAGCGTCGAGCACCGAGAGCAGCTCGACGCGTGCGCCGATGGCGCGCATCAGCTCGTAGAAGCGCGCGCCATCGTCGTCGGCATAACGCAGGGCCGCGAGCGAGGGGTCGAGGCTGCGGTTGTTGGCGACGACCAGCGCGAAGACGCGCGCGCGTGCCGTGGGGCTCGCGTCAGCGAGGGCCGGCGAACCGGCGAGGACGCTCGATGCGAGCACGAGCAGAGTTAGGGGGCGGCTAAGACAGAGCATCACGTTAGCGCTCACTCTCCGATGATCACGGCGGCGCGAAAGAAACGCGCGGCGCCGACACTGGGTGCAAAGAGGGCAGGATCTGCGAGGTCGCTGCGTCGCTCGACGGCGCGACGCAGGCGCTGGCGCTCGGCTGCAGTCAGCTCGCGCCGCGTGAAGACGCCGACGATATCGACGCGGCCGGCGCCGAGCGCGGCGAGCGGCTGCGCGACGGCGAGCGCGATGTTGTCACGAGCGGCAGCGAGCGGCTCGGCCGGCGCGTCGTCGGCGGGGTAGAGCAGCTTGGCCACACGGGTGTGATCGCCCGTGGCGACGACCAGCGTGAGGTAGACCGGGCGGTCGCCGTGATTGAACGCAGCGAAGCCGAGGAGGTCGCGCGTCGTGCAGCGCGGCGGCTCGCCAGCGAGCGGCTGCGTTCCGAGCGCGCGCACGCGCGCACGCTGTGGGGCCGCGGCCGCGTCGGCGTCCTGCCGAGCGCTCGCGATGCACAACGGACGCAGGCCGACGTCGGGCAGGGCAGCCGGCTCGGACGAGCCTCCAGCACCTCGGCTCTGCATACCGTCCGAGCGCTGCCCGCCACGGCCGCGCGAACCGACGCCGTAGTGCAGCAGCATCGCGGCCAGCAACGCGATGGTGGCCGCGCCGGCGAGCCAACTGACGAGCGGTCGTCGCCAGCGCCCCACGGCATCCATGGCGTCGCGCTGCGGTGTCGCGTCGGGCAGGATCTGGTGCAACAGCAGCGATTTCTCGAGCGGGCCGAGCAGTCTGTCTGGCGCCGCCGCACGCGCCGCATCTGTCGGCTCCGTCGTGGCGCCGAGCGCATGCTCGCTCGTGACGAGCATCGACTCCGCGTCGAAGAGCACGTCGTATGCGCGACGGCAGACGGCGCAGCGCTCGAGGTGCGGCGCGAGCTCGGCAAGCGCTGCCGCGTCGGCGGCGACATAGGCGCGCTCGAGCGACGCCCAGTGGGAACAAGCTGGTCCTTGCAGTGGGCGCGGCGACGTCATGGCAGCCCCCGCACGCCGGCGAGGTATCCGGTGCCGCGCAGCGCCTCGAGCAGCCTCGCGCGCAGCGTCTGCTCGAGCTTACGCACGCGCTTGCGGCTGATGCGAAGCTGGCTGGCGACTTGCTCTTGCGACAAACCCTGGCGGAAGCGCAGCTCGACGAAGTGTCGCTGCTTGCTGTCGAGCGCGGCGAAGAAGCGCGTCATCAACGCCCCGAGCTCGACCTGCTCGAGCGTCTCGGCAGCCGAGGCCGCCTCGTCGGCGAGCTCGCGCTCGACGCCGTCACTCGCGACATCGCCAGGCACCGCTGCCTGTGTGCCGAGCTGCTCGCGCGCGCCGCGACGCTGGCGATCGACGATGATGTTGCGCGCGATGGTGCGCAGGTACGCCCCGTACGGCGAAAGGCCGCTGTAGCCCAGACGTGCGCGCTCTTCGAACGCCTTGCGGAACGTCTCGGCGAGCACGTCGTGCAGCTCGCTGCGCTGGCGCACGCCGCTGACGTGCCGAAGCTCGCCGCCGGCGCGGTAGGCGAAGCCGCGCGCGAGATAGTGCGCGAGGTCATCGGCGTAGTGGTTGAATACGGTCGTCATCGCATCTCGGTCGCCGGCACGAAAGCGCCTCAGCAGTTGCTCGTCTTCGAGAAGCAGCATTTGGCTCTCGTGCCTATAGGGACTGACGGCGCCCCTGACCCCTTCGGCCCATAAAAATCACAGCAGCCGGAAATCGATACGAAAGTTTTCCCCGCGCCTGCCTCGTGCGCCGGCGAATTACCAGCCGCGCGCTAAGATCGCGGCACTTGGTCGCGGCGTAGAGGCTCGCCGTTCAGGCATGGCTGCCCCCACGCGGCCGCCGTAGCATCGAGGCAGATGGCGATGCGGCGCCGCTACGCGAGGCGCTCGGCCATCGCGGGGCTGTAAGCGCCAACTGCCGAGTGCGTTAATTACGCGGAGAGCGGGAGCGAGGAGAACTGGCGATGACTTTGATGACGCGCGCGAGGCTGGCTTTGATGCTGGTGCCGCTGCTGCTGCCGGCTGCGAGCCTTGGCGGCTGCCAGGCCTCGCGGCCGCCGACGCGGCAGCCGACGCGGCGGCCTGCGCGGCCGAGCAGCCGACCTTCGGCGATGCCCGCGAGCATCGGGGTGGCGCACATGACGAGCGATGGGACGATCGTGCTGCAGCTGCGTGCCATCGGGCCGCGTGGCGCGATCGGCGAGTCGCTGGTGCGCTACAAGCGAGGCGACCCGCACTACGAGGAGGTCAAGCGCCACCTCGGCGGGCTACGCGTTGGCGAGCACAAGTCGGTGCCGCCATGGCCCGATGCCAAATGAAATGGTCCGATTCCAAGTGAAAGCGTCGCTCCACAGCCGCGCCTCGAGTGGGAGAATCGTCAGCCGCCTCCAGGCCCGCTCGCGACCGAGTGCCAGCTGCGCTAGTCTCGAAGCGTGTCTCGTGCCCTCGCAGCCGCAGCCCTGGCGCTAACAACCGTCGCCGCGCTCGCCAGCTGCGTGCGTCAGACGTTTCCAGAGGGCCTCGAATGCGACGGCGCCGAGGAACGCTGCCCGGAAGGCCAACGTTGCGTGGCCGGACACTGCCGGCTCGTGTCGTCATTGGATGCTACGCCCGGCGACCTCGCCGACAGCGAGGCCGACGGCGAGACCGACGGCGCGGCCGACGCGCTGTGCCGCGGCAGCCCGTGCCCCTGCGTTCCGCTGGAGGTCGATCAATGCGATCCTGACTATGCCTGCTACATGCACACCGCCGGCACCGGTGTGTGCTTGCGCTTTGGAAGCCAGCGCTTCGGCGAGCCCTGCACGCAGCTCAATCAGTGTGTGCCCGGCTTCGGCTGTCACATCGGCGTCTGCCAGCAGTACTGCGACCCGCGCTTGAACGGCCAACGCTGCACCGAGGTCGACAACGCGCTCTGCAAGCCGCTTAGCAGCAAGATCAACGTCGGCATCTGCCTGCCGCGCTAGTCGCCTCGAGCTAGAAACGCAGCCGAGCCGAAACGCTGGCGCCGCTGGGATGCGCGCCCACGCCGAAGCTGACCTTGCTGCTCGCCGGGCGCCGCAAGCTCAACAGGTACAACACCACGCACGCAGCGGCCGACACGCCCGCCGCGCCGAACAGCACCGCCATGCGCGTCTGCGCCGCGCTGGCCTCGTCGTGCAGGTCCTGTTTCCAGCGACCCGCGGCGATCTCGTCGTCGAGGGCGCTGTTTTTCTGCGCCATGTGCACCCCTTGCCAGACGCCCAGCCCCGTGAGTGTCACACCCACGACGAGCGCCGCGGTGGCCGCGATGCGCAAAGCCCCCCAGCCGTCGGGGCGCGCGGGCGCGGGTGCCGGTCGCGCCTCTTTCCTGGCGATCGAGGTCTTGGCAATCGAGGTCTTGGCGATCGCGGTCTTGGCGACCACGGTCTTGGCGACCACGGCGACGAGGCGAACATCGACGCGATTGCGCTGGCCGGCCGCGACATCGATGGTCGCCGACTTCGGGGTGTGCCCGGGCGCGCTCAAGCGCAGCGTGTGTCGGCCGAGCGGAAGGTTGACCGTCAGCGGAGCCAGCCCGAGCACGCGCGCCCGACCGCCTTCGCCAAGCCGAGCCACGCTCGCGCCCGCCGGAAACACCGCGACGTGTACCGGCAGCCGCAGCGACGCGCGTAGCGCCACGACGCGTTTGTGCGCAGCTGCGAGCAACTTGCTCTCGCTGGCAGGCGCCAGCTCGACGAAGCGCAGATACGCCGTGTAAGCGGCCTCGTGCTTACCGATGCGGTCGAGACAGAACGCGATGTTGTACGCCGTGCGCGCGTGCTTCACGAGCGCGAACGACGCGCGATAGCTGGCGAGCGCGTCACCATAGCGCCCCGCATCGAAGGCCACGTTGGCCTTGCGAAAGAGCGCCTTGGCGCGCTGCGTCTCGTCGGACGAAGCCTCGCCACGAGCGCCACCAGCGAACAGCAGCACCAGCGCCACGCCCACGAGCAGCGCGATTGCGGAGTGCGAGACGATGCCCTTCGGAGATTCCAAGATAAGAAAAGGCCCCTTGGAACTAAAAGGGGAGCCCGTGATGGGGCTCCCCTTACTCCGGCAGACGGACTCGAACCGCCGACCCGGTGGTTAACAGCCACCTGCTCTACCGACTGAGCTATGCCGGAAAACTGCTTGTCTTCGTCAGGATACGATCAGTTCCTGACTTCGAGCGACCCTTTATAGCAATGGGCGCGCAGCGGTCAAGAGGTCTGAGCAGTGGGGTCAGTCGAGGCTCGCCTGGGGTGTCCGCGGCGGCGCTAGAGCGCCTTGATCTCGGCGTTGATGTCGAGCAGCGCCTGCTTGGCGTCGGCGAACAGCATCATGGTGTTGTCGTGCTCGAAGAGCTTGTTCTTGATGCCGGCGTAGCCGGGGCTGAGGCTGCGCTTGATGACGATCACGTTGCGCGCCTCGTGGCAGTTGAGGATCGGCATGCCGTAGATCGGGCTCGCCGGGTCGTCGAGGGCCGCTGGGTTGGCGACGTCGTTGGCACCGACGACGATGGCGACATCGGCGTTTTTGAACTCGCCGTTGATCTGGTCGAGGTCGAAGAACTTCTCGTAGGGCACGTTGGCCTCGGCGAGCAGCACGTTCATGTGGCCCGGCATGCGGCCGGCCACCGGATGGATCGCGTAGCGCACGTCGACGCCGCGCTCGGAGAGCATCTCGTCGAGCTCGGCGATGGCGTGCTGTGCTTGTGCCACGGCGAGGCCGTAGCCGGGCACGATGATCGCCAGGTCGATGCCGTCGAGCAGCATCGCCGCCTCTTCGGCGGAGAAGCGTTTGACGTTCTGATACTCGCTCGCGTCGCCCGCCGCGCCAGCGTCGGCTGTCTCGCCGAAGCCGCCCACCAGCACGTTGAGCAGCGAGCGATTCATCGCCTTGCACATGATGTTGGTCAAGATCAGGCCGCTGGCGCCGACCAGCGCGCCGGAGATGACGAGCATGTAGGCGCTCGGCTCGTTGCGCACCAAAAGCACGAAGCCGGCCATCGAGGCGGCGATGCCCGAGTACGAGTTGAGCAGCGAGATCACCACCGGCATGTCGGCGCCGCCGATGGGGATCACCAAGAGCACGCCGAGCAGCGCGGCCGCGCCAACCACCACGAGCATCCACACGACGGTGGTCGTGGGCGTGCTGGCGACGTAGGCGCCGACGATCGCCGCGGCGAGCGTGCCGCCGAGCAGCACCAGCGTGATGACGTGGCGCGCGGGCAGCAGCACGGCGCGCCCGGGCAGCTTGCCTGCCAGCTTGCCGAAGGCGACGAGGCTGCCGGTGAGCGTGAGCATGCCGACGACGACGCTGAGAAACAGCACCAGGATGATGTAGCCGTCGATGACGCTGCTCAGCGTGGCGCCGCGCTTGATTTCGAGCGAGAAGAAGTAGGCCAAAGCGACAGCCGACGAGGCGGCGCCGCCCAGCCCGTTGAAGAAGGCGACCAGCTCCGGCATCTTCGTCATCTGCACCCAGCGGGCGAGCGCAGCGCCGACGATGCTGCCCGCGCCGAGCCCCGAGACGATCCAGATCCAGCCGATGTTGGTGGTGGCCGCCAGCGTGGCGATGACGGCGATGAGCATGCCGATGGCGGCGAGCAGGTTGCCCGAGCGCGCGGTCCTGACGCGCGCGAGCCGTCGCAGGCCGACGACAAACATCGCCGCCGCGATGAGGTACGACGCGTGGATGGCGAAGAGCGGCTGTGCGTTCATGACTGGCCTCCTCCCGCCGTCAGGCGCCCTTCTGCTTCTTTTTGGGGCCGAACATCTTGAGCATGCGATCGGTGACGACGAAGCCGCCGACGACGTTGATCGTCGCCAGCAGCACGGCGACGAAGCCGAGGATGTTGCTCTTGGTGACGATGGCGCCGATGGTGCTGGCCAGCGCGCCGAGCACCGTGATGCCCGAGATCGCGTTGGCGCCCGACATCAGCGGCGTGTGCAGCGTCGGCGGCACCTTGGTGATGACCTCGAAGCCGAGGAAGATCGCCAACACGAAGGCGTAGAGGCCGTAGATCACGACCTCGAACGAGACTGACGTCAACGACGGCGCGGCGCCGGCGAGCAGCAGCGACGACCACGAGCTCATGACTGACCTCCTTCGTCGTAGGCGACACGCGACTCGCGCTGCACCTCGTCTTCGAGGTCGAGCGCGAGCGTGCCTGTGGAGTCGATGATCTCTTCGACAAACGCCAGCACGTTGCGCGCGTAGAGCTCGCTGGCGTGGATCGGAACGGTGGCGGGCAGATTGCGCGGGCCGATGATCGTCACGCCGTGCTTGACGACCGACTCGCCCGCGACGGTGAGCTCGCAGTTTCCGCCCTGCTCGGCGGCGAGGTCGACGATCACGGCGCCGGGCGTCATGCGCGAGATAGTGTGCTCGCGCAGCAGCGTCGGCGCGCGCCGGCCAGGCACGAGCGCCGTGGTGATTACCGCGTGAGCGCTGGCGACGTGGTCGCCGACGATCTGTCGCTGCCGTTCGAGAAACTCGGGCGTGGCGGCCTTGGCGTAGCCGCGCTCGTCTTCGAGGTCTTCCATGCCGGGGACGTCGATGAACTTCGCTGCCAGGCTCTCGACCTGCTCCTTGGCGGCGAGCCGCACGTCGCTGGCCCACACCTGGGCGCCCAGTCGTCTCGCCGTGGCGATGGCGGAGAGCCCCGCGACGCCCGCGCCCATCACGACGACCTTGGCTGGCTTGACGGTGCCTGCCGCCGTCATGAGCAGCGGGAAGTAGCGCGGCAGCGCGCCCGCCGCGATGAGCGCGGCCTTGTAGCCGGCGATGTTGGCCTGGGAGCTGAGCGCGTCCATCTTCTGCGCGCGCGTGATGCGCGGCACGAGGTTCATCGAAAAGCACGTCACGTCGCGCTCGGCGAGCACATCGAGCAGCCCCGGCGCCTCGCCGGGCACCAGCATCGAGACGATCACCGCGCCGCGCTTGAGCAGCCGCGCCTCGTCGATGGTCGGCTCGCGCACCTTGAGCACGACGTCGGCCGCGCCGAGCGCCTTGTCGCGATCGCTCGCGATGTCGGCGCCGGCGCGCTTGAGCTGCTCGTCGCCGATGAACGAGCCGTCGCCCGCGCCGTGCTCGACCACCACGCCGACGCTGCGATTGCATAGCTTGTCGACTGTCTCGGGTGTGACGGCGACGCGCGTCTCGCCGGCGTGAGACTCCCTCGGTACGAAGACGGTAGTCACGGGCGCCCCCTGTGTCTTGTCATGAGTGTAACGCGCTGCGGCATGGCGTACTAGCGCAGCGCGTCATTTTTCATGGTTCCGTAACTACACGACAAATGTCATAGCGTCGATGCCGCCGTAAGGGGATCAGAGGGCGGCACTGCATCGGCTAGACTGGCGTCATGTCCGACGCACGGAGCGCTTCGTTGCTGTGTTTGGTTCTGGTCGGGGCCTCGCTGGGCTGTCCGCCGGACACGAGGCCGCTTGGCGGTGGGGCGTCGGCGAAGAAGGAGACGAGGAAGGCCACGAGGAAGGCCACGAGGAAGGCCGCGAGCAAGGCTGCGAGCAAGGCCGCGGCGGCGCCGAGGACGCGGCGGTTGGACCTGCCGTGCGGGCGGCCAATGCGCGTGGCGGCGGGTGACCTCGATGGCGTCGCCGGCGTCGAGATCGTGGTGGCCTGCGAGGACATGGTCGTGGCGCTCGACAGGCGCGGCAAGGTCGTCGCGCGTTTCGCGGCGCGCGGTTGGCCCCAGGTTCTGGCGGTCGCCGACCTCGATGGCGACAAGCGCGCCGAGGTTTACGCCGGCTTTGGACGCAGCCGTCGCCGAGGGCAGGCGAAGGCGCAGCTTTGGCGGCTGCGCTTGCGGGGCGCCGCGTTCGAGTCGAACCTGGTGTTGCAGCCCGAGACGACGCGCGCCGAGCTGACGGCGCTGGTGCCGCGCCCGCGCGAGCGCGCGCTGCTGCTGGCCTACTACGAGAGCAAGTACCAGGTGCGGCACGTGCGGCTGCGCGCCAAGGCGTCCGGCGGCGGCTTTGACAGCGAGCTGCTCGGGACCTTTCGCATGGCGACGTCCGTGGCGGCGTTTCGACCGCGTCGTGGTGCGGAGGTCTTGCACGTGGTCGGACGAATCTACGGCGACGCGCGCGGAACACCGGGCGACGCGTTCGTGCTGCGCGGCGCGAAGCGTGACGCCATTCCGACGGTCCGCGGCGTGCGTGCGCTGGCGGTGGCGCACCTCGATGGGCCAAGCGCCGAGCCGACGCTGCTGCTCGCCGACGGCTGGGCCCGCAACTACGGTCGCGACGCGCGGGCGCTGCTCGCGGCGGTGCGTGTGCGTGGGCCCGGCGCTCACGTTCGCGAGCCGCTGTTCGCGCTCTCGGGCGAGTTTGCCATCTTTCGTATGCGGCCCGTCGACATCGAAAACGATGGCCGTGACGAGCTGATCGTCATCGGCAGCAGCACGGTTCGCGTGCTCGCGTTCTCTGCGCGCGACCGCGCGGGACGGCGCCAGGTCACTGCGCGGGTGGTTGGCCAGCGCCAGGACGACGCGACCGCCGCCGATCTCGATGGCGATGGCCGAGCCGAGGTGATCGTCGTTGGAAGCGCGCCCGCCATCGTCTCGCTGCCCAGGCGTCAAGGCGAGCGATGAGCCGGCGGGGCGGCGCGCTGCCACGCCTCGATGATGCGCTAGACTCTCGGCATGTCGCAGCCGCGTCAGCTCTCGCGTCGCGCCGCGCTCGCCGGGATCGGTGGCGCTGCCGTCGGCGTGGCGCTCGGCGGCTGCCGGTGTTCGGCTCAGCGAAAGGCGCGCCCCGTGTCCAAACAAAGTGCCGGCTCGTCGTCGGCGAAGCGAATGCCGGCGGTGTTCCTCCCCCACGGCGGAGGGCCGTGGCCCTTCATCGACGAGCGCGTCTTCGGTCTGCCGGGCATGTGGAACAAGATGCGCGAGTACATGATCAAGCTCGCGATGGCGCCGCCCGAAAAGCCCAAGGCCGTGCTGATGATCTCGGCGCACTGGGAGGAAGCGCTGCCCACGGTGAGCAGCGCCAAGTCGCCGCCGATGCTCTACGACTACTATGGCTTCCCCAAGGAGTCGTACGAGGTCAAGTGGCCGGCGCCCGGCCAGCCGGAGCTGGCGCAGACAGTGCGCGATCTGCTCGAGCGCGCCGGCATGACCACGCGCGCCGACGACAAGCGCGGCTTCGATCACGGCACCTTCGTGCCGCTCAAGCTGACCTATCCCAACGCCGACATGCCGACGGTACAGCTGTCGCTGATGAAGAGCCTCGATCCCCGCAGCCACATCGCCATCGGTCGCGCCCTCGAGCCGCTGCGCAGCCAGGGCGTCTTCATCATCGGCAGCGGCATGAGCTATCACAACCTGCGCGAGCTGTTCGCCTCGATGAAGCGCCAGCAGAGCGTGGTCAACGAGGACTCGAAGCGCTTCGACGCGTGGCTCGGCGAGGCGATGGCGCGCGACGCGGCGGGCCGCGAGACGGCGCTGGTGGAGTGGCAGAAGGCGCCCTCGGCGCGCGCGTGTCACCCGCGCGAGGAGCATCTGCTGCCGCTGCACGTGATCGCTGGCGCGGCGGGCAACGACGCGGCCACGCTGCCCTACCGCGACGTGGTGATGGGCGCGCACGTCTCTGCGGTGCACTTCGGCTGAGGGGAGGGTCTAGGATGAGAGCGTGCTTCGCCGCGGCACTGGCCGCGCTTTCACTCGTGGCGTCAGCAGGGCTGGCGCGCGCCAAGCCCATGCGCACCGTGTTGCACGTGGAGACGCGCAAGCGCTCGCTGCCGCAGACCAACATCGAGCTCGATCCGAAGGGCGGCGGCTGGTCTGTTTCGCGCTTCGTCGGCAAGGCTGTCTACCTGACACTGTCGGGTCCGCCCGGCGGCCCGCTCGGCCTCGAGATTCGCGCCCACAGCGCGAAGGGAGCGGACCGCGCGGTGCTCGCGCAGCTCGCACGCCGGCATGACAAAGGCGCCGTGCTCGGCAAGCTGGTGCGCGTTACCTTCGCCGGCAAGAAGCGCGCGGCGCTTCCTTACGTCAAAGGCAGCCAGGCCGCGCACTCGAGCGGCTGCGTGGTGCTGATCCGCCGCGCGGGCCGCGGGCGCGGCATCTACGCTGATGCCTATGTGAGCGCCGGAGCGCGCACCCGCCCCTCGTGTAAAGCCGTCTTGGGCAACAAGCGGCTCGCGCCGACGCTGGCCACGCTGAAGATCGGCTACGCGCACATCCGCGCAGACCTCGCGCTGTTCTGCAAGACAGCCAAGCGCTTGGCGCGCATGAAGCACTCGGGCAAGCGGCGCACGATGTTCGCGCGCACGGTCATGGCCAAGATGAAGTCGATCCCGCTGCGCACAGCGTTCGACGCCATCGCCGCGGTGGCCGACAAGCACAAGTACAAGCTGATGCTCCAGGCGGCCAAGGAGCTTGGTGTCGCCTGGACGTGCCCGGCCTACAAGCGCATCGTCCGCTAGCTAGCGCTGGGGTGCGGTCAGCGACGTCGTGCGAAGACGTTGACGCCGCTGACGGCGAACTTGCGCGTCACGGCCTCTTTGCTGGTGCCCTCGAACGGGGCGAACGTCTCGACGACCTTGGCGCCTTCGAAGCCGCAGCTGGCGAGCGTCTCGAGCAGCTCTGCAACCTGCAGAGCGCCGGCAATTCAGCCGGTCCAGAGATCGATGTCGTTGCGTGCGCCCTCCGAGAGCGCCACACCGACGACGATGTCGGCGAGCTGCAGCCGACCGCCGGGCGCGAGCACGCGCGCGATCTCGCCGAAGGCTTTGTGCTTGTCGGTGGTGAGGTTGAGCACCCCGTTGGAGATCACGACGTCGGCGATGCCGTCGTCTACCGGCAGGCTCTCGGCGTCACCGCCGCGCACGTCGACGATCTCCGCGAGGCCCGCCTGTCGTGCGGCCGTCTGCGCGCGTTCGCGCATCGCCGCGGTCATGTCGACGCCGATGGCGCGCCCCGTGGGGCCGACCGCGCGCGCGGCGAGCAGCAGGTCCATGCCGGCGCCGCAGCCGACATCCACCACGGTCTCGCCGCGGGCGAGTGCCGCGATGCTGTGCGGGTTGCCGACGCCGGCGAACGAGGCCGTGGCGGTGGCGGGAAGCTGCCGCAGCTGCTCGAGGTCGTAGCCGAGGCGCTCGGCGGCGTACTCGGGGCCGCGGTGAAAGTGAAAGTCGCCCTCGGGGTCGCTGGCGACGCGCTCGTAGATCGTCGAGATCTCCTCGCGCAGCTTGTGGGTGTCGAAGCCGACAGGGCAGCGGGTAGCCATCGGTTGATGCTAGCGGCTGCATCGACGCAGCTCAACGCCCGAGCACGGATGCCGCTAGAAGTTGTAGGCAGCGGCCACGACGAGCGCCGCGCGTCCGCCGGTGGTGTAGAGCTTGCCAGTGTCGGTGATCGCGATGCGTGCGCCGGCGTCGATGTGCAGGTTGTCGATGGGGAAGAACTGCACGGCTGGCATCACCGAGAGGGCGACCTCGCCGCCGCTGGGCTCGATCGGCACGCCGATCTGCATCGCCACCTGCACGCCGAACATGCGGTGCAGCCGCGCCGCGCCGAAGATGTCGGCGTTGAAGAGCACGATGTCAGTGTTACCGCCGCCGATCAGGGCAAAGGTGCCGAGCGCTGCGCCAAAGGTGGCGGGACCGATATTGCCGGTGGCCGCGAGGCCTGCTTGCAGCAGCACGAAGTCGCGCTGGATGTCGCCGCTGGTGGTGGGCAGCGTGGTGTTGGCGAAGGCCGAGAGCGCGAACATGCCGCGCGAGCTGCCCAGCAGCTTGACCTTGACGTCGAGCCGGATGTTGCCGAGCTCGGTGTCGGCCGCCCCGGCGCCGAAGCTGGTCCAGCCGTGCACCAGGAACGGCAGGTTGATGCCGACCTCGACGATGTCTGCGAAGGCGTACTGCGCCTGCAAGCCGAGGTTCATCACGTTCAGATCGGCCGTGCCGCGAAGGCCGGTGAGCGTCGCGCGGGCGAAGCCGAACTGCAGGCCGACGTGGCTGCTCAGCGCCCCGATCTCCACCGGGAAGAGCATCACGTCGAGCGGCTGCGACATAGGGGCCGACGCTGTCTGACCGAGCGTGACCTGGGCCGACGCGACGCGCGGCGCCGCCACGACGGAGATCACCATCACCACGAATACCGCGGACAAAGCTCGCCTAGTCATAAGCACCCTCGTGCAGGTCGCGACGGTCACGCGGCTGTGAGGGTGTCAGGGTCGCGGGCGACGGTCTGTGATCGCGAGCAAGCTGTAGGCGATCGGCGATTTGCTAGAGACAGCCACTGCCTTGGCCGTTGCAGCACTCGAGCTTGGGATCTGGCAGCGGTGCGCAGTCGGCGTTGCTCTCGCAGCCCTCGCATAGGTTGTTGGCGCACTTGCCGGTGCCACGTCCGACGCAGTGTGCGTTGTAGAGACACTCGACACAGCGGCCGTGCAGCGGACTGCCAGCGGGCCTGTTGCAGTAGCGGCCGAGCCCCGAGTCGAGGCAGTCCTGGTCGGACCTGCAGGCATCGCAACGCCCGCCCCAGCAGTAGCCCGTGGTGCCGGTGCCCGCGGTGCAGTAGCTGTCGTCCGTACAAGCCGCGCATTGGCCGTTTCTGCAGGCGGCGCCGAGGCCAGCGTTGACGCAGTCGCTGTCACTGTCGCAGCGTTTGCAGGCGCCCGCGAGGCACTTTCCGGTGTTGTCAGGGCCCGCGGTGCAGTCGGAGTCTGCGACGCAGGCCATGCAGACACCGACGTTGTTGTTGTTGGTCAGCGCGCACTTCGGCCTGCTCGCGTCGGCGGTGCAGTCGGTGTCGCTCTTGCACTGACTGCAGTAGCCTTTGCTGCCGCAGAGGCGATAGCCCGGGATGTAGGTCGCGCAGTCGACGTCGGTGGTGCAGGTCTTTCCAGGGCCGCCGCCACCGCTCTGTGCGGGTGTGGGATCGAAGCAGCCGCGAAGCGTGATGCCGCTGCGCGCAGGATCGAGGTCGGCGTCGGCGATGGCGTCGGCTGTCGCTTCACCCGCCGTGTCGGCCGCCGCGTCGACGTCCTGTTGGAGGTCCGCCGAGGCGTCCGTGGCGCTTGCCGATGTGCTCGAGCAGGACGCGCCTGCGAGCAGCAGGCCGAGGGGCGCGATCGCTAGCCAGCTCGTCTTCGATCGGTTGTTGTTCTTCATGGCGCCGTGCATTGCGAACGACGCACCACCGCAAGCGGTCGTAATCACGGCGCGGCTTAGAGAGTGTCACGCCAGCGATGCAAACGAAGAGGTTGCAGTGCCGCTGCGACGTGCGCACCGCGGCTACCCTTCGGCGGCGCGCAGCGCGTGAACCAGATCACGCTTGAGGTCGGAGAGGTGCTCGAGGCCGACGGACATGCGGATCAAGCCCGGCCCGACGCCGCGCGCTTCGAGCTCGGCGGGCGGGACGTCGGCGTGGGTCATGGTCATGGGGTGCTCGACGAGCGTCTCGGTGCCGCCGAGCGAGACGGCGAGGCGCGCGACCTCGAAGCTGTCGAGCACGCGATAGGCCGCTGCCTGGCCGCCTTTGATGTGAAACGCGATCATCGATCCCGACCCTGTGCACTGCTTCTGCCACAGCGCGTGCTGCGGCTCGTTCGGCGCGAGCAGCCCCGGGTAGCTCACCGATTCGACCATCGGGTGCTCGGCGAGCAGCTGCGCCAGCGCGCGCGCGTTCTTCTGCTGGCGGCGCATGCGCACGGAGAGCGTCTCGAGCGAGCGCAGCAGCAGCCAGCCGTTGAAAGGCGTGGCGCCCGTGCCGAGGATCGTGCGCATGGAGAGCACCTTGACCATCAGCTCGCGCGGCCCGCTGGCGACGCCGGCGATCAGATCGCTGTGGCCGCCGATGAACTTGGTGGCCGAGTAGATCACGATGTCGGCACCCATCGTGGCCGGCAGCTGAAATAGCGGGCCGAGCAGCGTGTTGTCGACCACGGTGGTGACGGCACCGCCGTGTGCAGCGCGCAGATCGGCGCCGAGCTGAGCGATGGCTGCGATGTCTGTGTGCACCAGGTTGGGGTTGGCGGGGGTCTCGAGGTACAGCACGCGCACGCGAGCGGCGCCGGCCTGCTCGGCCGCCTCGCGCATCCTGGCCGGCGCGTCGTCGCCAGCGGCGACGAGCCGTACGTCGATGCCGTACTCGCTGAGGATGTGGCGAAACAGATAGTAGGTGCCGCCGTAGATCGGCTCGGTGGAGATCACCACGTCGCCAGGACGCAGCAGCGCCAGCATCGTCGTCGAGATCGCCGCCATGCCGGAGGCGAACGTGGCGCCGAGCTCGCACTGATCCCAGGCCGCCATGCGCTCCTCGAAGATCTGCATGTTGGGGTTGTTGAGGCGGCTGTAGATCAGGCCTTGCTGCTCGCCGTCGTCGGGCTCGCGCAGCCCGTAGGCCAGCTCGAAGAAGCGCTTGCCGTCCTCGGCGCTGGCGAACTGAAACGTCGAGGTCAGAAAGACGGGCGGCTTGACCGCGCCTTCGGAGAGGCGCGGCTCGTAGCCGTATCCCAGCGCGAGCGTTTCGGGGTTGAAGGGCTTGCCGGTGCTGTGACTGCGCTTGCTCATGCGTCGACGGTCCGGCGTCGCTGGCAGTTCGTCAAGGGTAGGACGCATTGTTGCAGTGCGCCATTTTGGCCCGGTTCCCAGTCAGCCAACCTCGTGCATTTATTCTGAACGCCTCACACAGGCCCCGCAAAGCGAGGCCTGAAGCCTATGCACATGCCCAATCTTTCTGTAATCGATAAGAAAAAGTCTGAGCATGTGACAGGTATGTTGCAATGCAGCAAAAAGTCATTGACCGCGCATTGCTCTCGCACTAACACCAAGGGGTGGGCGGGATGAGCAGCCACGCGGTGATTCGAGGCACCGGCAGCTACGTGCCCGACGGCGAGCTCGACAACGAGGCGCTGCAGCGCGTGCTCGAGCAGGCAGGTGCGGTGCAAGCCGCGCCCGCGGGCGAGCGCTTTGTCGACAAGATGCACGCGCGCACGGGGATCACCACGCGCCGCATCGCGCCCGACGGTTGGGCGGCGTCGGACGTCGCGCTGCCCGCCGCGCGCGCCGCGCTCGAGGCCGCCAGCTGGCGCGCCGAGGACGTCGACCTGATCATCGTCGGCACCGACTCGCCCGACTTCATCACGCCCGCCACGTCGGTGGTGCTGCAGCACAAGCTCGGCGCGCGCGCCGCCGGCACGTTCGATGTGGGGTGCGCCTGCGCGTCGTTCCCCACCGGGCTGGCGACGGCGGCCGGTCTGCTCGTTACCAACGCAGCGCTGCGGCGCGCGCTGGTTGTCGGCGTCTATCGCATGTCGGTGCTTGCCGACGCGCACGATCCGATGCGCTTCTTCTACAGCGACGGCGCTGGCGCCGCGGCGCTCGAGCGCGCCGACGCGCCCGGTGTGATCGCCTCGGCGTTTGCCGCCGATGGATCGCTGCATCGCAACTGGGGCATCTTTGCCGGCGCCACCGCCGAGCCACCGAGCGTCGAGGCACTCGAGGCTGGCCGCATGCAGGTGCGGATGGTCGAGCGCTATCCGCCGGAGGTCAACGAAGAGGGGTGGCCGCGCCTGGTGCGCGAGCTCGCCGAGCGGGGCGGCTTCGCCGTGGGCGACATCGATCTGGCGATCTTCACGCAGGTGCGCCGGCCGACCATCGAGAAGGTGATGGCGACGCTCGAGCTGCCTCTCGAGCGCACGCACATGGTGATGGATCGCTTCGGCTATACCGGCAGCGCGTGTGTGCCGATGGCGCTTCACGACGCGGTGGCGCAGGGGCGGCTTCGCGCCGGTGATCTCGTCGTGCTGGTCGGCTCGGGCGTGGGCTACAACCAAGCCGGCGTAGCGCTGCGCTGGACGCAGGACTAGACGATGGCGCGGGCGATCTTGCACGCCGATGTGGTCGCCGAGCGCGCCCGGCTCGAGCCGGCACGCGAGGCGATCCTCGAGCTTTCTAGCGGCGTACGTCTGAGCTACGGCGAGCTCGACGCGCGCGCCGATCGCCTCGCCGCGGCCCTTTCCAGCTCGCGTGGGCTCGGCCTCGCGCCGGGCGATCGCGTCGCAGTGCTGGCGGGCAACCAGCTGCGCTACGTCGAGCTGTTCTTCGCCGCGCTGCGAAGTGGTCTCGTGCTGGTCAACCTCAACACGCACCTCACCGCTGTCGAGCTCGCCGGCGTGATCGAAGACTCGGGCGCGCGCGCGCTGCTCTATGGCGCCGGCCTCGCCGAGCGCGCCGGCGCCATCGAAGCACCGAGCCTCGAGCGGCGCGTCTGCCTCTCCGACGACGCGTGGCTCGCCGACAGCGCCCACGATCCACCGCCGCGCGCGCTGCGCGACCCCGAAGCGGCCTGCGCGCTGATCTACACCAGCGGCACCACGGGCAAGCCCAAGGGCGTGATGCTGCCGTCGCGCATGCTGGGCTTCAACGCCGTCACCACCGTGATCGGCTGGCAGTTGCGAGACGACGACATCACCGCCGTCTTCACGCCGCTCTATCACGCGGCGGGTTTTGGCGTGTTTATGCTGCCGCTGTTTTGCATCGGCGGGCGGGTGGTGCTGCATCGCGGCTTCGACGCCGACGAAGTGCTCGCCACCGTCGAGCGCGAGCGCTGCACTGTGGTGCTCGGCGTGCCGACGATCTTCGAGCGCCTAGCCGAGCATCCGCGCTTCGCGTCGGCCGACCTGTCGAGCCTGCGCTGGGTCATCAGCGGCGGCGCGCCGCTGCCGCGCTATCTCGTCGACCGCTACGCCGAGCGCGGCGTGGTGCTCAAGCAGGGCTTCGGCATGACCGAGGCGGGCGTCAACTGTTTCACCATGAGCTGCGCCGAGGCGCACGAGAAGGCGGGCTCCATCGGACGGCCGCTTCCGTTCACCGAAGCGCGTGTGGTCGACGACGCAGGCGCGCCGCTCGGGCCCGACGAGGTCGGTCGGCTGCAGCTTCGCGGCCCGCACCTGTTTGTCGGCTACTTCGGAGACGAGCAGGCGACGGCCGCCGCCTTCGACGCCGAGGGCTGGTTCGATACCGGCGACCTGGCGCGCACCGACACCGACGGCTTCTTCTACATCGCCGGCCGCGAGAAGGAGATGTTCATCTCCGGCGGCGTCAACGTCTATCCAGCCGAGGTGGAGGCCGCGCTGCTGGCGCACCCCGCGGTGCGTGACGCCGCGGTGGTGGCGGTGCCCGACGCGCGCTGGGGCGAGGCCGGCATCGCCGCCGTCGTCGCCGCCCCG
>JAGQIK010000327.1 GCA_020431405.1 Myxococcales bacterium
AGCGGCGAGCGAGCGCGCCGATCATGCCGACGCCGCCTCCGCAGAGCGGCGGGCCCGAAGCCTCCCCCGACGACACGGCCGCCAGCGTACCGAGCGCCCCACCGACCGCGAGCGTGAGTGCGGGCGCGACCGATGGCGCTAGCGCAGGCGCGGGCGCGGGCGCGGGCGCGGCGGACCAGTCGACGATCGCACGGCACCTGTCGGACTTTCGGCGCGATCCAGCCGACAGCACCGCGTTCAACGCGCTGCGCCGCGCCTATCAGGGCCAGAGCCGCGACCCCGAGCTGGCCGCGCTCTACGAACGGCGCGCCGATCACCTCGCCGAGGGCCACGGCGCCGCCGATCTGCTGTGGCGCGCCGCCGAGATCCATCACGCGCGCGGCAACGCCGAGTCGGAGCTGCGCGTGCTCAACAAGGCGGTGGCGCGCGACAAGGGGCACCAGCGCGCGCTCGAGCGCCTCAAGGGGCTGGCCCAAGCCACCGAGCGCTGGACCGAGCTCGTGCGGCTGCTCGAGCTCGAGATCGAAGGGCTCGCCGAGGCGGGCCGCGACACGCGACGCGCCGCGCGCCTCGAGTTCGAGCTCGGCCAGCTCTGGGAGCAGCGCCTCGGGCGCATGGACCGCGCCATCGCGTGTTACCAGCGCGCCTTCGCCGGCGACGCCACGCACGCCGAAGCGATCGAGGCCGGCCGCCGCATCTACGCGCAGGTCGGCCACTTCGAGACGGTGGCGCAGCTTTACCGCGTCGAGCTCGAGACGATCACCGACACGCGCACCAAGATCGATCGGCTGCTGGCGCTCGGCCAGCTCTACCGCGACAAGCTCGGCGACATGGAGTCGGCCGCGCGCTGCTACACCGAGGCGCTGCAGCTGCGCCCGGGCAACGAAGAGCTGATGGAGACCCTCGGCGAGATCTACGCCTCGCCCGAGTGGCCAAGCCCGGGCGGCCTCGACAAGGCGGCCTCGATCTACATGCAGATCGCGCAGCGCCGCCAGTCGCGCGGCGATCGCGACGGCGCCATCGGCTACCTGAGGCGCGCCCTCGGCGCAGACCCCGAAAACGAAGCCGCGGCGACGCGCCTCGAGCGCGCTTACCAGGAGACGGGACGCTGGGCCGACCTCGACCGACTCTACCGCCAGCGCATCAGCGTCGCCTCCGACCTCGAGGCGACGCAGCTGCTGATGCGGCGCGCCGAGCTGCTCGAGCGCAAGCTCGGCGACCGTCAGGGCGCGCGCGAGTGCTACGAGACGGTGCTGCCGCGCGAGGTGCTCGGCGGGCCCGCGTCCACGCGGCTCAAGGAGCTGTATCGCGCCGACGAGGACTGGGAGAAGCTCGAGCAGCTGCTGCAGCGCGAGCTCGACGGCGCCAAGGACCGCAACGCGCGCCTCAAGCTGATGATGGAGATCGCGCTGATCCGGCGCGACCACGGCGTCGACTCTGAAGGCGCCGCCGTGCTGCTGCACGAGATCCTGCAGATCGACCCCGAGCACCGCAAGGCGCTCGCAGCGTACGAAGACTACTTCCGGCAGAAGGGCGACTACCGCAACCTGTCGGAGCTTCTGCGCTACGCCGCGCAGTCGGCGCGCGAAGCCAACGCACCGCCGATGGAGATCTGCGCGCGTCTCGAGGAGCTCGCCGACGTCTGCGAGCGGCGCCTCGGCGACCTCGAAGGCGCCGCCGAGGCGTGGCAACAGATCGCCGACCTGCACCCCGACACCGGGCGCTCCAAGGAGTCGCTGCGCCGCATCGGCGTGCGTATGCGCATGTGGCAGCAGCGCAAGGCGGCGATGGAGCACGAGCTGAGCCAGGCCTTCGGCGCCAGCGAGCGGCTCGACGTGCTGCGGCGCTGCGCCAAGGCCTACCACGATCAGATGCTCGACCCGCTCGACCTGGCCGAGATCCTGCGCGAGATCCTGACCCAGTCGCCCGGCGACGAGTCGGCGCTGCGCATGCTCGTCGAGATCTACGAGCGCGAGGCCGATCACGAGGGCGTGGCGTGGGCGCTGTCGCATCAGCTCGACGGCATCCTGACCAAGGTCGAGCGCGCGCGCGTGCTCAAGCGCCTCGCCGAGGTCTACGCCGAGCAGCTCGATCGCCCGACGGACGCGATCGCCGCCTATCAAGAGCTGGCCGAGCTGACGCCCACTGATCGCGCGGCGGTGACCAAGCTGCAGCAGCTGCTCGACCAGGCCGACGACCTCGAGGAGCTGGCGCGCGTGCTGGGCCGCCGCGTGGAGGCCGCGCGCAGCGCCGACGAGCGGCTCAAAGCGCTCAAGGAGCTCGCCAAGCTAATGGACGACCGGCTCGAGGCGCCGGCGCGCGCCATCGAGTGCTGGGAGGACGTGCGCGCGCTGATGCCGCACGACGAGGAGGCGCTCGCCGCGCTGACGCGCCTCACCGAAGACACCGGCGACTACGTCAAGCTGCTGTCGATCCTGCGCCAGCGCTTCGACGCGGCGCTGGAAGACCCCGACGCGCCGCCGGCCCCGGCGGGCGTGACGATGACCAACCCGGGCGCGCTAACGCCCGCGGCGCGCGCCGGGCTGCTCAAGAAGATCGCCCACGTCGCCGAGCAGAAGCTCTCGCGTCCAGACGAAGCCGCCGCCGCCTACGAGGAGCTGGCCGAGCTTCTGCCGGCGTCGCGCGAAGCGCTCGAGGCGCTCGAGCGGCTCTACAGCCAGCTCGGCTATCACGAGCGCCTCGCCTCGGTGCTGTCGCGCCAGCTCGATCTCGCCGACGACGCCGAAGAGCGCGTGGTGCTTGCCTTCAAGCAGGTCGACGTGCTCGAAGGCCAGCTCGGCGACATCGACCGCGCCGCCGAGGCATTCGAGCGCATCCTCGACGAGCTGGCGCCGGCGGACCTCGACGCGCACCGCCGCCTCAAACAGCTACACCTGCGGCGCAACGACTTCGCGCGCGCCGCCGAGATCGCCGAGCGCGAGCTGTTTCTGGTGCCCGACAGCGACGACCGCCGGCGCGATCGCCTCGAGCTGGCGCTCGAGATCGCCGACCTGTGGTGGCGTCGCGCGCAGGACGCGCAGCGCGCCCAGCTCGCCTACGAGCGCGTGCTGTCCATCGACAACGAGAACGCCGAGGCGCTGCGCGAGCTGCGACGCATCTATCACCGCACCGAGAGCTACGAGGAGCTGGTGCGTCGCGCGTCGGCGATCTTCGCTGCCATCGAGAGCGACCGCGAACGGCAGGTGCTGCTGCTCGAGCTGGCGCAGGTCTGCGAGGATCGCCTGCAGGATCCCACGCGCGCCTTCGAGTGGTACCGGCGCGCCAACGACCTCTACCCCGATGACGGGACCGCGCTGCAGCACCTGCGCCGCCTCGCCAGCGAGCACGAGATGTGGCACGAGCTGCTGGCGGTCTACCGCGAGAGCTTGCGCCGCGTCATCGGCAGCGCCGAGCACATGGCGCTGATCTTCGAGATGTCGCGCATCGCCGACGAGCACCTCGGCGATCAACACGCGGCCTTCGAGATCTTGATCAGCGGGCTCGAGGTCGACCCGCGCGGCGAGCAGCTGCTCGAGCCGATGACGCGCGTCGCCGAGCAGAGCGGCCAGCAGCGCGCCCTCTACGACGTCTATCACCACCTGCTCGAGCGCGAGGACGAGCCGGTGCGCCGCGACCGACTGCTCGCGCAGCGCGCGCAGATCGCAGACGAGGCGCTGCGCGATCCGGTGCGGGCGCTGGCCGACGAAGTGCGGCGCTACGAGCTCGGGGTCTGCGACGAAGCCGCGCTTGTGGAACGCATCGAAGCGTTGGCGCGACGCGCACGCAGCTGGGGTCCGGTGCTGGCGGTGCATCGCGTGCGCTACGAGCGCGCCGAGGACGACGAGCTGCGGCTGTCGATCCTCGAGCACGTGGCGGGGCTGTTCGAAGAGAACCTTGGCGACAAGCGACGGGCCTTCGAGGTCTGGCTGCAGGCGTTCGGCGTGCGCAAGGACGAGCACACCGTCGGCCAGTGCTGGCGGCTGGCGGGCGAGCTCAGCGGACGCGCTGGCGAAGGCGACGCCGACGCCGAGCTCGAGGTCGACGCCGACGACATCGTCGACGCCAAGGAGGCCTCTCACCCCGAGGCCGACCCCGCGGCGGGCGAGGCCTGGGACGGACCGACGGTCGCGATGCGGCAGCCGGCGCACGAAGCGCCGCTCGTCATCGAGCCGACCAAGAAGCGGCGCGACGACACGATCGAGCTCTCGCTCAGCGACGCGGCGATGATGGTCGCCGTGGCGCCCGCGGTCGGCAGGCGCAAGAGCGCCGACGAGAGCGACATCAACATCGAGTCGTCCAAGAAGCGCCGCGACAAGACGATCGAGCTCTCGCTGACCGACGCGGCCCTGCTGGTCGGTGGCGCGCCGCGCAAGCCGCGCAAGGATGAAACGATGGAGCTGGATGGCTCC